>CAYQOQ010000097.1:0-17646 GCA_964419175.1 uncultured Occallatibacter sp. | reverse complement strand
TATGCCGTGGCCCTGGGCTTCGACTTCACCACCATGGAAGCTCCCAAGGTCATGGCCAAGGGAAGGAACCTGCTGGCCGAGGAGATCAAGGCCGAGGCGCGCTGGGCTGGCGTGCCCATTATCGAGAACCCGCCGCTGGCCCGCTCGCTTTACCGCACCGTCGAAGTGGGCCAGCCCATTCCCGCAGATCTCTACGCGGCGGTGGCCGCGATTCTCGCCTACCTTTACCGGCAACGCGTCGAGGCCGAACTGCGGGATCGCCGCGCCCGCGAAGCTTCCGCTCGCGCCAGCGCGCAGGCCCGGTCCGGTGCACAAAACTGGCGCGCCCCTGGCGCCCCGCCCATTAGAGGAGGTCCTCGATGAGTACGGCTGTTCTAGCCGCGGGCGCCTTGCCCGCGCAGTCAATCTGGCATCGGCTGCGGGAGTATGTGCTGCCGCTGGCCGCTATCAGCGTGATCTTCGTCATGCTGATCCCATTGCCGTCCTGGGCTCTGGACTTTCTGCTGGCGCTTTCGATGGCAGCCTCCATCATCGTCTTCCTTTCGGCGATGCAGATTCGCCGCGCCGTTGAGCTGTCGGTCTTTCCAACCCTGTTGCTGCTGCTGACTTTGTTCCGGCTATCGCTGAACATCGCCTCCAGCCGCCGCATCCTGCTCCATGGGTCTGAGGGAACGGCCGCGGCAGGCAAGGTGATCGAAGCCTTTGGCCAGTTCGTCGTGGGCGGCAACTACGTTGTTGGCTTTGTTCTCTTCCTGGCCCTGGTCGCCATTCAGTTTCTGGTCGTCTCGCACGGCGCGGTGCGCACCGCGGAGGTAACGGCCCGATTTACGCTTGATGCGCTGCCGGGCAAGCAGATGGCCATCGACGCCGATATGAATGCCGGCCTGATCGACGAGACCGAGGCCCGGAAGCGCCGACAGGCGATTGCCCGTGAGGCCGAGTTCTACGGCGCCATGGACGGAGCGGCGCGCTTCAACCAGCGTGACTCGCTGGCCACCATCCTCATCACCGCCATCAACATTATTGCCGGTTTGCTGATCGGCACTCTGCAGCAGGGTGTCGAGTTGGGGGAGGCGGCGCGCACTTACACCGTGCTTACCGTGGGCGATGGGCTGGTCACGCTGATCCCGTCCTTGCTGGTCTCTGTGGCTGGCGGCATCACGCTCACCCGCGCCAACTCGGCAGGAATGCTGGGCGGCGAGATCCGCCAGCAACTGCTGGGCCGTCCCGCCACGCTCTATCTGGCCAGCCTGGTCTCCGGAGCCATGTGCCTGATCCCGGGGCTGCCCAAGTTTGCTTTTGCCACGGTAGCCCTGGCGCTCTACTGGGGCGGTCGCCGCCTGTCGGCGAATCCTCCCGCGCCGCCGGCGCCGGAAATCGCCCCCGGCGATAAGAAGAAGGCGGAACCGGGGCAGGCCTCCGATCTCGCCGCTCTTCTACGTCTAGAGGATCTCACCCTCGAGATCGGCTTCCAACTGATTCCGCTGGTGGACGAAAAGCAGGGCGGACAACTCCTGAGCCGGGTTCGCTCGCTACGCCGCCACCTCTCCTCGGAGATGGGCTTCCTGGTACCTCCCGTACATATCTCGGACAACCTGCGTCTGAAGCCGCGCGAGTATCTGTTCTCTCTGCGCGGAATGGAGATCGGCCGCTGGCAGACCGAGGGCTCTCATATGCTGGCGGTTTCCGGGGATCCGCACCGCCGCCCTCTGGCAGGCAAAGAGGCGCGGGAGCCGGCCTTTGGCGTTCCCGCCGTCTGGATCGCGCCGGCCTTGGAAGACCAGGCAATCGCCGCCGGCTATTCGGTCGTGGATGCGGTCACGGTCATCACCACGCATCTGGGCGAACTGGTCCGCCAGCATGCCTGGGAGTTACTGGGCCGGTCCGAGGTCAAGCGTCTCTTGGACTCGCTGAATGAAAGCCATCCCAAGCTGATGGAGGAACTGGTGCCAAAGCTGCTCACTTTGGGCGAGGTCGGCAGAGTCCTCGAGCAGCTTCTGCGCGAGCGTGTTTCCATCCGCGATCTGGGTTCAATTCTGGAGGCGCTGCTTGAGACGGCTCCGATGAACAAGAACGTCGTCACGCTGGTCGAAGCAGCCCGGCAGGCGCTGGGAAGACGGCTGATTCATCCGCTTCTGGACCAGGAAGGCCAGTTGCCGGTTCTGTTGCTGGACGCCGCTCTGGAAGAAGAGATCCTGTCCACCCTGGCGCCGGAAACGGGCAATCGGCTGCTGACCTCAGCCGCGGCTCCCGGGGTCCCGATTTTGCGCCGTCTCTCCGATTCTTTGAGACAACTCATTGGAAGCGCCTCGGCTGCGGCACTGCCCGTGCTTCTTTGTCCAAGTCCGGCTCGCTATCACGTCAAGCGCTGGCTGGAACCCGTGTTGCCGCGCCTGTCGGTGGTGGCCGCCGGTGAGATTCCTCCCGAGATTCGCCTGCGCCCGGTGGGCACGGTTCGTTGAGAGGTGGGGCGATGGGCCAGAACGGGCAGGACGCAGCGAGCGAAGACGAACCGTTGACGGCGGGCGGGGAACAGCAGTGTGCGGCAGGCGGGCGAGATCGGGAGAGGCAGGGGACAGCGATGGGAATTGAAGCAGGAGCCACAATCGGAAATCAGAGTCGGACGCGCCGAGGTGCGGTTGGAGGGGGCTATCCGCCTGGGACGGTGGCGGGTCCGATCCTCAACGGCGAGCAGGAGCGGGTGCTGCTCGAGCACCTGCCGATCGTGCGCTTTCTTGCCAGGCGTATCCATGAGCGGCTTCCTCAGCACGTGGATATCGAAGACCTGGTCTCGGCCGGCGTTGTGGGGCTGATGGACGCCTTTTCAAAGTTCGATCCAGCCAAAAAAGTGCAGTTTCGCAGCTACGCGCAGTTCCGCATCCGGGGAGCGATTCTGGACAGTCTGAGGACGCTGGACTGGAGCCCGCGCGAACTGCGCCGCAAGGGCCGCGCGGTCGAGGAGGCCATCCGGCTTCTGACGGCGCGCGCCGGCCATGCGCCGGGCGAGGCTGAAGTGGCGGCGGAGATGGGGATTGCGCTCGAAGACTACCAGCTGTTGCTGGGCGATCTGAAAGGCCTGGAGATCGGCACCCTGCATATGGAGCGCAACGAGGACTCGGGCGAGGAGGAGCTGGCCTACGTGCCTGGCCGGCCCGAAGAAGACCCTCTCTTCTGCTGCCTTCGCGGCGAGCTTGAAGAGCGGCTCGCTGAAGCCATCGTCAATCTGCCAGACCGGGAGCGATTGGTGATGACCCTCTACTACTACGAGGAGATGACCATGCGCGAGATCGGCTTGGCGCTGGGGGTGGTCGAGTCGCGGGTCTCGCAGGTGCATGCCTCGGCGGTGGTGCACCTGCGCGGCGCCCTGAAGGATCTGGCCGCGCGCGGGGCCTTCGAAAGAAACGGGCCGCGGCGGACATCCGAGCGGCCGCGGCGCGGCGCGGCATAAGCCGGATGCGGCTGGGAATCGGCAACGCCAGGCGATATAGGGAAAGACAGAACGAGAGTCGCGAAGGGAAATTCAGTTGATCGAGAAGACGCTCAAACAGGATGAGATCGATGCTCTCTTCCAGGCCGCTCGGAGTTCGGCGCCGGACTCTTCCCGGGCCGAGGTCCGGGCCCGCATTGTCCCGTACAATTTTTCCTCGGCCGGACAGATCTCGACCGAGCAGTTGCGCGCGATCAGCATGCTGAACGATCTGTTTGCCCGCAACCTGACTCACAATCTGGCCGCTTGGCTGCGCACCCGCTTTCAGGTCAACCTGGTCTCGGCCGAGCAGATTCAGTTCAACGAATTCCTGCTTCGCATTCCCGAAATCAGCTATGTGGCCTCGGTGCGCCTGGAGCCGCTGGGCGCGCTCTCGGTGCTGCAACTGGATCTGGGCCTGGCGCCACCCATCATCGATCTGCTGCTCGGCGGCGAAGGCAAGGACGGGCCGCTGCGCGAGCTGACCGACATCGAGGAATCGATCCTCGGCAGCGTGGTCGAGATCATCTGCCGCGAACTGACGGCGGCCTGGCAGCCCGTGGGCCTGAGCTTCAACTTCGAGCGCCGTCAGATGCAGACGCAGGTAGCGCGCGTCATCTCGGTCAACGAGAAGACCCTCTGCCTGAGCTTCGAGATTCGCATGCCGCACAGTTCGGGCCTTCTCAACCTGGCTTTTCCCGCCGTGGTGGCAAACACCATTCTGCGCCGGCTGACCTCGGACTGGGGCCGGCGCCGGCGCCACGCCGGAGACACCGAGGCGCGCATGGGAGCCGCGGCGCGCCGGATACGCTTTGGCTGCTCGCTGCAGTTGCCGGCCGTGCGCCTGGCGGCAAGCGAGGTTGAGAACCTCGAGCCCGGCACTGTCCTCTGCCTGAATCTGGCGGCCAACACGCTGCCGGTGTGGAGGGTGGGCGGCCAGGTGCTTTCCGAGGCTCAGCCCGTTCGTCAGGGTTCCCACCGGGCCGCGCGGATCGAGCGTGCTATCGCCGAAACGCCGGCGGCGGGGGTGGGCAGATGAAGAGCTACATAGAGTGCTGGGCGCAAGTCGCCGCGGATCTGTTTTCGCAGGCCCTGGCCGGGGAGCCGGAGTTGGTGGAGTCCCTGCCCAAGCCGTTTTCCTCGGGCTCGTTCGGCTTTGCCGCGACCATCTCCGGGGACGAGGAGGGGCGCTTCGCCATCCTGCTCGACAGCTTGATTCTGGATGCGCCCCTGTTGGGAGAGGGCGCGGATCAGAAGGCGGCCTGGGGCGAGCTGTTGCAGGAGACAATCAACGCCGCGGCTGGGGAGCTGCTGGCCAAGACAGGGAAGAAGTGCCGGGTAGAGAAGTTCGAGGAAATCGCCGCGGAGAGCAAGGTCTCCCGCGCCTTTCAGTTGAAATCGGGCGAACACTCCTGGACAGTTCTGATCCGCGACGAGGTGCGCGCGCCCAAGCGCGCGTCGGCTGAGGAGCCCGTCCGGCCGGCAGCGACTGCGCCCGCGCCCGCGCCGTCCGCTTTGAGCCCAGGCCAGGAACTGCTTCTCGATGTCGAACTAGAAGCTGCGCTGCGCTTTGGCTGCCGCGAGATGCCTCTGAGCGAGATTCTCGATCTGGGGCCGGGAGACGTGGTGCAGTTGGACCGCCACGTGTCGGATCCAGTGGACCTGATCATCGGCGACAAGATCGTCGCACGCGGCGAGGTGGTGCTTGTGAACGGCAACTTCGGCCTGCGGGTTACCGAGGTGTCCGCGCCCAGAAAGCGGCTGGAGAGCATTCGATGCCTATTTTGACGTGGAATCAGAACCGGCAATCGCGCTTGTCGTATCCGGAGGTTCAGCGGTTTGAAACCGGCGCCGGGGGAGTGCTGGACCGGGACAACCGCCGCCGGCCGAGCGGTGTCCCGGAAGAGACGCGGTCGGGAATCTTCGCCAACTGCGCCAACCCCGGCTGCGGTTCGGGATGGCTGAAGCTGTGGCGCAGCCGTTCCGCACCCGTCTTCGAGGGGGGCTGGTGCTGCTCGGCGGCATGCACGTCCGCTCAAGTTGAGGCTGCGCTGCGCCGCGAGATGGAGGCGCCGGGCAGCATGCAGGACGGGCACCGCCATCGTATTCCGCTCGGGCTTGCCATGCTCGAACAGGGCTGGATTACTCAGACTCAGTTGCGCCGTGCGCTGGAAGCGCAGCGTGCTGCCGGCGGCGGCCGGTTGGGCCAGTGGCTGGTGCGCCAGCAGGGCGTAAGCGAGCTGCTGGTAACCAGGGCGCTCGGTCTGCAATGGAGCTGCCCTGTGCTGGGACTGGAATTCCACGACGCCGAGGCGCTCACGGTGCTTTTGCCACGCCTGTTTGTGGACGCATTTGGCGCCTTGCCGCTGCGCGTGGCGGCGGGGAAGATTCTCTACATGGGTTTCGAAGCGCACCTCGATCCGGTGCTGGCTTTGTCCGTTGAACGGATGACGGGGTTGAGGGTTGAAAGCGGGTTGGTGCAGGAATCGCTGTTTCGCGCTGCGCATACGCGCATCTTGAATGGCAGGTTTCCCCGCGTGGAACTGATCGAGGCCAGCTCGGAACAGGCGCTGGCGCAGGCGCTGGCCACGCGAGTCGAAAAGGCGAGGCCGACCGAATCCCGATTGGTGAGGATGCACGATTGTTTCTGGTTGAGGATGTGGGCGCGTCCTCAAAGCGGGCCGCTTCCCGAGGCTGCGTCTGTCCAGGACCTGATCTGTTCCATCCGCTCCCATTGAGATAGAGGGGCGGCCGGTTCCCCGAAGTTTTATCTTCATGAATCTGCGTTGAGGGCCGATAGGCAATTTAGCAAAGGAGCCTGGGCATGAGTGAGATTCGAACTCTGATCGTCGACGATTCCTCGGTAATGCGCAAGATTGTGGAGCGCGCGCTGCGCCAGGCCGGTCTCGACCCACTGGTTGTGCACGAGGCCGGCAGCGGTATTGAGGGGTTGGAAATTCTCAAGGTTAAGCAGGTAGACCTGATTCTGTCCGACATCAATATGCCTTCGATGGACGGGTTGGAGTTTCTGCGCCAGGTGCGCGCCCAGAACCTCGCGCCCGGCGTGCCGGTGGTGATGATCACCACCGAGTCGAGCGAGGAGCATGTGAAGCAGGCGATTCAATCTGGGGCGCAAGGGTATATCCGCAAGCCGTTCACGGCCGAACAGGTCAAGGAGCGGGTTCTGCCGCTGGTCCATGCGGCCTGACCAGAAGGAGATCTTGTGCTACTAAACGGTGTGCGGAAGGCCGCGATCGCGCTGCGGCGCGAAGGCGGCGGGAATGGAATGGAGCCTACGATGGCGGTATCTTTACGTGAATCCCTGCAACAGGTTTCCGATCCGCGGAACCTGGATGCGAGCGTGGAAGAAGTCTTTCAACTGATGCTGGGAGTCAACTGCAAGCGCGACGCCGGGCCGCAGGAACCGGAGCCGGAGTCGGTGACCGCGGTGGTCGGTTTTGGCGGGCTTCTGAGCGGTGCCTGCGTCTTTTCGACCGGCAGCAAGGGCGCCATGAAAATTGCCGGGCACATGACCGGCATGGAGTTTACCGAAATCGACGATACCGTAAAAGACGGAATTGGAGAGATCTGCAACATGGTCGCCGGGGCCTGGAAGGGCAAGGTTCCCGAATTAGCCGCCAACTGCGGACTTTCGGTTCCCGCCGTCATTACAGGCCGCGATTACAAGCTCCATGTCCAGGCTCCCGAGTTCCAGTTGCACCACCTCTACCGCTTTGGGGAATCGACCTTCGCTGTAACCATCGTCTGCGACGGCCTGCAGTAGAACCCCCTCGGCGAGGCAGAGCCGAACTCTGCCGTTCCTCTCGCCTCCGGTCCGGAATGAGCCCCAAGCTCAGTTACCGGGCCGCGTGGTTTCCTTGAACCCGGTCCTCCTCCATGCCCATTCCTAACAGACTCTAATCCTGCCGTCTTTCTCCCGGCACGTCATCTGCATGTTCTTCCAGTGGTTGGGGGAAGGTGCAATGGACAGCGGATATTACGCGGCGATGACGGGGCTGGTGGCGCGGACCCAGGCCCTCGATACGGCAGCCTCCAATCTCGCCAACGCGCAGACGCCCGGGTACCGGGCGGAGCGGGAGTATTTCCGTTCCGTGCTCCTGGGGCCCGATGCCGCGAATTCGCAACTGGGCCGGACGGTAAACAACTACGGCCTGCTGGGCGGCGACCGCCTGAGCATGGCCCAGGGCGCCTTGCAGCCGACGGGCAATCCTCTCGATCTGGCCATCCAGGGAGAGGGGTTCTTTCAGATTCAGACCGCCAATGGTCTCCGCTATACCCGCGACGGCAGTTTTCACCGCGCCCAGAACGGGCAATTGGTCACTTCGGCCGGCGAGGCAGTGCTCACGGCCGCTGGCAAGACGATTGCCGTTCCGCCGGGCGAGGTTTCGGTGGGTACAGACGGGGTGGTTTCTGTTGCGGGCGGCGCTGTGGCCACCGTGGGGGTTGTCACCTTTGCTCCCGGTACCGAGCTGACCCCGGAAGGAACCAACCGCTACGTCGCGCCGGTTGGGGT
Organism: uncultured Occallatibacter sp.; assembly: GCA_964419175.1. Taxonomy (GTDB): domain Bacteria; phylum Acidobacteriota; class Terriglobia; order Terriglobales; family Acidobacteriaceae; genus Telmatobacter. Next base: position 9,646 of record CAYQOQ010000097.1, on the reverse strand, counting down.
TACCGCGGTAGCCGCAAAGGGTTTCACAATCCAGCAAGGATCTCTCGAATCCGCCAACCAGGATATTGTCCAGGGTTCGATGGATCTGATCGTCATGCAGCGGCAGGCGGAGATGATGCAGAAAGCCCTCACCATCTTCCACACGGAATTCAACAAGATTGCGACCGAAGATACCCCGAGAGTCTAGTCCGGGACGAGGAAAACGATGATTCGAGCCTTGTATACAGCGGCAAGTGGTATGAGCGCGCAACAGATGAACCTTGACACCATCGCCAACAATCTGGCCAACTCCTCGACCACCGGGTTTCGCCAGTTGCGCCTGCAGTTTCAGGACATGGTCTACCAGAATCTGATAACGCCGGGTGCGGCGCAGAGCCAGAGTACTGTCTCAGCCGGCCTGCAGATCGGATTGGGCACCAAGTCGGCGGCCACCGAGGTTATCAACACGCAGGGAGCGCTGAACGAGACCGACAATCCGCTCGACGTCGCTATCGAGGGTACCGGGTTCTTTCAGGTCCAGCGGCCCGACGGCACCATCGCCTACACGCGCGCCGGACAGTTTCATCTCAACAATCAGGGCACTGTTGTCACCACCGACGGCGACCCGGTGATTCCAACCATTACCATTCCCTCCAATGCCACCGCTGTCACCATTACCCAGTACGGCGTGGTCAACGCGACCTTGTCCGGACAGCAAAATCCTTCGCAACTCGGTCAGTTGCAATTGGCCAGTTTTCCCAATCCCGGCGGCCTGGAGAGCATGGGCTCGAACCTGTTGCAGGCCACCCTAAGCTCCGGCGATGCGGTGCTGGGAAACCCGGGAGGGACCGAAGGTATGGGAACCCTTCAGCAGAATTACCTGGAGAACTCCAATGTGGACGTGGTTACCGAGTTTGTGCAGATGGTGCTCGCGCAGCGCGCCTATGAATCGAACTCCAAGGTCATCAAGGCGGCCGATGATATGTACTCCGGGGTCAACAACATGACCCGGTAAAGGGCAAACCGCAAGCGAGGATGGCCTGGCGCGAGCAAGTATCCGGGCGCTGGAGGGGGAGCAAGGATGAACATCGCGATGCAGGCAGGATGGGGGCTTATTCTTCTGGCTGCATGGGCTGTTTCAGCCCATGCTCAGGTGGCGGAGGGGCACCCAACCTCTCTTCGCATTCTTGTCTCGTCTCTGGCAGCCTCGGTTCCGGCAGAGCAACCGGTTCCCGGTGCAGTGGTCCGCGAGATCGACGATCCCCACAACGGCGATCATTGGCTGCTGCTGCGCGATTCAAGCCGCCCCGGCGCTCCAGGACGAATGGTTCTGGCATCTGCGGGCGCGGGATCGGATCGGCAAACAGAGTCGAAAGATTCTTCGCAGGCAGCCTCGCGGCAGGCAAATCGTGAACTGTCAATCCCGGTGATCCATTCAGGGGACCGGTTGATCGTCGAGGAGGACACTCGGCGAGTTCAGATGCGGTTGGAAGCCGTGGCGCTGGGGCAGGCGGCCAGCGGCGCGTCCTTGAATGTGCGCCTCGCGTTCAGAGGCAACGTGGTGCGGGCAATCGCCCTGGGACCGGGTCGCGCTGCCTTTGCCCAGGGAGCCGGGGTGCGGCCATGAAGAGAGGTTTATCGATTCCTGTCACGGCCTGCCTTTGCATGTTGCTGGCTGCCATGGTGCCAGACCATGCGGTGGCGAAGAAGTGCAAACCCGCCGGGGCCGTCAAAGAAACTCCTCCTGAAGATGCTCTGCGGTCCTACGTTGCGCGGGTGCGCGCCCAGCAGGCGGCCGAGGTCAGGACGGCGGGGTCAATCTGGAGCACGGAAGGCCGCCTGGTAAGGCTGGGCACCGATGCCAAGGCGGTCCGGCTGCACGACGTGGTCTCGATCGTGGTCACCGAGAGCCTGGCGGCATCGACCGACGGCCAGGTAAAGAACTCCCGCGCATCGAACGCCAGCTCGGGGCTGACCGGGTTGATCGGAAAGCTGAAGACATCCAATGCACTGCAAAACCTGGTCGGCATGACCGCGGCTTCCGGACTTACGGCGCAAGGGCAAAGCACCACGAACTCGAGCCTCGCCACCACCTTTGGAGCCGAGGTGGTCGACGTGCTGCCGAACGGAATGCTGGTCGTGCAGGCCACGCGGCAGTTGACCTTCTCGCAGCAGACACAGCTGATCAAGCTGCGCGGGCTGGTGCGCCCCGAAGATGTAAGCGCGCAGAACGAGGTCCAATCGACGGCCATGACCGATCTCGAACTCGAAGTGACGGGCAAGGGCATCGTCAATGACTCGACCTATCGGCAGAACCCGGTGGTGCGTTTACTCGAGAGAATATTGATCTTCTAACAGCACGGATCAGGTCTGCTCTAACTGGAACGGGCGGTACGGATTGCGTACGGGGAAGCAGGGAATTGTGAGCAGCGAATGGTGCCGGGGATTGTCGATGCGAAGGACGGATTGGAAGATCCTGAAAGTTCGGCATGCCCGCCGCATCTGGTGGTGGATTCAGCTTGCGGCGGCCCTGGCTCTGGCTGCTGTTTTAGCCAAAGCCGAAACATCGGCTCAGTTGGCCCGGATCAAGGATGTGGCTACAATCGACGGCATTCGCGACAACCAGTTAGTCGGCTATGGACTTGTTGTGGGGCTGCACGGTACCGGAGACAGCTCGCAGACCGTGTTTCCGGCGCAAACTCTTCTCTCGGTGCTGGAGCGGATGGGCATCACCGTTCCGCAAACCGGCTCCAACAGCGCCAGCAATATGCAGGTGAAGAATATGGCCGGGGTCTTCGTTGTGGCAACGCTGCCACCCTTCAGCCAGCCTGGTTACAAGCTCGACATCACGGTCTCTTCGGCCGGCGATGCACGTTCTCTTGAAGGGGGCATCCTTCTGATGACCCCACTCTACGGTCCCGATGGTCAGATCTACGCCGAGGCGCAGGGCGCGCTGGTGCTGGGCGGCTACATGGCTGCCGCCGGGGGCACCAGCCGGCAGATGAACCACCCCACCACGGCGCGGATCCCGGGCGGCGCCCTGGTCGAGCGTCCGGTTCCCTTTGACCTGAAGAATCTGCGCAAGGTCACTGTGGTGCTGAACGATGCCGACTTTCACACCGCCGAGCGCATGGCCGCGGCCATCGACCGCGCGTTGGGCTCCGAGCGCGCGAAAGCCGTCGATAGCCGCAGGGTTGAAATCGCCGCCAAGTTGGACGAAGACATCGCGGCCCTTCTGGACAAGGTCGAGTCGGTCGAAGTGGAAGTCTTTCCCAAGGCGCGCGTGGTGGTGAATGAGCGCACCGGAACCGTCGTCATCGGGGGGACGGTTCGCCTGCAACCGGTCTCCATCCTGCATGGCGGTCTGTCGGTCAATGTCATCTCTGAGACTGAAGTCTCCCAGCCCGCCCCCTTCTCTTCAGGAACGACTCAGGTTGTGCAGCAGACCAGTGTGCAGGCTCAGGACCGGCCGGTAAACCGCATCGAGTTGAAGGAAGGGGCAACGGTGGAAGATTTGGTTCAGGAATTGCAACGGACAGGAGCGGGGGCGCGGGATGTGATCTCGATCCTGCAGGCGATGAAGGAGGCCGGCGCCCTGGAAGCCGACCTGGAGGTGCTTTGATGCGGACGACCGAGGCCACACAAGCAGCGGGCGCAGCGGCTGTTCCCCAGCCACGGCTGGTGCGCGCGGCGCACGAATTCGAGGCACAGATGATGAAGGAACTATTGAAGCCCATGACCGGAAACGACGCTCTAACGGGCGAGGATGAAGGCTCAGGAGGGGACGCGGGTTCCAGTGGCGCATTGGGCGAGTTCGCTTCTGAAGCTCTCGGACAGGCATTAAGCCAGAGGGGCGGATTCGGGATTGCCAACAGCATTGTGCGGGATCTCTCCCATTCCGGTAATCAGAACAAAACCGGGAAGGTAACCTGAAACCAGCACGAGAATACCGTAATAAGAGCGCCTAAATGACTAGAGTGATTAGCAGGGAAGCCGATAAACCCACTAAGGAGCAATGCACATGGATATTCGCAACAGTCTGGATGGATTGAGGTCGCTGTTGGGGGTGAATCCGGCGGCTCAGCCAGCAACCGGAGCAAAGAGCAGTGCAACCACAACCGGGAGTGCGCTGGTCAGCGATCAGGCGACTCTGAGCAGTGCCGGAAGCGAGGTGTCGCTGACGGCTGGCGAAGATGGTGTGCGCGCCGACAAGGTTTCCAGCGTACAGGCGGCGCTTGCGGCCGGAACTTACAACGTGCCGGCCTCCGCCGTGGCGTCCAAAATAGTGGCCGCGATGCTGGGCAGCCAGCAATAGCAAGAAGCCGGGTTGGGCGAAGCTGGTTGAACCGGAGCTGGGTTGAAGAACCTTGCCAACAGGACCGGGCAAGGGAATTGGACGAGCAGTTAAGAATTGGCCAACGACGCCGGAAAGTGCAGCCTTGGAGCAGTGAAAGGGAAGCGGGTCATGCGGGCAATAGGAACGCTCAGGGAGCATCCGGAACTGAAGGCGCTGGTTGTGGAAGCATCGCAGGCACTGGCGCGTCTGGATCCTGACCGCCTGGAAGAGCTTGCCTTCTCGTGCCAGGCCCTGAACCGAAGCCTGACGTCCATGAGCGGGAATGGGCGCGAGGCATTGGCCCGCCAGTCCCGTGAGGCCGCGGTGGATATGGCGGTCTTCGCGAGAGTGTTGGAGGCGACGCAGGCCAATCTGAGCGTGATGAACCGGCTGCGCGATCTGCGAGCCGTACGGCTGGAATACGCCGAACGGCAGACGCGGCAACAGGTAATACGGTGAGCGTCAATGGGAACAATTAGCTCCGCATTGAACATGATGTCGCAAACTCTCGACGCGGACCAATCCGCGCTGAATATTGTCGCGAACAATGTTGCCAATGCAAACACTCCCGGATACACGAAGGAAACGCCCACCTGGCAGGAGAACGACCCCATCCTGATCAAGGGGACGTTGGTCGGGGACGGGGCTACACAGACCGGTGCGGAATCCCAACGCGACCGCGTACTCTTGGAGCGCCTTGACCAGCAGCAGCAGTTGGCCTCGGCCTCCGGTTCGCGTCTGACGGCGCTCGACTCTATCCAGGCGCTGTTTACGCCGGACTCAGGTTCGACCAGCTCAACCGCGGGAGATATTGGCAGCGATATCACTGGGTTTTTCAAATCCTTTTCGTCGCTTGAAGCCGATCCCACCGACAGCTCACTGCGCACGAGTGTTCTTTCTTCGGCGTCTACGCTGGCGAACGATGTTTCGAGCGCGGCGAAGAGCCTGAATGAGCAGCGCTCGGGATTGGACCAGGATGCGATCGGGGTGGTCAGCCAGGTGAACGCGCTAACCGGCGCGATTGCGCAACTGAATACGCAGATTCAATCCATCTCCCCGAATGCCGATGCGGGTACGCTCGAGGATCAGCGGCAGTTGGATCTGAGCCAACTCTCGCAACTGATCGGAATCAACCAGGTATCGACAGAAAACAACGGCCTCTCGATCACCACCACCTCTGGACAGTTGCTGGTTTCCAACGGGTCGAACTACCAGATAACGAGCGGATCGGTGTCAGGAGTTACACATTTTTTTGTTGGGTCGGCGGATGCGACCGCGCAGTTGGCTTCAGGAGGCGGCTCGCTGGGCGGAGATCTCACGGCGCGCGATACGGACATCCCCAACACCCTTGCCTCGCTCGATCAATTGGCTTACTCAATAACAACCAAGACCAATGCGCAGAACAATGCGGGGACCGATGCGAATGGCGCGACCGGAGCCGCCGTCACTTCCTCCACAACCGGTGCTTGGACTCTGGATATCTTCTCTCCGCCGCCTACGCTGGTGGCGAACACGGCATCTGGCGACACGGACGTGTCGGGCTGCGCAGCGGCGATGAGTGCCGTCATGACCGATCCGGATCTGGTAACTGCCGCCTCTTTGGGCCAGGGAACAGGCGACAATTCGAACGCGATCGCCATGGCGAGCCTGGCTAGCCAGACGATCGTGAACGGACAAACTCCGACGAATTTCTACTCGAATTTTGTGTCGACGCTGGGGTCCACCGTCTCCAATGTGCAGACCGAAAACACGGCGCAGACCGCCTCCGTCACCCAATTGCAGACGCAGAGCAACGCGCTCTCCAGCGTCAATCTCAATGACGAAGCGGCTGCGCTCACAACCATGGAACGCAGCTACCAGGCGGCCTCGCAGATGTTTGCGATCCTGAACACGGTTATGGCCTCAGTCTTGAATCTGGGAGAGCAGGCGACCGTCACCTAAAGCAAATTGCCAGGCTCGCATGCCGGCGCATGCGCATTGCAATCGAAAGGACATCCGGTCTGGAGGAGCAAAGAAATGCGAGTGGATCCAACGTATCTATCGAGCCTGACGACATCTCTTGATCAGACACAATCCAGCCTCCAGCAGTTGACCTCCGAGCTATCGAGCGGCGTGCGCGTGACCTCGCTCAGCACAGATCCAGTGGCCTCCGGCCAGAATGTGCTGCTGCTCAACCAGATGCAGCAGGATGACTCATTCACTCAAAGCTCAAGCCTTGTTAAGGGACAGCTTCAGGTGGCCGACTCAGCTCTTGGGAGTGTGGTCTCACAGCTTACGCAGGTTATTACCTTGGCTACGAGCGCCAATAACGGCACCATGAATTCCAGCAATGTAAAGTCGATCTCCAGTCAGATTGCGGGAATTCTCGGCGAGATAACCACGCTGGCAAACACCAGCTATCAAGGGCAATACATCTTTGCCGGAGGGCAGACATCCACTGCGCCGTTTTCCACTTCGACGGCCACCTCGCCTGCTGTCACCACTTACAGCGGCGACGAGAATATCAATTACCTCCAGATGCCCAATGGCGGAAAAATACAGTTGAATGTTCCCGGCGACCAGATCTTCCAGGGTAGCGGTTCGAACAGTGTCTTTGCGGCGCTCAATAGCCTTGTGGCCGACTATGCAAGCGGCGCCGTCAACACGACCCAGGCCGTAGCCGACACCAACGCCGTGAGTACTGCATTGAACTACGTTTCCCAACAGCGCGTGACGATCGATAACTCCATCACCCACCTGACGTCCGCCACAGACGCCGTTGCCAGTGAGCAGACCCAATTAACCGCCGCGCAAACCACCCTGATGCAGGCCGATTATGCCAGTGTCTCCACGCAGCTCACTCTGGCGGAGACACAGCAGACGGCGCTCGAGAGTGTGATCGCGCAATTAGGGTCCACATCAAATAGTCTGTTTAGTAAGATTTAAGGGAGTTTCTTAAAGTTGCTCGGCCAGTGTAACTGAGTCTCGTATCCACCCATTCATGTTTTCGGCTAAGCGTGTGCAAACCGATTTCGTCTGGCCCGTCTATACTCAAACGAAAAGGACACGCCTTGTTAGCTCCTCTTCGTTTTCTATGGAATGCGACTCGCGGCCATCGGCTGGCCCCGTGGCGAAGCGAATACATCCGTTGGCGGGTAGAGACTTACTCCGGGCAACGTGCCGAGACCTTGACGATCAAGAGCATCATGAGCTTTGTATGGGCCTCGCGTTGGGAGCTGTTGAGTTTTCTTGCTTGGACTGGCCGGCTGGAGCGAGAGGCACGCAAGCGGGCTTGAAGTCGCTTTCAAGTTCTCAGGCTATTAGCTTGGCAGTTCCTGCATAGTCTTCAATTGTCTCGGACCAGTTGTTCAACTGCCAACAACTGATAGCAGATAACGGATGATTGCTCTCTGGAGTCTTTTCTGGCATGAGATCTGTATTACCCTGTTTGGCGCTCTGCGCGTTCGTTTCGTCGCTGCCGGCGGCATCGCAGCAGTTACCTCCCATCGAACCTCCTCAATCAATGCCAACCGCCAATTCCGATACCACAACCTTGCGTGTGACAGCCACTGAGGTGCTGGTGCCAACTCTGGTAGAGAAACGCGGTGGCGGAATCCTCTACGGCCTGAAGCAGGGCGATTTTGTCCTTGAAGACAATGGCGTGCCGCAAAAGATTCGCGTGCAGGAGGAGATGGACACCGCGCCGGTGGCGTTGGTTGTTGCTGTTGAGCAGGGCGGCGTGAGCGTGCTCGAATTCGACAAACTGGCCAAGCTTGGGCCTTTGCTCGATCTGTTTTTGACAGACCCCAAAAGCGAAGCGGCTCTGATGGGATTCGATTCAAAGCCTCATTTGATTCGCGATTACACGCACTCCAGCGAGGCCATCAACGATGCTCTCAATCATCTGGAGCCGGGCGATGGTGGAGCGGCGATCCTCGACACCATTAGCTCCGCCGTCGATCTGCTTGAGACCCAGCCCAAGGAGTTCCGCCGCGTCCTGCTTCTCATCAGCGAGGAGCGCGACCATGGCAGCAAGCACACCAAGGTCGCGCAATTAATTCAGAAGATTGGCGGTTCTGATGTGCTGGTCTTGAGCGTGTCCTTTTCGCCTGCGCGTGCCGAACTCCTCCACGACGTGAAGGACGACTTGGTCGGCAATGGTGACCAGCCCACAATGAACATGGTTTCGACCTTGATCATGGCCGTTAAAGCGTTTAAAAAGAATGTGAATAAAGAGATTTCCAGAATGAGCGGAGGCGAGTACACCACGTTTACGGGCGACAAGCGGTTTGAGGAGCGCGTAGTCGATGCAGCCAAACATATGCGCAACCGCTATCTGATCACCTTTAGCCCTTCGGACCCATCCCCTGGCTTGCACACCATCCGGGTGCGAACCGCGCAGGACTACGGCGCCCGGATCGTTGCGCGGGCCAATTATTGGTCGGCCCCGCAGCCATGAGCTGTGTCTTATTGATCCGGCAACTAAACACTGTGTGGGTGCCCCATCCTTTCCCGCGTTTTGTGCGGGAAAGAGTAGGAAGGGATAAGCCGAAGTTTTGAAAGGGCACAGCTTCAAAGCCTGCCCTGAGCGGAGTCGAAGGGTGCCGCAAATGCCGCAAAATCAACGAGGGCTTTACAGGCTGCGGAAAAACTCGTTCTGTGTACAGAACCTAAAGGCTTTGTAACAGGGCACGACTTCAGTCGTGCCGCAAACCCAGCAAAATAAACGCGGGCTGGTAGGGGTGGGTTTTAACCCACCCATTTATCCCTTGCAGAATTCGTCTTCACCTAAAAACCAAAATCAGCCCTTTTTCCGCAGCCTGTTTATCCCCTGAGGCAATGCTCGACATGGAATAAGACTTAATCAGAGGTTCTTAAAGGAACTGTTCGATTCCGTGTGACATTTGCAGGCTTCGCTGGAACGCCTATTTCCAGGTATCGGCCAGCTTCTGGACACAAGGGGTTTACTTTCAGGTTCCGGCCAGCAGGCCCATGGCGCAGGGCTGCGCGTTCATGGTAATCTCACACTAGACACTTAAGAAGTGGACCTGAGAAGACAAGAGGAGTAACTGACGCCGTGCTGGCGACTGCTAAGAAAACCGACCTGATCGAACGTTTCCGCACTCACGATACGGACACCGGTTCACCGGAAGTCCAGATCGCCATTCTGAGTGAGCGGATTGGTGAACTGACCGAGCACTTCAAGACCCACAAGAAGGATCACGCTTCACGGCGTGGCCTCCTGCAGTTGGTCAGCAAACGCCGCCGCCTGCTGGATTACCTGAAGACGCATGATTCTGATCGCTATCGCGACGTAATCGGCAAACTCGGTATCCGCAAGTAATCAGAAAG
>CAYQOQ010000096.1:0-18138 GCA_964419175.1 uncultured Occallatibacter sp. | reverse complement strand
AACTGGATTTTCGCGGGATGCCGTTCGGGGAGATGCTGGATTTGTCGTGGCTGGTACGAACTTACTCGGGGAACATTACGGAGTTGGTGGCGTATTGCAGTTGCGGGGCGAAGGCGCTTTATCCGCAACGGCTGGTGGATGGGAGGCCGGCGCAGTGGGATAGTCCGATCATTATGGCCGGGGATAATTATGAGCCGCGGTGCGCGGAGCATTTTGTGTTGCCGGGGAGGCCGCATTAGTTCTCTGACCGCATCATTTCGTAGTTGGATTTATGCGATCCCAGGTCCCAGAATCGGGACCTCCACCCCAAGGACGAAGACCTGTCCTCGGGGACCCCGGACCTGGGGCACCCGGCATACAGGCGTTTAGAGAGCGCCCTGGCACGCCGTAGCGCCGGCAATCTGCGTGACCGTTGAAGCTCCCGAGTTTGTGACCCAAACGTTTCCGCACCCGTCAATGGCGATGTCGAGCGCATCCGTTCCAGCCTGATATGTGCCAAGGATCGTCCCGCTCGGAGATAGCTCGGTTACGGTACCGGGCGCCAAAACTTCCGGATTTGTCAGCCCATTGACTACCCACAGATTTCCAGCCGCATCAATTGCGATTCCCCAGGCATTCATCCCTGCAGGAAAGCTCCCTAGAACCTGCCCATTCGGCGATAACTCAGTGACAGTAGCGGGCGCGAAGCTCCGACCGTTGTTCATTGTGTTCGTCACCCACACATTCTGAGCTTGGTCGATAGCGATGAATATCGGATCGGGTCCAACGGCATAGGTACCCAAAAGCATCCCGGCCGCTGATAGTTTCATCACGTTGTTCGATGCATTGTTTACCACCCAGACGTTTCCAGCTCCATCAACAGCAATCCCATGAGGGTTGAGACCAACAGCGAAAGCGGCCAGCAGCACACCCTCCGAGGTGAAGTGCATGACCGTATTCGCCCCGTTGTCAGTAACCCATAAGTCTCCATTTTTATCGAGAACAATATCGTGGGGCTTTACCCCCGCAGCCACAGTTTCCAGGAGAACTCCCGCAGGGGATAGCTTCATCAATGTCCCTGACCCATTGTTTGCAATCCATAGGTCGCCAACCTTATCAATCGCGATTCCTTCAGGCTGATACCCGACGGCATAGGCGCCAAGCAGTTCCCCGCTCATGGACAGTTGGGAGACGCTCGCCGATCCCCAGTTCGTCACCCAGGCATGCCCGCGAGCGTCAATGGCAACTTCCTCGGGATTCGCTCCGACATTGTAGTTGCCGAGCAGGGTTCCGGTTTTCGGAGCAACGTTCGGATTTGCGACACAGGCAACAAGGGGGAGAAGAAGGCTGGACAAAACCGTCTTCAGTCCTGGCCCCGCCAAGGTGCGCACAAGGCGCGCAGCAACGACGGCAACACGGCTTACGCGCGCATGAAGTTTGCAGCTCTCGCGCGTAACTTTTTGGTTTGTTTTGAGAAGTGCGATTTGCAAAGTTGCTCCAACATATTTCTATTTCGCGGCTTTCTTCCTCATATAAACAGTCTGAGACATCCTTGCTCTAACGGGACTCCCGCGATCTTTTTCATGACGATCTCCGTGCCGTTTTGGCGCCTGTTCCCAAATGCGCTTTTGCGTAAGTCATCCTCAATGCAACGCAGTTTCGAAATTGAGGGGTGCTCCGCTATGCCACGGTTTTGCAAATCGAATTAGCGCGTTTGATTTGTCGTAATTGAGCGCGGTCATGCACCCAGGGGCACCCGTACACCGAAAAACAATCGCAAATCATTCGGCTCGGTTTGGTCGGCTCCCTTTAGGAACTTGTTGAAAAACTCCACCGAGTCCCGGAAAATGGGATAAACAGGGGTTCACAAACCCTTGCCAACTCTCCGCGGATCGCTCCTGGGGCATTCTGGCGCGATCCGTTCTTCACAACTTCTGGCATCGCAGCGTTTTTCAACAAGTTCTTAGGCGCTCAGAGAACAGTCTTGATTCAATAACAGTTTTAGTTACAGAACAGCGGATCGATTATTACAACCGGGAAAAACCCCGGCTCTGCCGGGGCGAGAGTCGGAGTTTGACATTTGCGGGAGTCGTCCCCGGTTTTGTGTCTTTCCATTTTTTTGCGAAAGAGTCAACAGAACGCGTGCGATGAGAAGGCAGCGTCCCTCCGGGACTCCGGCACTGACCTGGTGTGGACGCTTTCCCCACGCTGAAGCGCGGGGCTAACCAACACTGCGCCTCCGGCGCGGATTTCAGGCTGGCGTGAAAGCACTTACGCTTTCCTTGGTATTGTGCGCAGCTTGGCCCCCTTTTGAGGGGCCACAAACCGTAAAGCCTCCGGCTCTGCCGGAGGATACTTACTTTGGCGGCTGTTGGCCGAGAGGCTGGATTGATTCTTCCGCATGGTCCGTTTCAACGGGCTGCGCAATTCCCTCTTCAATTGTTTGTGACTCGTCTTCCGGTGCGGGCGGCTCTGGTTCGCCGGCGCCGGCGGCGGCGGAGCCCAGAAGTTCGTCGATGCGGTAGTTGGCGGCTTCGGCGGTGGCGAGGGCTTCTTCTACGGTTCTGCTTAACTCCGCTACGGCGGCGCGGCTGGGAGTGGGGTCTGCTGCCAGGCGAAGCAGGGATGGCATGAGGAGCCACCAGAGCAGTTCTTCGTAAAGCTCGCGGACGAGGTAGAGGTGGCCTTTGGCTTCGTGGACGCCCGTGAGCCAGCGGACATCGGGATCTTGCCAGAGGGCGGGAGCGAGGGCTACTTTTTCGTCAACCGCGGTGATGGGCTCGGATGCTGGTTTCGGCGCGGGAGAAGCCACCGATGCATCTCCCTCGGGGGCTGAAGCCCCGGTCGAATCTGGTGAACTGATGTACGGGCTAAAGCCCGTACCCTTCACTTCAAAGTCCGCGTTCTCCACCGAAACTGCTTCCGCATTCGGTGCTGCTTTCACTGCTTCCGGCTTAGTTTCTGGATTTACGGCTTCTGCATTGACTGCTTCGGCGGAGGTTTCAGGGACGGCTGAATCCTTGCTGGATTTGGGCGCGAATTCGTCGGGTGGCGCATCGGGCTTGGCGGCATCGGCGCCGGTGAGAAGGACTACCTTGATGCGAGCGGCGACGCGCCAGCTTTCTTCGCCTTCGAAACCGAGGGCGGCGAAGGATTGGGCGAAGGGTTCGCGGAGACGGAGACGGTCAAAAAGGTCGAGGGCTACGCGTTCGGACTCGTCGATATTGATGGACTCGGCCAGCAGTTCGAGGGCGCACCAGGCGAGGATGGGGCCCCAAATGGCGGTGCCGGTAAGCTGCGGGCTGGGACTAGGCAGTATGCGGCGGGCGGCAGCGGTCCACGGCGACGGGAAGAGAGACTCGATGGACGGAATGCGCAGGGCCGCGCGCAGACGCTCACGGAAGGCGGATGCCAAAAGGCCGGGATCGGCGGGTTGATTGTCGACGCCGGGGCGAGCTTCCTCAGGGAGGCGGGAGATGTAGGCCGCTTGGGCCGCACGGAGGAAGGTTTCGCAGCGGGACCAGGCCTGGTCAACAAATTCACGGCGATCGCTGTCGAGCTTGGTGTTTTTGGTTGCGGCACCGGCGCGGGGATGCTCGGCAAGACCGGCGAAGAGGCGGACGATGGGAGGGTCGAGAAGACGGCGGAGGGCGTCGTGGACGGGGCGAAGCTCGAGGCCGACGAGGGCATCGTCAAGGTTGGGAACGCCGCGGCCGTTGAGGGAATCCGAGAGGCGATCCCAGGGCTGCTGCGCGGTGCAGCGGAGTTGGCGCCAATCGAGAAAGACGTGGCACTGGTAGGCGTGGAGTTCGAGGGTGAGGCCGCGATCGAGAAGATCGGGAGCGCGGCGGAGATATTCCAGACCGGTGAGCGAATCGCGGAAGGCAATGACAGCGGCGGAGTCGCCGTTGAGGGCGAGGCCCTCGCGAAGGCGCTGCTGGCGAAGGCTGCCTGAACCCTTGTCGGCGTAGGCGGCGGAGAAGTCGATGGTGCCGTGGGCGGTGCCGTAGCGGTTGTTGTAGACGACCAGCGCGCTCTGGTTGCCGCTGCGGTTGGAGTAGGCAAAGACGTTTTCGTCGACCGAGCCGTTGGAGTGGAAGAAGTCGTAGAGGAGGAAGTTGCTGCTTTCGGCGAAGAGCCAGCGGCGCTTGAGAAGAGGCGCGATCTCGCGGTCGTGACGCTCGACGAGCCAGGGATCGGGCGATTCGTCGTAGCGGGGCCAGCGGTACTCCATGCCGTACTTTTCTGTGAAGCCCTCGATCTGGCCGTGGCCGAACATGGGCAGGCCAGGGAGCGTGGACATCATGACGGCGACGCCGAAGCATTTGTCGCCGGTGCCGAACTGGTCGACGGCTGTGCGCTCGTCGGGATTGCTCATGAAGTTGACATAGCGCTTCATGATGTCTGGATCGAACTCGAGGGTGTTCTTGATGACGGAGCGGTACTTGGCGTTTTCTTCGTCGCGCATCATGTTCATGAAGGCGCTGTTGTAGACGCGGTGCATGCCGAGAGTGCGGACAAAGTAGCCCTCCATGAGCCAGAAGGCCTCGGCGAGCAGGAGAGTGCCGGGGACTTCGGCGGCGACGCGGTCGACGACTTCGCGCCAGAATTCGTGGGGCATGCAGCGGTCGAACTCGGCCTGGCTCATGCCGTACTCGGCGCGGGAGGGGATGGCGCCGCTGGAGCCGGGACCGGGAAACCAGAGGCGATGGAAGTGGCGCTTGGCCAGGGTCATGGCGGCGTCAAAGCGGATGACGGGAAAGAGACGCGCGACGTGGAGGATGGTCTGGATGACCTGTTCGCGGACGGCCGGATTGAGGTAGTCGAGCTGCGCGGTGTCGTTCCAGGGGAAGCTGGTGCCGTCGTTGCCGTGATAGATGTAGCGGGTTTCGTTGCTGGCGGTGTCGCGACGGCGAAAAACTACGGCGGCGTCGGACTGCTCGAAGTAGTGGTCTTCAATTTTGATTTCGACGCGGCCGTCGTGGGAGAGGTCGGGGCCATTGAAGGTGTAGGCGGGATAGGGCGTGTCCTGGCGGGAGATGAACCAGTCGGGGTGCTCGATGACCCAGGGCGAGTCGATGCCCATGTGGTTGGGCACCATGTCACTGGCGAGACGGATGCCGTGGTGATAGGCGCGGTCGCGAAGGACGATGTAGGCCGGCTCGCCACCGAGGTCGTCGGCGATGGTGTAGTCGAAGAGCGAGTAAGCGGAGGCGACGGCGTCGGGGTTGCCGCAGAGCAGCTTGATGGTTTTGGAGGCGCGGCTGCGCTCCCAGACGCCGATGAGCCAGAGAGAATTGATGCCGTGGTGGGCGAGGGTTGCCAGGGCTTCGTCGGGGATTTCGTCGAGACGGCCAATGTGCCGGCCGTACTGCTTGCTGAGCTGCGCCATCCACACGTAAGTGCTTTTGGCCATGAGGACGGTGGAGGGCATCCAGGCGGTGTCAGGCGAGAACTTTTCGTACTCGTTGGCGGGGTCGCCGAAGACGGGGACTTCGGAATGGCCATCGGCGAAGGGGCTCTTGTGGCCGTGGCGCCGCGCCCCAGCAGCAGCGTGCGCTTCGGGAGGATTGAACTGCATCCAGATGGCAAGTTCTTCTTCGCGGAGAATCTCGGCGGCGATCTCGAGAAGGCGCTCCAGGCTGTCGCCAAGGAGCGGCCTCCAGAGCTTGCGAATGAGGGCAAGCTGGTCGCTGAGGGACTGGGGCGAGCCGAGCGCAGGCGCGTGCAACAGATCGAGCAGGCTGATCGGCTTGGCGTCGGGAAGCGGAATGAGCGGACGGGTGGCGAAGTACTCCGGCAGGCGCTGGGTGACCTGGCGATAGACGGTTTTTTCGGCGAGGGTGCGGTCTTCGAACAGCTCCTCGAAGGGACGGAACGCCTGGTTGCGGTTGGCGGTCCAGAGGAGGAGCAGTTCTTCAAGGGCGGCGGCGCGGTGGGGCGTTGTACCGGTTTTGCCGGCGAGCCATTGGCGAGGCGTCTCCTTGCCGCTGATGACGGTTGAACCGGGGAACTGCTCGACGAATGCGAGGAGCATGGCGTCGAGTTTTTCCTGGCCGACGTGCGCGGCGAACCAATCCAGGCAGGCGGTCATGACTTCAGGGTCGAACTGCTCGCGGTAGCGGGCCATGAGGATGTGGCTGGCTTCGTCGATGAGGCCCATGGCGTAGAGGGAGCCGGCATGGACTGCGCTGGCGGGGTGGTTTTCGACGTCGCGCACCTGGTTCATGCGGTAGGCGAACTCGCGGCATGCGGCCATGTTGGCGAAAACGACGTTGCCGGTATAGGAGAAGAGCGTCTCGGCGAACTGGTAGCGCTCACGCGCATTCCGCGAAATGTGGAATTCCATCATTGGAAAACGAGCTCCCTAGGTTCCGGTACGGCCAAAAGATAAAGGTACATCAACGGGGACAAGTACGCCGGAAACTGTGATTCTAAACTGCCGGGGATGGGGGATGAGGGCGTGACTGCCCGGGGCTGAACAGGCAGCGGAAAAGCAATGATTTTGGCTTTTGGGCGGGAGAAATTTTGCAGGGGCTAAAGCCCACTTTCATTTTGCGGCATTTGCGGCCCGACTAAAGTCGTGCCCTGTTACAAGGCCTTAAGGTTTTGCGCCAAAGATAAGTTTTCCCGCAGCCTGTAAACCCCACTCGATTTCTCCGGCTATTCAGACACATGAAACCCCCTGCTCCCCGTACGGCTAATCGAGGGCTTTGTGGAAGCGGAGGATTGCGATAGTGAGGAGGCTGAAGCCGAGGGCGGCCATGGCGGCCATCTGCGGCCAGAGGATATCCATGCCTACTCCTTTAAGGTAAGTGCCGCGGAGGACGACCAGAAAATAGCGGAGCGGACTGAGGTAGGTGAGGTATTGCAGCCAGTGGGGCATGGTGGCGATGGGGAATCCAAAACCGGAGAACGTGATGGCCGGCATGATGAAGAAAAAGGCGGTGACCATGGCCTGCTGCTGCGTGGAGGAAACGGTGGAGATGAGAAGGCCGACGCCCAACATGCAAAGAATAAAAAGCACCGAGCCCGCAAGCAAGACCGAGATGTGGCCGCGGAATGGGACCTGAAACCAGAGTGTTCCGACTATGGCGATGAGCGTGACATCGAAGAGGCCGATGAGAAAGAACGGCAGCGTTTTGCCGAGGATGAATTCGACGGGGCGGATGGGCGTGACCATGATCTGTTCGAGAGTGCCGATCTCGCGCTCGCGGACGACGGCGAAGGCGGTGAGGGTGATGACGAGCACGAGGGTGAGGCTGCCGATGACGCCGGGGACAAAAAACCATCGGCTGCTGAGGCCTGGGTTGTACCAGGGGCGCGGCTCGAGCGAGACGGAAGGCATTTGTTCGATGAGCTGCGGGGCGATGCGGCCGATACGGTCCAGTTGAGAATCGCGAGCGAAGCCGAGGGCGATCTGGGAGATGTAGCTGGAAGCAATGAGGGCGGTGTTGGAGTTGGTGGCGTCGACGATGACTTGCACGGGCGCGGTTTGGCCTTTGAGGAGTTTTTGCGCGAAGCCCGCGTCGATTTCGATCCCGACGGTGGCTTGCCCGCTGTCGATGAGGTCGCGGATCTGGCGCGAGTCAGTGAGTTGGCGCTGCACGTCGAAATAAGGGCTCGACGTGAAACGCGAGATGAGATCGCGGCTCTGCTGGCTGTGGTCGAAATCAAGCACGACTGTAGGGACATGGTGAATCTCAAAGGTCGCGGCGTAACCGAAAACCAGCATCTGGATGATGGGCGGACCAATGAGGATGAAGCGCGTGCGCTTGTCGCGAAAGACCTGAATGAACTCCTTGATCAACATTTGCTTGAGCCGGCCGAACATGGGTGGTCTCCTTTATTCCAGCCGCTTGTGAAAGGAGCGGGTTGCGACGAGCGTCAATACAAAGGCAAACACGGCCAGGGGGATCAGGTCGGCGGTGAGCATGGCGGTGGGCGTGCCTTTGAGAAAGATCTTCTTGAGCACGGAAACGTAGTAGCGCGCAGGTAGAATGCGCGTGACCCATTGCAACACTATGGGCATCTGGTCGATGGAAAACAGAAAGCCGGACAACAGAAATGCGGGAAGGAATGTGATGAGCAGCGCGATCTGGCTGGCGGCGAATTGATTTTTGGCGAGGACGGAGATCAAGAAGCCGAGCGCGAGGACGACGATCATAAAAAGGGCGGAGCTGAGAACGAGGGTCCAGTAGGAACCGCGAAACGGCACATGGAACCAGTTGATGGCAATGAGCGCGCAGACGGCGACGTCGAACATGCCGAGAACAAAGTACGGAATGAGTTTGCCGAGCATGATCTCCATGGCGGTGACGGGCGTTGAGATCAACTGCTCCATGGAGCCGCGCTCCCACTCGCGCGCGATGGTGAGCGAGGTGAGAAATGCGCCGATGACGGACATGACCAGGGCGAGCACGCCGGGAATGATGAAGGAACTGCTTTCGAGGTTCTCGTTATACCAGGTACGGGTCTCGACGGCGATGGGGGCGGGTTGGATGGACTGGCCGTGCGACTGAAGCCAGTTGAGTTGGACCTGGGACGAATAGCCTTGTACGACCGCCTGCGCGTAGCCGGTAAGAACGTTGGCGGAGTTGTCGTCGGTGGCATCGATGAGGGCTTGCACTTGAACGGAGCCGCCGCGGCTGAGTTGCTGAGAGAAGTTCCATGGGATGACAATGCCCATTTTGGCGCTGCCATCGTCGAGGGCGCGGGTGACGGCGGCGTAACTATCGACGACGCGCGCGACGTGGAAGTACTCGTTGGACTGGAAGCGCTTGAGAAGGTCCTGGCTTTGCTGGCTGCCGTCGCGGTCGTAGACGTATACAGGCAGACCCTTGAGATCGAGACTGACACCGTAGCCGAAGAGCAGCATCAGAGTGACGGGCATGATGACGACGATGCCGAGGCTGCGAGAGTCGCGCAGGATGTGGACGATCTCTTTGCGGGCGACGGCGAGCATGCGAGTGAAGCTCATGATTTGCGCTCTTTCACGGCGTCTTGTGTTGTGGTGAGCGAAACGAAGACGTCTTCGAGGGTAGGGCGGATTTTCTCGATGTGGCTGACAGTGACGCTGTGGGCTTTGAGATATTTTTCGATGAGCGGCTGAGCGGCGGCGGCGTTTTCGACAACGAGATGCAGCGCGTTGCCGAAGACGGCGGCGTCCATCACTTCGGGAGCGGATTGCAGGGCCTCGACTGCACTGCCGAGCGGCTCGCACTCGACAAGAAGCAGTTCGCCTTTCATGGAGTCGCGCTTTAATTCGGAGGGCGTGCCGAGTGCGACCATCTTGCCGCGAAAGATCAGCGCGAGGCGGTTGCAGTATTCGGCTTCTTCCATGTAGTGCGTGGTGACGAAGACGGTGACGCCTTCCTCGGCCATCTGGTGAATGAGGTCCCAGAACTGACGGCGGGAGATGGGATCGACGCCGGAGGTGGGCTCGTCGAGGAATAAAATGGGCGGCTGATGCAGGACCGCGCAGCCGAGTGCAAGGCGCTGCTTCCATCCGCCGGGAAGCGTGCCGGTGATGAGATTTTCCTGGCCTTTGAGGTCGGCCATCGTAAGGGCCCACTCAATGCGTTCTTTGAGTTTGGCGGAAGGCACGCTGTAGAGGCCGGCGAAGAGGCGCAGGTTTTCGATGACTTTGAGGTCGTTGTAGAGGGAGAACTTTTGCGACATGTAGCCGATGTTCTGGCGGACGGACTCGGGGTTGCGCGTGACGTCGAAACCGGCAACCTGCGCGTGGCCGGAGGTTGGCTTGAGAAGGCCGCAGAGCATACGGATGGTGGTGGATTTGCCTGCGCCGTTAGGGCCGAGGAAGCCGAAGACCTCACCTTTGGCGACGGTGAGATTGAGGTGGTCGACGGCGACGAAATCGCCAAAGCGCTTGACGAGGTTTTCGACAACGACGGAGTTGATGGGCTCAGGCATGGGGCGCTGCTCCACTACTGACCGCATCGACGAAGAGGTCTTCGATGGTGGGGGCGACTTGTTGAATCGCGTCGTAGGGGACGGCCGCGTTCTTTAGACGCGTCTCGAATTCGGGAATGCGGCGCGCAGCGTTGTCGACGACGATGTGGACGCCGTCGCCTGTGAGGACAAGGCTTGAAATTCCGTCGGCGTGTTCAAGTTCGGTGCGGAGGCGGCGCGGCTCGGCGGAGGTTACGGACAAAACGCCTTTGCCCATTTGGGATTTGAGGTTTGCCGGGGTGTCACAGAAAAGCAATTTGCCTTGATGCATGAGGGCGACACGGTGGCAGCGCTCGGCCTCGTCGAGATAGGCGGTCGAGGTAAGAATGGCAACACCTTCGGAGACAAGTTCGTAGAGGATGCGCCAGAAATCGCGGCGAGAGACGGGATCGACGCCCGTGGTGGGCTCGTCGAGCAGGATAACTTTGGGGCGATGAATGAGCGCGCAGACGAGGCCGAGTTTTTGCTTCATGCCGCCGGAGAGCTTGCCGGCCATGCGAGTGCGGAACTCGCTCATGCCCGCGGCCTGAAGCAATTGCGTGGAGCGGGTGGTGCGTTCGGCTTTATGAACACCGAAGAGATCGGCGTAGAAGCGGATGTTCTCGTCGACGGTGAGATCTTCGTAGAGGCCAAAGCGCTGCGGCATGTAACTGAGCGAGTGTTTGGCTGCCTCGGGATGGCGCACTACGTCGCAGCCAGCGACGGTTGCATTACCGGAGTCGGGAGGCATGATGCCGGCCAACATGCGCAAGGTCGTGGTCTTCCCTGCCCCGTCGGGTCCGACGAGGCCGAAGATTTCTCCGGCGCGGACGTCGAGGGTGAGTGCATCGACGGCGCGGATGCCGGGAAAACTTTTAGTGAGCGCTTCAGCCTGAATTGCGGGTGCGCTCGCGGATTGGAGCTGGTCCGTCATTGCTTTGCGGGAGCCGGGGGATTTGAGTTCTGGGCGGCGAGGTCAATGTGTGCGTCGGCGGGCATGCCGGGCTTGAGTTCGTGATTGGGATTGTCGATGTCAATCTTGATGCGATAGACGAGCGTGACGCGCTCGGTGTAGGTCTGCACGCTTTTGGGCGTGAACTCGGCGTCGGGGGAGATGAAGGAGATGCGCCCGTAGTATTGCTTGCCGGGGTAGGTGTCGGTGGTGATCGAGGCCGGCTGGCCCCAGTGAATTTTTCCGAGATCGGTTTCGGCGACGTAGGCGCGAAGCCAGATGTGGTCGAGGTCGGCGAGCGTAACGACGGGCGAGCCGGGCGAGACAACTTCGCCGAGTTCAGCCTGGCGCACGGTAATGACGCCGGTCGAGGGGGCACGCAGAGTGGTATAGGTCGCGTTGATGCGCGAGAGGCCGAGACTGGCGTTGGCCTGGACGAGATTGGCACGGGCGATGGCGATGTCTTCTTTGCGGCTGCCTTCGACGGCTTCGTTGTATCGCTGCTCGGCGGCGGCCACGTTTGCCGTGGAGCGCTTGAGCGCGGTTGCGGCGAGGTCGCGGTCCTGCGCGGAGATTTCATCTTTGCTATAGAGACGCTGGGCGCGATCGTTGTCGGCCTTCTTCTGCGCGAGATCGGCCTGGGCATCGAAGACCATCTGATGCGATGCCTTCACTTCCTGCTCGCGAGTTCCGGCGAGAGTGAGGGCAAGGCTGGACTGGCGCACGGCTACGGAGGCCTCGTCGATTCTTACCTTCTGCTGGAAATCGGCATCTTCAAGACGCGCGAGCAGAGCGCCCTGCGCGACTTGCTGGCCTTCTTCAATGGGCAACTCGACGATGCGGCCCTGCACCTTGAAGCTCACCAGGCTTTCGTGCGCTTCAATGTTGCCGGAGAGTGTGAGTTGATTTGCGGGCGCGGGCTTCTTTGTGAGGCGCGGATAAAAATACACTCCGGCGGCTATGGCCGCGACCAACAGAATCAGGATCGGTATGAGTCGTTTCATGGCGTTCATCCTTATGAGGAAACTTGTGAGCGGAATCCGTGTGGAGCATTTCTTAGGAGACGGCTTATGGGTTCCCCATGAACTGTTGAATGTTCTTTTCGGTATCGCCCATGGCGCGGGCTAGAGCAAACTTTGCATCGACGTGGCTGGAGATGGCGACGATCAGGTTTTCCTGGGCGCGGGCCAGTTCGTCTTGTGCTGTGACGACTTCAACGTTGTTGGCGGTGCCGGCCTCAAAACGATCCTGCGCAAGAGAGAGTTCGCGCTGCGCGAGGGCCTGACCTTGCTGGGCCACGTCAACCTGCTCGGAGGTGGAATCGAGGTTCAGAAGAGCTTGACGCAGGTCCTGATCGACGCCGCGGCCGAGATCAGCGATCTGGTCGTCAATGCGCTTAAGGCGGCTGGCAAGCTGCTCTGCCTCGCCGTTGCGATCGCGGTCAAAGACAGTGAAGTCGACCTGACCTTGAATGAGGCCGGTGGTTTGCACACCGCCGATGCTGCGGCCGATTTCGCCGATGTTGCCGTTGAGGCTCAGCTTGGGGTAGAAGCGGGCGCGATTGGCGCGCTGCTGCTCGACGAGGCTCTGGCGCTGGCTGGCGAGGGAGAGATAATCGGCGCGTGCTTTGAGAGCGGCGGACAAAAGTGCATCCGGCTGCGACTGAGGGAGAGCCTGGTAACGGAGCGGCTCGGCAAGTTCGAGCGGCGTGCCGGGAGCCATGCCGAGATTGCGCGCCAGGGCAAGGAGCGACTGCTTCAACTGGTTCTGAGCGACAAGTAACGCTTGCTTGTCGTTGGCGAGCTGCACCTGGGCGCGGAGCACGTCGACGCCGGTTGCCGTGCCGGCATCGTGCTTGTCTGTGGCGAGCTTGAGCAGGGTGGTTGAATCCGTGACGCGGGAATGGGCTGCATCGACGCGGGCCGCCGCGGATTGCGCATCGAGATAGAGCGCGGCGATGGAGCGGACGATCAGGTCGCGGGCGTCCTGCTCGTCCATTTTGCCGGCGGCTAGAGTGTGTTCGCTGGCCTTCATGGTGCGGTAACTGGCCAGATCGATCACGTTCTGCTGCGCGTAGATACGGAAGTCGTAGTTGGAGAATGGACCAACGACCTCGGGCATTCCCGGCAGCGAGATGCCAAAGGCGCGGAGATCGCGATTTTGCACGTTGGCGTAGGTTTGCGCGCTGACGCGCGGAAGCAGCGCAGCGGACAGGCTGCGCTGGCGCGCACCTTCGGCTTCGTCGACGCGGGTGCCGGCAACGAGTACGTTAAGGTTGGCCTGGAGGGCTTTTTGAATCGCATCCTGCAAGGTGAGCCGGTAGGGTGCGGGCTGCTGCGCCGCGCAGACAGAGCCTGCGAGTACGGCGGCCAGAGAGAGAAGAGCTATTTTGAAGAAGCGCGGTTTCATGATGCCTTCTTTTTGCCGGAGACGGCAATCGATCTCCAGAAGTGCTGAAAGCTGTCTTCGATCCAGGTTTTGAGAGGAGGCTTCTCGTGCAGAGACCAGAACAGGACGGTTCCCATGAATGTCTGCAAGACCTGAGTGGCGATTTTTTCTTTTTTGAGGCGCGGGTCAATTTCGCCGCTTTTCTGACCGGCGGCAATGATTTGGGCGATCAACGCGCGACCTCCATTCATATTGAATGCGATGATTTCGCGCACGCATTCGCTGGCCAGAAAAGAGGAGATGAGAGCGCGGGCGAGATCGGGGCTGCGGCCGGGCTCCTCGGCGGCGCGGAGAAAGAGGTGGTGCAGCACGGAGTGAATTGACTGTTCGCCGTCATCGGCCAGGACCAGGGCTTCCGCTACTTTGCGGAGTTGAATTTCGGCCATGACACCGAGGACGTGGTCCTTGGTTGGGAAGTAGTTAAAAAAGGTTCCCTTGCCTACGTCGGCGGCCTCGGTGATGTCTTCCACGGTGACGTTCTGGAAGCCGCGTTGGGCGAAGAGTTGGAGGGCGCAGCGGAAGAGGCGGATGCGGGTTTCTGCGGCGCGGCGCTGGCGACGTCCCAGAGCCCGTGAGTTGGGCAAGCCCGCGGGAGCAGGCAAAAGAGGTTCAGGCGAATTCTTCAATAGACCATTGTTCATAAACGGTTGTCAGCCGTACTTGACCAACAGTCAGATTATTTGCACTCTGAATTCAATTTGTCAAGTGGCTTGCTTCCCGGCAAGCTGCGATCGGCCTCAACCTGCTTCTTACGAGGCGACAGGCATTCTGGTTTCAGCGGTGGCCAACGGCGGGAACGGCTACCTGTTCATGAAGCCGGATGCGACTCCGATGGTGTGGGCGGAAATGCCCATGATCGGCGAAAGTATCCAGAGCCTGCTTTCCTTTTTCTTGAGCCGGTAGCTGATGAAAGTGCTGTAGCCGACGAGGGCGAAGTTCACGCCGAGCTGGCCGGCATGGGATGCAGGCATCAGAGGGTTGCCCTCGACGCAATGGTGGTAGGCGATGCAGTGCTGAGTCATCTCCACGTCAAAGACGGCCATGCCCAGATGCAATCCATTGAGCAGGAAGAATCCGGTGCTTACGGTACGGGGAGTTTTGGCGATGGGAGGTGGGAGGACAAAGCCAGAGGAAGTAGACGATGCTGAGAAGGATTCAGAGGCGCGGCCGATTGCGGCCTCGTTGGCGGGCACCGTGGCTGTTGCGGTTAGTCGCACATCATTTGCAATCTGTTTCAACGGGATCTTTGTATCCTGCGCCGAACACGCAAAACTGCTCATCGCAATTACCCATCCAAGCAACAATCCAAGGACAGTTTTCATGATTTCCTCCAGCCGCATTCGGTCTGCGCCCAGGGGAGTTATCGGCTGAATACTGGATGAATTCAGGGTATTCTGAAACTAGAACATTAGAAGCAACCAATCATGCCGATAAACCTTTCGCATGGTGGCGGATGCTCAGCAGAAATTTCTGGAACTGGCTTTTCAAATATCCTTGGCGGGTTGGGGTTGGGATTCACTGCCAGAATGAGTGCTCGGAATCCTAAGCGGCTCCCTCGTTTTGTTTTGCAGATGCTTGCGAGGGAAGCAGCGATGTGGCATACAATGGTCGCATTGCCCGTCGTACCTATCAGCGCGGAATCCGGCTCTAGCAGCCGGACGGTAACAGCCAATCGGCACAAGCCGACTGTTATAGCTGCGTGCTTGTTTTTATGCCTTATCTTCTCGACGGTCACGATGTTTGTGCGTCCAGCCTGGGCGCTTGACAGCTTCCAGATAGGCATCTTTGCTTTGCTCGCCGTTTACCTGGTGACCGGCATCAGGAGCGGGAAAGAACAGATTGCGGGCGGCCTGGCGCCCGTTCTGCTTTATCTGATTCCAGTGTGGGGCGTGATCCAACTCGTTGCACACACCACAGCTTCAAGCCTTGAAACGCGCGCCTCTGTGTTGCGTTGGGGAGCTTTAGCCGGGGTGTTCTTTCTGACCCAGACAGTAGCTCGAACGCGGACGATGCGGCGCAACGTTCTGAGCGCGTTCCTGGCTTTTGCAACGGCGATGGCGGTGCTCTGCCTGACCCAACTGTTCACTTCCAATGGACTGGTTCTCTGGGCCTTTCCCACTGGGTATTCGGACGTCTACGCGACCTTCCCGTCCTACAACAACTATGCGCAGTTTGTGGAACTGGCTCTGCCCATTGCCCTGTGGCGGGCTCTGCGCGAGGGCTGGCGCTCGTGGTGGTACGTGCTTGCGGGCGGTCTTTTGTATGGATCGGTGATCGGCTCGGCGTCTCGCGCAGGCACGGCGCTTTGTACGGCGGAGCTGCTGGTCATGCTGGTGATTGGGCTTGTGAAGTTGCGGGACCCGAAGACTGGCCTGCCCACGCGCTCAACGGCCGCCATGCTGGTGATGGTTCCGATACTGGCTACGGCCTTCACTCTCGCCGTGGGCTGGGAGCGCGTCTGGCAGCGCTTCCAGGAGAATGATCCTTATCTTGTGCGCAAGGAATTCATGCTGGCCGCCGCGGACATGGCGATGCACCGGCCGTTAACCGGCTACGGGCTTGGAACGTTTCCCGAGGTCTACCAGCGCTACGCGATCAAGGATTTTCCGTTTTACGCGAACCACACGCACAACGACTGGGCAGAGTTCGCCGCCGACGGCGGGTTTCCATTCTTACTGCTGGTGCTGGTGCCCTTTGCTATAGCTGTTCCCACGGCCGCTCGCAATCCGTGGGGGCTGGGGTTGATCGCGATCATGCTGCACGCGTGCGTGGATTTTCCGTTTCCGCGCCCGGCGGTCTCGAGCTGGATGTTTGTGCTGCTGGCGTTGCTTTATATGGCGCGAACACAGCAGAAGACAGATACCCATAGGGCCAGGCCGACCGAGGCGACGTAGCAGCAGTCTTGCTTACGCGGCACCGGCGGATCGGTTCCCTGAAAGCCTTGGCTACGAAAAGGACACGGTGATGTGAGTTGTTGCCGTGCTCGAACTCTGTGGAGATTTGATCCTGGCTGTGAAATAACGCAGGAAGAGCCCGAACAGGACCAGGGCCACAGCAAAGATTACGACCACAATTAACTGGTGGAACAGGCGCCTTTTGACTTGAGCGCCGAGTGTCGTGTCTCCGAAGTTGATTGAAAAACAACAGCAGATCCTTCGACTCCCCCCACGCTCCACCCCAAAGAGCAAAAGCGCTCTTTGGGGACCCCGGAAAGCGCTTGGGGCCCCGTTCGCTCAGGATGACAGCCTGTGTTTTGCTGCGAATTTCTGAGACAGGACACTAGCACGGTTTGGGTGGTTTGAGCCGCTTGATCCTTCTGGAGTGAACCACTTGCCTGCCGCCTTTACCGAGAGATGGCGAGGCAAGAAAACGCTGCCAGCATCGTCGGCAACGGAATGCTTTCCTTCACAACGCTCGTTGAAAAAGATCGCTCCACCGGTTTCTTCTGGAACGGTGCGTATCTAAACTGCCGATCCGGGACAAGTAATCACTGGGGGAGACTCTCAATTTGAACCGATGCCACATCGAGCATGCCTGAGATGCGCGTCGTCCCCAGGGAGCGCCGGTATGCCAAGCGGAGACGGAGGAGCGAAACGCCAGGCGGAACAGCGAAGCCAAACGCCGAGTGCTTCAGATCGCCGCTGGAGAGATCGGGGGATTCAGCAAGGACAGCGTTGGACTTTGCATCGATAACCTGCCATCGGATTCCCGTGCCGGGAGGGATGTCCGTGGTGTGGTAGGCGTAAGCCATTGCGTAGTTGCCGGGCGCAAGGGCTACAGCCTGCTCGGCAATTGTGCAATCTTCCGGTTCACTTCCGGTGAATTCTGTTTCCAGACCGGAAGACCCCGGCCAGGAGTGAAGCCCTTGATACTCCGGAAGGGACCAATCGAAGCTGACCGGCAGCGGTTCGCGCTGGAAACGGGCGTTGTTGGGCACGGTGGTATCGGCGACAATCCAGCTCTTCTGGTTCAACAAACGCCATAGGGCGCTGGCATCAGCGGCATCGTTCACAGCAACCAGCCTGTTGAGGACGGCGAACATCATCTGACGATCCGATGCCGGGTCACCGGCGCGGACGAGGCGTGGTACAACAGCGGCAACAGCGGTAGGCTGATCCTTTGCAAGCAGAAAACCGATGTACTGGCGGAGCAGTTCGGGTTTTTCATTGAGGATTGCTGCTGTAATACGAGCGGGGTCAGGGGAAACACGCCAGCATAGCTCGAAGAGCGATCCAACGTCTTCGGCGGGCATTGCGGCGGCGCTGCGAGCCCATTCCCAAAATGCCGGCAAATTGTCGCGGCGAAAGTAATAGTTGGCAAGGCTCCAACGGGGCAGATAGGTGTGGTCCACGTCGTAGGCCAGGAGCAGTTGTTTTTCGGCACGGGCAAAGTCCCCGTTTGCCTCGTATTGCAAGCCCAACTCGATGTCAGCCTGGGCGTCGTAGCGATTGAGAGCGAGCGAAGTGGTGAGCAGATTCTGCGCATGCGCCCGATCGAATTGAGCGAGGCGCATATAGTATTCCCACCCGTCGGGGACAAGACGAATCGCCGAACGCACCGATTCTTCGGTGTCCTGGCGAAAGAGGTAGTCGGCGCGAGCCAGAGTCAACGAACTCCAGATTCCGCAGCAGCATGCAGCCGCGACAAGAACTCGAAGTGCATGGCCAACTGACTGGCGAACAAGAGGCATCATCGTTAACGGGAGAGCATAGCACATGAACTGCGCTGTTGGTTCCGATCTTGCGGGTGACGCCAGGGCCGACGCATATAAATGTCCATAGCTTGCTATATGCAGGGAGCGGGAAATA
>CAYQOQ010000095.1:0-18353 GCA_964419175.1 uncultured Occallatibacter sp. | reverse complement strand
AGCGTTGAATCGGCAACCAAAACCGAGCCGGCTGGAGTTGAAAACGACGGCTTCTGGGGAATCCCGGTACGGCCCGACACAACCTATAGCGGATCGTTTTATGCAAAGGCAGGCAAAGCAGGCGTTCCGGTAACGGTTAGCTTGGTGAACGATCAGACAGGCGTCACTGCCGCTACGGCAACGGTGACAGGACTGACGGCTGAGTGGAAGCAATACAGCTACACGCTCAAGACCGCGGACGTGCCGGTAACGGCCAACAATCATCTGATCCTGACCATTGCGCAGCCGGCAACCGTCTGGTTCGATCTGGTCTCGCTGTTTCCGCCCACCTATCATGGCCGGAAAGACGGCAACCGCATCGACATCATGGACAAGCTGGCTGCAATGCACCCAAAATTCCTGCGCCTGCCCGGCGGCAATTATCTTGAAGGGGATCATATTCCAGACCGGTTCGACTGGAAGAAGACGATCGGCCCGTGGGCGGACCGGCCAACTCACCCAAGTCCCTGGCGTTACCGCTCCTCCGACGGCATGGGCCTGCTCGAGTTTCTTGAGTGGTGCGAGGATCTGAAGATGGAGCCGGTGCTTGCTGTTTATGCCGGCTATTCGCTGGAGCAAGAGCATGTGGAACCAGGTCCGGCCCTTGAGCCTTATGTCCAGGACGCTCTGGACGAGATTGAATACGTAACCGGAGGCACGGACACAAAGTGGGGCGCAGAGCGCGCCAAAGACGGACACCCAGCACCATTCCCTCTGCACTACATTGAGGTGGGTAACGAAGACGAATTCGATCACTCGGACTCCTATGACGGACGCTACGCGCAGTTCTACAAAGCGATCAAGCAGCACTATCCCGATCAGCAGGTCATTGCAACTGCACCAGTAAAAAGCGTGAAGCCGGACGTGCTGGATGAGCACTTCTACATGTCGGCTGAGAAGTCGTTCTCCATGGCGGATTACTACGACAAAAGAGATCGCAGCGGACCGAAGACCTTTGTAGGCGAGTGGGCCACGCGCGAAGGCGATCCGACTCCGAACCTTCAAGCGGCGTTGGCCGATGCGGCGTGGCTGACCGGTTTGGAGCGCAACAGCGATCTGGTCATCATGTCCAGCTATGCGCCGCTGTTCGTGAATGTGAATGCCGGCGGCATGCAATGGGCAACTGATCTGATCGGTTACAACGCGCTTTCAAGCTACGGATCGCCGAGCTACTGGGCGCAGGTATTGTTCTCTGGCCACCTTGGCACCGAGGTTGTTGCGAGCACGCTGGCGAACACATCCCCGCGACTCTATACGTCAGTTACGCGCGATGAGAAGCAGCGCAAGCTCTTTATCAAAGTGGTGAACGCAACTTCGGATACGCAAGCTCTGACGATCAATATTGAGGGCACAAGCAAAATCTCCTCCCAGGCAAAACTGCTAACCCTCAGCGGCAAGACGCCCAACGCCACCAACAGTATTACGCATCCCGATGCGGTGATTCCAGTCGAACGCACCATAGCGGTTCCAGGACCAAAATTCGAACAGCACTTTGCGCCTTACTCGATCAATGTGCTGGACCTTAATTACTGAAGCACAAGATGCAGCCAGCATCTTGATTCGTTTGCGACCCTTGGGCCTCACCTGCGAGGGTCGCAAGTTCTTGCATGAAACCAGCCGTCAGGGGAAATCCAATGCACTTTCGTCACTGCAAATCCAAACTATCAAGACAGCCTTCTATGCTGCTCACGGCAGCAAGAATGCCCCTCCTGTTTGTTCTATCCACGGTGTTGTTCGCCCAGAACTCAACCGCAAATCTGCATCAGGGGTTCCTTAATCCACCTGCCGACGCACGGCCTATGATGCGTTGGTGGTGGTTTGGTCCCGCCGTCACCAAACCTGAGTTACAGAAAGAACTCGAAACGATGCGTGGCGCGGGCATCGGCGGCGTGGAGATCCAACCCGTTTATCCCCTGATGCTGGACGACCCTGCCAAGGGCATCAAGAATCTGCAGTATTTATCCCCGGAATTCCTCGACGACGTGAGTTTTGCCAATAAGACTGCACGCTCTCTCGGTCTTCGCGTCGACATCACTTTGGGCAGCGGCTGGCCGTATGGCGGTCCAAAGACAACCCTTGCGCTGGCTGCCGGGCGGCTTAAGGTAATTGCCGTTCCAATAACTACGTCTGCTGCAACTCCACCCCGGTTGGCGGAGGGAGAAAGTTTCATCGCAGCATTTCAGGTATCTGGTACCGAAAAATCCTTCGATCCTGCTTCTACCCGGCGCATCGATCCTGCCGCCAGTTCCCTTCCTGCAAACACCGGTCCTCAAACCGCTCTTTACTTCATCGCGAGTCACACCGGGCAAACAGTCAAGCGGGCGGCATTTGGCGCTGAAGGATTTGTACTCGATCACTTCTCGCGCGCGGCTATCGACGAGCATTTAAACGATATTGCGACTCCACTTCTGAACGCATTCGGCAGCCAGCCGCCTCACTCGGTCTTCTCTGATTCCCTTGAAGTTTATCTGTCCGATTGGACTCCGAACCTTCCCGCGGAGTTTCAAAAGCGGCGTGGTTATGACCTGATTCCCCACCTGCCAGAACTTCTTGCCGGCAGCACGCCGGAGGCTGAATCCGTCCGCCACGATTGGGGACAGACGCTCTCCGATCTCACCCGCGAAAACTACCTTGCACCAATCACCCAGTTTGCCGAGGCGCATCACACTTTGTTTCGCTCGCAGACATACGGCGAACCCGCAGTTACCCTTGCCGATGAAGCTGTCCCCAACCTGCCGGAGGGCGAAGGCCCTCAATGGCGCGCTTTTTCCTTTACGCGCTGGGCAAGCTCCGCCAGCCATCTCTATGACCGCAACATCACCTCCGCCGAAACCTGGACATGGCTTCATTCGCCAGCGTTTCGCGCCACCCCGCTGGACATGAAGGCCGAAGCCGACCGCATGTTTCTTCTCGGTGTAAACCAGATAATCGGTCACGGCTATCCGTATTCTCCTCCGGGAGCCGGCGAGCCCGGTTGGTCGCTCTATGCAGCAGCCGTCTTCAACTCTCACAACCCATGGTTCCCAGTCATGCCAGACATTGCGAAATATCTGCAGCGTATGAGTTGGCTGCTGCGCCAAGGGAAACAGGCGAACGACGTTGCCATCCTCCTCCCGGAGGATGACGCACAGGCGGCTTATAGTCCTGGCCATGTCTCTGTCACCGATGAAATGAAGAAACGGATAACACCCGAGTTGATGGCAGCCATCCTCGATGCTGGCTACAACGTCGACTATATTGATGCAGTCACCATCGATAAGCTAAGGGGAATCCCCTACCCGATCCTGATTCTTCCGCCTACAGACCGCATTCCGCTGACAACTTACAAGACGATTGAGAGCTATGCCGCGGCCTCCGGCAAAGTAATCGCAATCGGAAAGCTTCCCTCTCACGCGCCGGGACTTATGGATCAGAGCGATTCCACGCAGATATCTTCTCTTTCGGAAAAGCTCTTCCGGGAGAATGGACACACAGGTGTCTTTGTGGATTCAGTGGAACAACTTTCCGATTCTCTTCACAAAGCACTGGCACCTGATCTGGATGCAACAGGCCAGACCGAAGGTCTTGGCTTTATTCATCGCAAACTTTCCGGGAGCGATGCCTATTTCGTCGTCAATACCAGTAATAAGCCCATCGATGGCAGTGTCCATTTCCGCTCCCATCGCGCCGTTGTTCAGGTATGGAATCCCGATTCCGGCAGCGTTCTCTCGACCGCATCGAACAAAAGCGGCGAACCAATTCGCTTGATGCTTGCGCCGTATGAATCGCGTGTATTCGTTCTCAGCGACCATTCTGAAACTGGACCGGCAAAAGCCAACTCCTCTACAAAACTTGCTGCGAGGTCAGACGAAGAACTACTCGCGGACTTGAGCAGCGGATGGAAGATTCGATTTGCCGGATCAACCTCTAGCCAGGCAATAACCCACCTGTCTTCATGGACCGACATTTCAGGCAAACAATACTTCTCTGGCGAAGCCGACTACACGCGAACCGTCACAATCACAAATGCGACGGTGCCAGGCACCCGCATTTTTCTTGATTTCGGTATGGGAACGCCGACTAACGACAACAGACCGCCAAACGCAAACGGCATACACGCGCTGCTCGATCCGCCGATCCGAGAGGCCGCCATCGTGTTTGTCAATGGCCAGCGCGCCGGATCACTCTGGCATCCGCCATACCGGCTAGAAGTCTCAGGGCTTCTCCACCGCGGCGAGAATCAGATCGAAGTACACGTGTTTAACACGGCCATCAACCTGCTATCCGGGCAACCGCCGCGCGACTACTCTGCCCTTTATGCAAAATACGGCAAGCGATTCGAACCCCAGGACATGGACAACCTGCAACCGATTCCTTCAGGGCTCTTCGGCCCGATTCGCTTGCTCAAGGAGACAGCAAAATAGGCGAATCTACGATGTGGCGCCGCGCGCGGCAACCAGCGCGCGAATGAACTCCGGCGTTGAACCGCAGCAGCCACCCACAAACGAAGCGCCTGCTTCGACCAGGGCCGCGTAATGCGAGGCGAAGTACTCCGCCGATGTGGCATAGTGAATGGCGGTTCCTTCGATCGTAGGCAGACCTGCGTTTGGCTTGATCCATATTGGCAGTCCGCAAGCCTCGTGCAATCGCCGGCAAATGGGCACGGATAGCTCAACCCCTACGCCGCAGTTAGCTCCCACCGCATCGGCTCCTGCCTCCTCCATAGCTGTTGCTACAGCCTCAGGTGTGGCGCCCATCATGGTGCGGTCCTTGTTCTTGCCAGAGTCGAAGGCGAACGAAGCAAGAACGGGCAGTCCCGTACGCCGCGCCGCTTCCACAGCCAGTCGCGCTTCTTCGATGTCGCTCATCGTCTCGATCAGCAGTGCATCAGCTCCCCCGGCAGCAAGCGACTGTGCCTGCGCCGCAAAGGCCGCGCTGACCTGCTCGCCGCTAACCTCACCTGACATTAAAACCTTCCCTGTAGGACCAATGGAGGCAAACACCAGCGCCTGCTTCCCCGCTGCCCGTTTTGAGAGGCCGACGCCGGCGCGATTGATCGCGTCAAGATCGGACACGGAGCTGCCGTGCATTGCCACTGCATTGGCGCGGAATGTATTCGTAAGGATTACCTGGCTGCCCGCTTCCGCATAGGCGCGCGCCACGGCTTCCACCTGCTCGGCATGGGTTAGATTCCATGTATCTGGTGTTATTCCAGAGGGCAAACCACGCAACTGCAACTGCGTTCCCCAGGCGCCATCGGAAATCATCAGATCACCGGCCAGCAATCCGCTCAAACGGTTCATGCACACCTCTCACTCAATCTTACGTCCAGGCAATTTCAAGAATGCTCAATTTCATCCCGCAACGGGCGGTGATGCTCATTTTTGGGGCATAAATTTCCGAAAATTCGTAGTTGACGCCGAGGCTTGCTTTGCTTGCAAGCCTTTTTGTTTGTGTTGATTAAGCGAATTGTTGGGGTGATGGCTAGTGACTGGATGGTAACGGACCCTGGGGGCGTAAGTTGTTTATTTTCTGTTGATTATTTCGGATCTCACAGTTTCACAGGATATAGGGGGGAGGGGGTGAGGGCTGGACAAGACAGGGAGCGGGACGCGGGGACCAGAAAAGCTGCCCGGTGGAGTTCCAAGGCACGGGCCGTGGAGAGGTCCGTTTGCAGGTTGTCGAGGATGCGGCGAGAGGAAGCCATGTCTAGATTGTGCGCTTTTGTGTGGTAATTCTCTGCAATGGGCGGGAGCGGAAACAGGGAGAAACAACCGATTCGAGTTTCCAGCGCAAAATGTCTCAAATCTGACATATGCGCATGGAGGCTTCATTCGCATTGCGAGCGCTTGGTAAATGTCTATTCAAGACGAAGTTGCTTCCAGGCAGACCGGGCATTCAATTAAAGTTGATTCATCGTGATTATTAATCTCGCCAGACGCGCGCACGATCACAACTGGGAACTGGACCCCATTACCCGCTCCCTTCTCGACACTGATTTTTACAAACTGCTTATGTTGCAGTTTATTTGGAAGAACTTTCCCTCGACCCACGCGACGTTTACACTGCTGAATCGCTCCACGTCGATACGCCTTGGCGATATCGTCGGTCTCCACGCCTTGCGGGAACAACTGGAAGCAACCCGAAAGCTTCGATTCCACAAGTCAGAGTTGATCTGGCTGGCAGGCAACACGTTCTATGGCCGCCGTGGCATCTTCGAGCCAGCGTTTCTCGAGTGGCTGGAACGCGATTTCCGGCTCTCCGACTTCGACTTGTCCGTCCAGGACGGGCAGATTGTGCTTCGCTTCAGCGGCCTCTGGACCGAGACGACGATGTGGGAGATCTACGCACTATCGGTGATTGATGAACTGAAGACGCGCGCGAGTCTGAAACGGCTAAGCGAGTTGGAACTGGACATTCTGTATGCGCGTGCCAAAACCAAACTATGGGAGAAGATGGAGCGGCTGCGCGGAGTTCCCAAACTCAATATAAGCGACTTTGGAACTCGGCGGCGCCATAGCTTTTTGTGGCACGAGTATGTTGTGACGGCGATGAGCGACACATTGGGCAGTGGATTCTCGGGCAGCTCGAATACCTATCTGGCCTACAAACACGATCTTGAGGCGATCGGAACAAACGCACATGAGCTGCCGATGGCGATGGCCGCCCTGGCCAACAACGATGAAGAATTGAAGGCTGCGCAGTACCGCTTTCTTGAACTATGGCAACAGAGCTACCAAGGCGAGTTGTTGATTCTGCTTCCCGATACGTTCGGGACTACACAGTTTCTCAATAACGCTCCAGATTGGGTGGCGGACTGGACGGGCCAGCGCATCGACAGCAAAGACCCCTGGATTGCTGGCGACGAATATATCGCTTGGCTTGACCGCCATGGCCGAGACCCGCGCCAGAAGCGGTTAATCGCCTCTGATGCCCTCGATGTGGATCAGATTCTCGGACTCCATGCCTATTTTGGAGGGACGATCCGCAGAGGAGCCTCACCCAGCAACTTTCAGCGGGCAAGCGACTTTCTCGATGAGAAGAAGTGGGTTCCAGATAGTCGCATTCGGCTTAGCGCAGGATGGGGAACTTTTCTCACCAATGATTTTCGCGGATGCAATCCGCAGGGCGACGACGGACTGGACCCGGTGAGCCTGGTCTGCAAACTGAGCGAGGTTGAAGGCCGGCCTGCGGTGAAGCTTTCAGACAACTACTCGAAGGCGCTTGGCGACGCGGATCAGGTCGCGCGCTACCGCCGCGTATTTGGAACGGAGGGAGTGGCAGATGTTCCGGTCTTGGCTTGACGCGGTCAAGGTGAGGACGGCAAGCTATGTTTTTGTCCCAGGTACGGGGGCCATCGGTCTGCTATTTGCTATCCCGCTTGCACTGTAGAGAGAGCCCTTTCTCTACCCAATCATCCTGCCAGTGCCATGCGGTGGAGTTTGTTCGGTATGACTGAGATTTCAAGCCTGTATGCAAACCGACTGAGGCAGGAGCTGGGGTTGCGCAATCAGCGGTATGCGCAAGGGCGGGCACATGTTGAGAGCTATGGCAGCCCGCCGGTGATCGTGTATGCGCCGGAAGATGGGCGGCACGGAAATTTCTTCGATGCGGCTTATACAGCCATCACCGCGCGGCCGGAGTGGATGCGCCGGTTCGAAAAGGTCCATGCCCAGGCCGCGCGGTCGCTGCCGAAGTCCGCACTGGAGCCAGCCCGGCGTTGGCGTGAGTTGGACTCGTCGATGAGTTCAGATGCCCTGCTGATGAACGTGTTCTGCGCACCGGGTGTGGCAGAATCGGTCGCGGTGAGAAATGCGCTGGGGATCGACGGCGATGCGACGCCGGTCTTCGGCTGGAAGGCGCGCGTGCCTTTGGCTTCCGGACGATTCGATCGCACGGAAGTGGATATTCGGCTGGGAACGCTGCTGGTGGAGGCAAAGCTAACAGAGAGCGATTTCCAAACCCGCGAGACTGGAATTGTGGAGGCTTACCGCGACTTCGATACGGTCTTCGATCGCGATCTACTGCCGCGGATTGAGTTGGCCCCCAAGCGACGGAAGACATTGAGCGAGTTTCCAGAGGCCTATTCGCAGGAGTTCGAGAGCGTGATTGACACCAGGGAAACTTCTTTGAGGATATCGCCCGCCGCCCCTTTCCTCGACTCGACGAACAGAGGTGAGCCTGGCTACACGAGCTATCAACTTATACGCAACGTACTGGCTGCATTTGCGGCGGGATGCAGCTTTTGCGTTTTCCATGATGAGCGCCGGCCAGACTTGCGTGAAGAGTGGTTCCGCGTAATGGCGGCGGTAAGAAGCGCTGAGATGCGAGTGCGTTTGAAGGTTCTTACCTGGCAGGAGCTAGCGGCCCATTTGCCCGTTGAGTTGCAGAATTTCCTGGATTTGAAGTACGGAATCGTGGCGCCTGGAAAAATTGCTTTGCCGATAGGGGAAGTAACTGACTTCGACTGAATATGGCACACAGGCCTGCGCAAACATTTCTCCCGTTCAGCCGCCATTCGAGCGACGTCATTTCTGGACATGCTAAAGTCCAAGGATCCTACGGTTTTTCTCCTTGTCCGCACCGCCGCCTGCGAAGTCATCGAAGGCGCGATCGGTGACGCGAATGATGTGATCACGAATGAATGGCGCACCTTCAGCGGCACCGGCCTCTGGATGTTTCAGGCAGCACTCCCACTCCATAACGGCCCAGCCAGGATAGTCGTACTGCGCCATCTTGCTGAAGATCTGGCTGAAGTCGATCTGTCCATCGCCAAGCGAGCGGAAGCGCCCTGGACGATCGATCCAATTCTGATAGCCGCCATAGACGCCGGAGCGGCCACTGGGGCGGAACTCCGCATCCTTGACATGGAAGGCGCGGACGCGGTCGTGATAGATGTCGAGAAAGGCCAGGTAGTCCATCTGCTGCAGGATCATGTGGCTCGGATCGTAAAGAATGTTGGCGCGCGGATGGTCGTCGACGGCCGCCAGGAAGCGCTCAAATGTGACTCCGTCGTGGAGGTCTTCGCCGGGATGCAGTTCGAAACAGAGATCCACGCCTGCCTCGTCGAATTGGCGCAGAATCGGCAGCCAGCGCGCGCCGAGTTCCTTGAATGCTTCGTCGATCAGCCCTGCGGGGCGCTGCGGCCATGGATAGAAAAATGGCCACGCAAGAGCGCCAGAGAATGTGGCGTGCGCGTTCAGGCCAAGGTTGCGGCTGGCTTTAGCCGCCCACACCAACTGCTGCACGGCCCAGGCTTGGCGGGCTATTACATCGCCGGCCAATTCTGGCGGGGCAAAACCGGCGAGCAACACGTCGAAGGTAGCATGACTGGCGACCAATTGGCCTTGCAGATGCGTTGAGAGTTCAGTGACAGCAACCCCGGCGCGAGCGGCGTTGCCAAGGATTTCTTCGCAATAGACCTTGCTCTCGGCGGCCAGCTTCAGATCGAAGAGACGGCTGTCCCAGCTTGGTATTTGAATGCCGGTGAAGCCCAGTCCAGCGGCCCATTTTGCCATGCCTTCCAGCGAATTGAAGGGCGCAGCATCGCCAGCAAACTGCGCGAGGAAGATTCCGGGGCCTTTGATCGTTTTCATGTCTTCGCTCCTGCAATGCAACGGGCTTTCTTAAAACTCAACCCAGCTTTCCCTGCGGTTGCTCTCGATGGCGCGTTCGATGAATCTCATGCCACGAACACCGGCGACAATGCCGGGCAGCGTGGGCGGCAGCGGATTTGCGTTCCCCTGCTTCCAGGCGATGAGCGCATCGGCAAACTCGCTGTAGAGGACGGCGAATGCTTCAAGATAGCCTTCTGGATGTCCGGATGGAACACGGGCGACAGCGAGTGCATCCGCGCCCAGGTAGGGCGCAGCGGCATGGTGAATTTCTTCCGGGCCATCCAGCCACTTGACGATGAGCCGGTTGGGGTCCTGTTGACGCCAGTCAATCGAACCGGTTTCCCCATAAATGCGGATGCGCATTTCGTTGAGTTCCCCTGCGGCCACCTGCGAACAGGCCAGCGTGCCGGCGGCGCCGTTGTTGAGGCGAACGAAAGCACTGCAATCGTCGTCGAGCCGGCGGCCTTCAACGACGGAACGTAAGGTTGCGTTGATGGCGGTGACCTGAAGACCAGAGATGTATTCGAGCAAATGAAAAGCATGGGTGCCGATGTCGCCTATGGAACCGCCCTGACCGTTCTGCGCGGGATCGGCGCGCCAGGCGGCCTGCTTGTGGCCGGTGGTTTCAATCGGCTTGCTCATCCAGCCCTGAAAGTACTCGACAGCAACTTTGCGAATCTTGCCCAGACGCCCAGCAGCGCACATGGCGCGCGCCTCGCGCACCATCGCATATCCGGCATAGGTATGCGTCAGACCGTAGGGCAGACCGGTCTTGGCTACCGCGGCTTCCAGTTCCCGGGCTTCCTCGTATGTGGCAGTAGCCGGCTTGTCGCTCATCACCGGAATACCAGCGGCGAGCGCGGCCAGCGCAATGGGCAAATGGAGATGGTTGGGGGTGGTGATAACAACAAAGTCGATGGGATCGGGCCGTTTGAGTTCTGCATCGATCATCTGGCGGTAGTCGGCGTAGGCGCGCGCTGGATCGATTCCGAAACGCTCTCCCGCCGCCCGTGAGCGCTCCGCTGATTGCGAAAAGGCTCCTGCAACCATCTGGATCTTTCCGTCCATCTCCGCAGCCAGCCGATGCACCGGACCGATGAATGCTCCCGGCCCACCACCAACCATGCCCATACGCAATTTCTCAGATATTGCCATCGATTCCCTCCCCTATTTTCACCGATAGGTTTTCGGGTGCCAGTCTACACCACGACGCGAAGGGTGCGTGAAGGCCCAAGACAGTAACAGCCTGGACCGTTGTCGTGCGCCGCGCCTGTCACAGACTGGCAATGGTTGAATGCGATAGATTATTTGTGTCTATGAATACACTTTTGATTCCAGATTCTCCACGGCGCTGGGACTGTTTGAGCTTGGGCGAAGTGATGCTCCGCCTCGATCCCGGCGAGGGCCGCATCCACACTGCACGGCAGTTTCAGGTGTGGGAGGGTGGCGGCGAATATAACGTGGCCCGCGGGCTGCGTCGCTGCTTTGGGCTGCGCACCGCTATCGCCACAGCACTGGCCGAAAACCAAGTGGGGCGGCTGGTAGAGGACTTTATTTTGCAGGGCGGCGTGGATACTTCGCTGCTGAAGTGGGTCCCGTACGACGGCGTGGGGCGCACGGTGCGCAACGGACTGAACTTTACCGAGCGCGGGTATGGCGTGAGGGCGGCGGCGGGATGTTCAGACCGCGGCAATACGGCCGTCAGCCAGATTAAGTCCGGCGACTTCGACTGGGAGACGATTTTTGGGCCGGCGAATGGCTCGCGGTGGTTTCATACGGGCGGGATTTTTGCGGCGCTTTCGGCCTCGACGGCCCAGGTGGCTGCCGAAGCGATGGATGCGGCGCGGAAATTCGGCACGCCGGTCTCCTACGATCTGAACTACCGCGATTCGCTGTGGAAGGCGATTGGCGGCAAGACCAAGGCGCAGGAAGTGAATCGCGAGATTGTGCGCAAGGTGGATATGCTGCTGGGCAACGAGGAAGACTTCTCGGCCATGCTAGGGGTGAAGATCAAGGGCGTGAGTGAGGACTTTGCCGAGTTGCCGATCGAGGGCTATTCGGAGATGCTGCGCGAGGTGGCGAGCCTTTATCCGAACCTGAAGGTGATTGCCAGCACGCTGCGGTCGGTGCGCAGTGCGACCCAGAATGCTTGGGGCGCGATTGCACTCTACGAGGACAAAATTGTGCATGTGCCGCAGACGGACATCGACATCTTCGATCGCGTAGGCGGCGGCGACAGCTTTGCTTCCGGCCTCGTGTACGGACTGTTGGCCGGCAAGGGGATCGACTATGCCGTTCGCTGCGGCGTGGCGCATGGCGCATTGGCTATGACGACGCCTGGAGACACCAGCATGGCTTCGCTGTCTGAAGTTGAACGCATCATCAAAGGCGGGTCGGCGCGCATCGCACGCTAGTCCGTAAGGAATAGAGGATAGAAATGCCAGAAACTACACAGGAAACCCTAGAGCGCGTTGGACTGATTCCGGTGCTGCGCGCGAAGAATTCGGCCCAGGGCCACGCGGTGGTGGAAGCCATGCTCGCCGGCGGCGTCACCGTGGTTGAAGTCACGATGACAGTGCCCGGCGCGGTGGATCTGCTGAAAGAACTGAAGAAGGAATATGGATCGAAGCTGCTGCTTGGCTCCGGCACCGTGACCACGGCCGACCAGTGCCAGGCGACGATCGACGCGGGCGCGGAGTTTGTGGTCAGTCCGAGTCTGCACCTGGACGTGATTGCGACGACCAAGAAGAACGGCAAGGTCTCCTGCCCCGGAGCGCTGACGCCGACCGAGGCCATTACGGCCTGGAATGCGGGCGCGGACTACGTGAAGATCTTCCCGTGCTCGGCCGTGGGCGGCGCGCCGTACCTGAAGGCCCTGCTCGCGCCGTTTCCGCATCTCAAGCTGATTCCGACGGGCGGCGTCACGCTCGAAACCGCCGAGAGTTTTCTGAAAGCTGGCGCGCGGGCGTTGGGCGTGGGCAGCGACCTGGTGAATCTGGCCGCGGTGGATGCCGGACACCCGGAGACTATCACCGAAACCGCCAAGGCGTATTTGAAGATATTCGCCCAAGTGCGGGGGAAATAGAAGACCGGAAGCAAGCCGGTGCAATTAGGGCGTAGCGCTCGCAGCGCCCCAATTGGCGCTTTACTCAAGCGGGCTCAACCGCAAGTTTTATCGAGTGTCCTGCCATGACCGATTCCGTTTCAAATTCTGCTGCAACTCAGTCGAATCAAGATCACGCTTTTCGTCTCGATGGGCGCCACGCGCTGGTGACAGGCGGAGCGAGCGGTATTGGCGAGGCTACGGTGAAAGAACTGGTCCGCGCCGGAGCCTTTGTCTGGATTGCCGACATCAATGTGACCGCTGCCGAGGCGCTGGCCAACTCCGTTGGCTCGGCGAAGGCTCTGCATCTGGACGTGACCAGCCCAGAGTCGATTGCCGCGGCATCGGCCAGGCTGGACCGTCTCGACATCCTGGTGAACAACGCCGGAATTGGGCATGTGGGTTCGATTGAGACCACGGAGCCTGAGGACTTCGACCGGCTGCTGAACGTGAATGTGCGCTCGGTCTACCTGGTGACGCGGGCGTTTCTGCCCTTGCTGTTTGCCGCTACCGAATATCACGAGACCGTTGGAGCGATTGTGAACATCGGCTCGGTCTCGGGCATGGTGGGCATCAAACAGCGGTTTGCCTACTGCATGAGCAAGGGCGCGGTGCTGGCGATGACGCGGCAGTTGGCCGTCGAATATCCGAAGACGCTGCGGGTGAATGCTGTTTGTCCCGGCACGGTGCAGACGCCGTTTGTCGAGGGGTATCTGGAGAAATTTCACAAGCACAACAAGGACGAGATGCGCGCCGAACTCCGCGCGCGGCAGCCTGTTGGCAGGCTGGGACGGCCGGAAGAGGTCGCTTCGCTGGTTCGGTATTTGGCCTCGGACGAAGCGGCTTTTGTCAGCGGCTCACTGATGACGATCGATGGTGGCTGGACGGCTGCCTGAAGCACAAGACTCTTTTCCAGAAACTATGAAGAGACATCCGAGATTCGATGAAAAGGACATCCCTCAGGGGCTAAAGCCCGCGCTCCTATTGCTGAATTGAACGTACGGGCTAAAGCCCGTGCCCTTCACCGAAATCCTGTTTTTTGACGGGTTCTTAGATTCCCACACTGGAGGTTGCAATGAAACTCGTTTCCTTTTCGACTGCCGACGGCAAGATTCGGCCTGGATCACTGATCGAAGAAGCCAACCTGGTTGTCGATTTGACGGCCGCAGGCTATGCCGATGCGTTGGCCGTGGTCAGCGCTGGATTTACTTCGTCGCCGAAGCCGGCTGCTTATCCCGGTTACAAACTGGATGAGGTTAAGTTGCACGCGCCGCTGGCTAATCCGCCACGCGTGTTTGCGATTGGCTTGAACTACCGCGACCATGCGATCGAATCGAAGATGGCGCTGCCGAAGGTGCCGGTTGTCTTCTTCAAGATGACGACGGCGATTGTTGGGCCGGGCGAGAACATTGTGCTGCCTAAAAACACCACCCAGCCGGACTACGAGGCCGAGTTTGCTTTTGTGATCGGCAAGGGCGGCTACCGGATTCCCGCATCGGCGTGGAAGGAACACGTCTACGGCTACACCATCGTGAACGACGTGAGTGCGCGCGACGTGCAACTGTCTACGTCGCAGTGGTCGCTGGGCAAGAGCTTCCCGAGTTTCTGCCCGATGGGTCCGGCGATTGTGACGACGGATGAGATTGCCGATCCGCACCAGCTTGCGATCAGTTTGTCGATCGGCGACGAGATGCTGCAAAACTCGAATACCCGCGAGCTGATCTTCAAGGTTCCCGACCTTGTGGAGTACATCTCGTCGATTACGCCGTTGCTGCCCGGCGACCTGATCTCGACCGGGACGCCTGGCGGAGTGGGCATGGGACGCACACCGCAGCGCTGGCTGAAGGCGGGCGAGACGGTGACGGTGACGGTGGAAGGCCTGGGCTCGCTGACGAATTCGGTGGTTGCGGAGTAACACCAAAAATAAATCAGACGACTGGAATTTCCTCGTCCCCCCACGGGACGAGGATGCCGGTTCATTTTTGCAACATTCCGGGGCTAAACGGGCCTTGAGGGGGTGATTTTGCCCAACTTTTCGACTAAAAAACGCTTAAAATTGCGCCATTGTTTACTACTTTAACACTAGCTCCGTCTTGCAGGTTATTGATTTCATGCTAGTTACAAAACGAGCGCCCCATAATTGGTGCAATTGACGGGGAGGGGGGGTGGGGGTCGGCCCGTTTAGGGGGGTTGAGGGCGGAATGTCGATCGATGGGCAAAGGGAGCGCACATCCCTATTGTGCTACGGAAGCGGGTAATTCTATGCAAAGTGCAGGGACGGAAAAACGGGGTCTGCGAAACCTGGGATTAGGAAATCGGACTGCCAAGACCTTTGCTATCCCAGGTGCCCAAAAGCGAGGCACCTGGGGCACCCGGCGCATATCCCTATTGTGCTACTGAAGCGGGTAATTCTATGCAAGAAACAGGGACTAGAAAAGCTGTCCGGTTGAGTGACTTGCTATCCCACCCAAACCGCAAAGAGCGCGGTTTGGATGGGGCACCTATACTTTTTTGGCTGGTTGGATGTGGGACACCGGCCTATCCCAGGTGCCTCCGCCGCGGTGGACGAGGCACCTGGGGCACCCATGGTTGGTACGACAATAGGCTGTCAGATTACCTCGTTTGCCGGCTCGGGGGCTTGGGGTTCGGGAACTAGCCAGCCATAGATAGCTACTCCGGCGAAGCAGACGACGGGAACCATGTAGGCGGCTTGCAGGCTGCCCTTGTCGGCGAGGATGCCCATGACCTTGGTGAGGGCCGCGCCGCCGAGGATTGCCATTACCAAGAGCGATCCGGCGGTCTTGGTCTTCTCGCCCATACCCTTGAGGCCCAGGGCAAAGATGGTGGGGAACATGATGGACATGAAGAGGCTGGTGGTCAACAGGCAACCGGCGCCAAGCCAACTGGGATCGACGACCGCGACCAGGCCCAAAATCACATTCACGATGGCGTAGGTCACCAGCATGAGGCGGGCGTGGAAGTGGCGCATGAGCCAGGCGGAGATGAATCTGCCGACGGCAAAGGCCACGAGCGTCGCCGTGAGCATGTATCCGGCGGCCTTGTCACCGATGCCGGTGGCCGACTCGACGTAGGGAATGAAGTAGCTCCAGGTGCCGACCTGCGCGCCGACATAGAGGAACTGCGCGACGAGGGAAAAGACAAAGTGGGGCTGGAAGAGGCGCACGTGCACGGGGTGGACGGCGGGATGGGCTGAGTCTTCTTCGCCGCCGAGAACCGGGAATTTTGTGAGCAGCACGAGCACAGCCCAGGCGAAGGCAATGGTGCCAAGAACCATGTAGGGCGTGACGACGCGCAAGGTTTCAGAATGCAGATAAGCCGCATAGGTGCCGGCGGCCTGCTGCGCGGCGACCTGCGCATCGGTGAGTTTGACGCCAGAGAAGATAAAGACGGTTCCGATAAGGCCGGCGGTGATGGAGCCGAGGGGATTGAAGGCTTGCGAGAGGTTGAGGCGGCGCTCGCTGGAACCGGCGGGGCCGAGTTGGGCGATGAAGGAGTTGGACGCGGTTTCAAGGAACGAGAGGCCGCTGGCGATGACGAACTGGGCGACGAGGAAGAAGGTGTAGAGGCCGGCTTGCGCGGCGGGATAGAACATCCAGCAGCCGGTGCCAAGCAGGAACAGGCCGGTGACGATGCCGGTCTTGTAGCCGAAACGCTTCATCAGTTGCGCGGCGGGGATGGCGAGCGAGAAGTATCCGAGATAGAACCAGATCTGAATGCCGGCGGCGCTGGAGCGGTTGATGTTGAACGACTTCATGAACTGGCGGATCAGGATGTCGTTGAGGTTGTTGGGAATGGCCCAGAGGAAGAAGAGCACGGTAACGACGAGGAAAGGCAGGAACCGTCCCGCAGGGATGAGTGGGGCTTCAATATCCTCGTTATTGGATGAGGATTGAGAGCGGACAGGCGCTGCAGGGATATTCAAAGCGGATATTCCTCCTCGGAATGGGGGCGGCGGCA
The DNA here is from genome assembly GCA_964419175.1 of uncultured Occallatibacter sp. GTDB lineage: Bacteria > Acidobacteriota > Terriglobia > Terriglobales > Acidobacteriaceae > Telmatobacter. Next base: position 1,637 of record CAYQOQ010000095.1, on the reverse strand, counting down.
GGTTTTCGAAAGCGTTTTCGAAACAGACGATTTTTGCGACCGTTGGAGTGCTGCAACCTTTTTAAACAATCTGCGCGGGTTTGGCAAATCAGGGGGATACGAAGACTACGAGTTACTCGTGAATTCGTACTATGCGAACGGAGTGTATCCCAGGTCCCAAAAGCGGGACCTGGGGCACCCGGCCGTGCCCTGATACAAAGCCAGCGAGTTTCATGCGAAATCGTACGCGGCGAATGGAGTGCATCGTATCCCAGGCGCCCAAAAGCGAGGCACCTGGGGCACCCGGAATCTTTAAAGTATGCTAGACTAGACCTAGTCAGGTCAGGAGAGATTATATGCAGACCGTCAACATCTACGAAGCAAAAACGACACTTTCCAAGCTGGTCGATCTCGCCTCTACGGGTACGGATGTGGTGATTGCACGCGCAGGGAAGCCGGTGGCGCGACTGACCAGCCTTAAAAAGAGCAAACGGCCCATCCAGTTCGGCGCACTGAAGGGGAAAGGGTGGATTGCGGACGATTTCGATGCGCCTCTTCCCGAGGAACTTTTGGCGCAGTTTGAGGGACGTTAATGCGGCTTCTGCTCGATACACATATCTTTTGTTGGTCGTTTTACGAGCCAGAACGGCTTTCGCGCAAAGCGATGAAGATCATTCGCGAGGCTGAGGAGGTTTTTGTTTCTTCAGCCTCTCTTTGGGAAGTTGCAATCAAGGTGCGTCTGGGAAAAATAAAGGCGAACCCACGGGAGCTATTCGATCAGATAGCGGCAAACGATTTTATTGAATTGCCTGTTCTGTCGAGGCACGCTCTGCTTGTGGCGGATTTGCCGCTTTATCATAGCGACCCATTTGACCGGTTGCTGATTGCGCAGGCGATCAGCGAGCCTATGCATCTGATCACAGCAGACGCTCAGTTCAGGCAGTATAGCGAGTTAGTAATTCATATATAGCGGCACAGACAATCCAAACAATTTGAGTAAGGGATTGCACGTCATAGGACGCGGGCGAGCCACTTGCCGGTGTGGGACATCAGGTTGGAGGCGATTTCTTCGGGGGTGCCTTCGGCGACGATGTGGCCGCCGCCTTCTCCGCCTTCGGGGCCGAGGTCGATGACCCAGTCGGCGGACTTGATGACGTCGAGGTTGTGCTCGATGACGATGAGCGAGCCGCCGCCATCGATGAGCTTGCGGAACGCAGTGAGGAGCTTGGAGACATCGTCGAAGTGGAGGCCTGTTGTGGGCTCGTCGAGGATGTAGAGGACGCGGCTGGCTTGCGAGGGCTTGGCGTTTGCGTTGGCGGCGCGGACCTGCGAGAGATGGGCAGCCAGCTTGACGCGCTGCGCTTCTCCGCCGGAGAGAGTGGTGGCGGATTGGCCCAGGCGCAGGTAGCCGAGACCGATTTCGTCGAGGACGGCGAGTTTTTCCAAGAGCTTGTTTTGGCCGGCGAAGAAACGCAGCGCCTCTTTGACGGTCATCTGCAGGACGTCGTGGATGTTCTTGCCCTTGTAGCGGACATCTAGAATTTTGGCCTGATAGCGGGTGCCGTTGCAGTCTTCGCAGGGCAGCTCGACGTCGGCGAGGAATTGCATTTCGACGGTGACGGTGCCGTCGCCTTCGCAGGTGTTGCAGCGGCCGCCGG
>CAYQOQ010000094.1:0-18793 GCA_964419175.1 uncultured Occallatibacter sp. | reverse complement strand
GACCCGCGGGGAATGAAACTGTGCCCCATCCATCGGACGTCTTTGTTTTTGTCCGATGGGTGGGAGTCTGTAGAACTTCATGACGACATCGCGTTTTGTTGAACTTGCATTTTTGTTTCTTATTAGAAATACCTCGTTTGCCCTTGAAGCACCCTTCCAAAGGGCGCCGATTGCGGATTATTGGATCGCAAGCAGGATACATCACAAGACGACGGCACGATGCGACCCTTCCTGCCCAATGCGGCCCGCATTCAGTCTTCAATGGATCCCGCCAGCCATGACTGCGCCCAGAGAATTCGTCAACCATGGTGTCTACAGGAAGGGTACGTTTGAGCGGATTGTGCATTTCCCTAACGGTCTTGGAAATCTGTCCTGTCCTTCCGTCTCTTCGCGCTCGTGAACGCCACAGCCTGGCTCTGGGTGCCATCCATCGTGCCGCTGTCGCGCCAGGATTCACCCGCCTCCGCCCGGCGAGTACCCCGGACCCAGCGCCATCAGGCACAAGGCAACCCGATAGCCGTCAATATCGAGGCCAGCAACTTCATCCCGCTCACCAGGCAAACCGTTGACGTCCGCTCTCGTTGGCTTGCGACAACTGTCAATACTCATTCTCCGGTCGGATATTTCCGCCCCATCGATCAACGATCGTGGAGATCTAGGGCCTGTCATCTAATTCCCAGGGTGCAGCTCTTGATAAGAGACATCTGATCGGTTTGATGGAGGCCGGGCTCCCAGTTTCCATCATCGCGCCACCTAAATTCCAAGATTTAAGGACATCAACGCGCATTCGACTTGATTTCGCTTGCTGCAGCCAGCTCCTTTAACGGGTTATACTTAGCAAGATTGAGGAAAAATTGAGCGAAAGGAGCCCGCTAAAGGCCTGCATGCACCCCGTGAGGAATATGGGGAACGGATTCATCTCAGTTCAATTAGCGTCCTCAATTTTGGTCTGGACATCTAGAATTCCCACCGTGAATTCCGAAGTGGACAGCTCAAATTGCCTTGGACAGGCCAAATTACCAGCGGACAACTGGAGTAAACGAATATGGCAAAGAGTGTTAACAAAGTCATCCTTTTAGGCAACGTAGGCAAGGACCCGGAGATTCGTTCCACCCCCAGCGGCACCATGATCGCCACCTTCGGGTTGGCCACCAGCGACCGCTATCAGGACCCCCAGGGCAACTGGCAGGACCGCACCGAGTGGCACAACCTGGTCGCCTTCAAGCGCACCGCCGAGATCGTCCGCGACTACGTGAAAAAGGGCTCCAAGCTCTACATCGAGGGCAGCCTTCGCACCAGCAACTGGGAAGACAAGCAGTCCGGCCAGAAGCGCTACAAGACCGAGATCATCGTCAACGACCTCTCGCTGCTCAGCGGCCGCGACGAAGGCTCAGGAGGCGGCTACAGCCGGCCGGCAAGCGCCTCCGGCGCCGAGTCCAGCTACGACCAGCGCCCGCCCGCCGGTCAGGACGACGTCGCCCAGTCCGCGGAAATCTCAGACGACGACATACCGTTCTAAAAACAGGGGTCAGGGATCAGGGATCAGAAAAGCCGGCGCCGCTGAAAGAGCGCGCGCCGGCTTTCGCATGAATCCTCCGTCCCAATCCTGTCCTCTTGAGCAAGTGTAGCGAGTCGAACGCCCCGCGGTTGCTTTTCCGGCGATAGACTGAAACAGTAAAACATCAGGCGAGAGGTCTTTCTGATCCCTGATCCCTGACCCCTGATCCCTGCTTCCCTCACTCCGCCTTCATCAGCGTTGCAATCAGCAGATCCTTCCGCTGGCTGGCCATTTCGTCCGCGTTGCTCAGGATGCGCAGCCACACCACCGCCGCAACTGCGGCCATCGCCAGAAATGCCGGCACGGCCACCCACAGCACCCCACCCAGCGAACACAGTTCGAACACCAGCGCCCCCACGCCCAGCAGCGCCACCTGCACCAACAGGCCCAGCATCCCGCTGGCCTGCGATCCGCGCTGCCGCGTGATGCGCCCCGGATTGACGCGGTACGGCATCGTCAGCGAAAAAATATTTCCCGTCGCCAGGCTCACCGGCAGCACAAACAGCAGAAAAGACCCCGTAACCGCCAGCATCACATCGTCCGGCGCGCCCAGCCGCGCCGTGGCCAGCACGCCCGCGGCCACCATGACCAACGCAAACACAGCCGAGTGCAGCAGGTTCTTGGCCAGCATCACCGTGCGCATCGGCGTTGGCGAAAGAAAGTAGAGCTGAACTCCCGGTCCCTCGGTCCCAAGGTTGTTGTCGAACAACTGCCGGAAGCCGAGTTGCGCAAAAAACACGCACAGCGGAAACGCAAACAGCGGCGCATCCCCATGCGTCGCACCCCTGAAGAAGCTGCCCGAGACCACCAGAACCAGAATCAGCGGCGCGCCCACCGCATACATCAGCGGCAAGGTGCGCAACAGACCGCGCATCTCCTTCTCCATCACCGCGGCAATGGGACCGGAAATACCAAACCGCTCCTCGCCCCCGGCAACTCTTTCTTTCGCCGCAACCGCCTTCGCCGGGCTCGCCGCCGCCTTCTTCCGCGCCGGCGCCCCGCCCAGATTCTCGCCCCGGTACTCGGCCCGCAGGCGCAACCCAAGCACGCCTCCGGCGCCCAGCACAAAAAGCCCAAGCGCACCCAGTTGCTCCAACACCGGCGCGGTCTGCTGCGTCGCGGCCTGCTCCAGGGCCATCGCCGCCAGCCCCGGCGGAAGCCGCTTCTGCACCGCGTTCGCCGTCTTCACCCACGGCTCAGCCAGCAGGTGCTGAATCTCCTGCTTCTGGTTGGCCCGTGCCGCGCGGCGATTCCCATGCTGCCACACCGCCGGGTTCATCAATTGCATGCTCAGCACCAGCACCATCACGAGCGCGCCCACAATCTCCCGCGTCTTGCGCTGCGCCAGCCAGCGGTCGATCCACGCAAACACGGCCCGCACCAGCAGAATATTGAACGCCGCAAAAACAGCCAGAATCAGCGCCGTCCACGCAAACAGATCCGGCCGCGCCACCGTCACGCCCACAAAAATTCCCAGGCAGCACAGGCCGCCCAGAATCGTCGACACATCCGACAGCCCGAAGACCACATAAAGCAAAAAGAACGAGCGAAAGCTGACCGGAAAACGCAGCAGGTGCCCCAAGTCAAACTGCTCCTGAAACGAAGCCAGCATGATGGGAACAAACTGCCATATCAGGCACGCCGCCCAGAAGATGAAGGCGAGGTCCTCCCACTTTTCACCGGACGCAAACACATAAGCCAGCCCGCCCATGCCCGCGCCCAACCCCAGCCCCATCACGCCGTACGCCACAAACGAAACCGTGCGCGCGCCCAGCTCGAATGCGCCCAGCTTCGAGCGCAGGCCGTTGACAAAGATCCGCCAGCGCAGCCGCCCCAGCGCCGCATACTGCGCCCGCGCCAGCTCGCTCAGCAACCCGCCGCCGACGGCAAGCATTCTTTCTTCGCCGCCAGCCCCGTTTATGCGAGCCATGAAAGCTCCTGCGCGCTCTCCTGCTGATCGCCCGCGCCCACAATCGACAGGAATATCTCCTCCATCGTCAGCCGTTGGCCACCCTCAGCGCCGGGCAGCGTCGACGCCACGCCCGCCCTCAGCTCCTCCAGCGACCCATTCGCCACCAGCCGTCCCTGGTGAATAATCGCGACGTGGCTGCACAGCCGCTCCACAATCTCCAGCACGTGCGTCGTCAAAAAGATCGTCGCCCCGCGATGGATCATCCCTTGCAGCATCGCCTTCAGCATTCCGGCGGCAATCGCGTCCACGCCCTCGAACGGCTCATCCAGAAACAGCACCTTGGGCCCATGAATCACGGCCGCCGCCAGCGCCAGCTTCTTCTGCATCCCGTGCGAAAAGTCGGTCACGAGTTTCTTGGTCTCATTGGCCAATTGCATAAACTCCAGCAACTCTTCTGTCCGTTGATTCGTGGTCGCGCGGTCCAAGCCATACATGCGCCCCACAAAGTGCAGATACTCGGTCGCCGTCAGCCGCCCAAACAGCGCCATGCCTTCCGGCACCACGCCGATCTGCCGCTTCACGTCCAGCGCCGACGCGCTGAACGGCTTGCCCAGAATCTCCACCGTCCCCGCGCTCGGCTCCAGCAGTCCAGTCAGCATCTTGATGGTGGTCGACTTCCCCGCCCCGTTCGGCCCCAGAAACCCGAAGAACTGCCCCTTCGCCACGCTGAACGTCACATCGTCCACAGCCGTCAACTCGCCGAAGCGCCGCGTAAGCCCATGAGTTTGAATCGCAGCAATTTCCATGTGCCGCAAGAATAACAAGAACCGCGCCGGGAACAAAGCGGAGGAGCGGAAACATTCCGTTTCCGAATAGGCGACAATCCAGGCATTACTAAATTTCCAGACCAATGCGGGGTATGTCAGCAGCGATCTCATATTGGGAGCATCTGACGATCTCTAGCCTTTCAATGGAGCATATGCCTTGATATGACAAATATTGTGGATATTTTCGACAATTTTGGAATGAGAGGCCCGTCTGAATCGGGAAACAGGACGGCGTGTATACTTGCACAGAAACTGAGACGGGAACTTAAGGCAACATAAAACCCAGCAGTTTTGGAAAGGCGTACGACATGCGACTCAATACCACGCTTTGGCGAGTTTTACCCGCAATGCTTGTGATGCTGACCGTAGGTAGCGGATGCTCATCCCATAAGAATCTCACGCCAGCGACCGCAAAAGAATTGGCACAGGCCTTCCTCGAAGAGAAAAGGCCGAACGGCAACATAACCACGCAATTCTTCCTGTTCCAATACGTCGGCCAGGAGTTGCGAACCGATTCCGTGTTAGCCCACAATTTAGAACCGGGTTTTATCCCATACATGGAGGCCGGTCTTTTGAGAAAGACAGCGATGGGAGGCTCTTCGTTCAAATATGAATTCACACCAAAATTCGAAGCACAGTCAAAACCAGGCCCAATGGTAACGATCGGACAGGAACGGATTGTTGGCGTTGAAAGCCTCTTGCTCGATTCGGAGACGGTGGCGAGTGGAAGGGTCAAGGTGCACACCGAAATTAACGATGTCGGGCGTGTGGTCGCCCAAGCGAAGAGTGGTGACCGCGAAGGCTCTGTGAGATTCCAGAAGCAACCGGATGGCACTTGGGTTTGTGCCTCTCTGGGATGGTTGCCGTAGTTTCCGGCTTCGCCTCTGAGGACCCGCAAAGCGATCGAAGGGCTCCGGACGTATCACCGCCAAACCGGAATGTATGGTCCGCCGCTCTTTTGCAAGCGAAAGATGACGATTAGTTGGTCTGCGCAAATGTATCCGGCCTTTTTGTGAGCATTCGGCGGGTGGCCCAGGTCCCAAGGAAGTGAATCGCGCCTCTGAAGGTGGGTGCCCCGGGTCCCTCGCATTTGGGGACCCGGGAGACGGCAAACCCCAACCGGACCATTCCCAAATTTCTGACGTTCCGGTTGGATTACCGTCAATCCGGAAGTTATTGCTCTCTTCGAACTAGCCGCTCTATGTTGTAACCTCCGCCTCAACCTCCCCCACCCCCAGCGGATCGTTATCCCGATCCGTAACCTCCGCCAGCTCCGCCAGCCGCCCCGCCAGCGCCTCCGTCCAGCACCCCTCCGGCGCGCGCCAGGCCCAGTTCCCTGCCGGAACCGCCGGCGTATTCATGCGCCCTTCCGAGCCAAGCTCCAGCAAATCCTGCGCCGGAACAATCGCCATCTCGGCCACGCTGCCCATCGCCGCGCGCATCAGCGGCCACACGGGCTTCCCGCCCACCGGCCCCAGCAGCGCCTCCAGCGCCTTCTTCTCCACCTTGCCCGTCGCAGCCCACCACCCCTGCGTCGTGTCGTTGTCGTGCGTGCCCGTATAAGCCACCGTCGCCGGCACAAAACCCTGCGGCAGATGCGTGTGCGCGCCCTTGTCGCCAAAGCCGAACTGCAACACCTTCATCCCCGGATACCCCAGCCCCAGCCGCAGCGCATCCACCTCGGCGGTAATCAGCCCCAGGTCTTCGGCCACCAGCGGCAGCGGCCCCAGCGCGGCTTCCAGCGCGTGAAACAGCTCCAGCCCCGGCGCCTTGATCCACTCGCCGTTCACCGCCGTCTCCTCCTCCGCCGGAATCGCCCAGTAAGCCTCGAAGCCGCGAAAGTGATCGAGCCGCACAATATCGTAGAGCGCGCACGCACGCCGCACCCGCTCGATCCACCACGCAAATCCCTGCGTCTCAAGCACGTCCCACCGGTACAGCGGATTCCCCCACCTCTGCCCCGTCGGCGAAAAATAATCCGGCGGCACGCCCGCGATGCGGATAGGCTTCAGTTCCTCGTCCAGTTCGAAAAGCTCCGGATGCACCCACACATCCGACGAATCCATATTCACAAAAATCGCCACATCGCCGAGAATCCTGATCGCATTCTCCGCCGCGGCCTTTCGCAGCATTCCCCACTGAAGCGCAAACGCAAACTGCAGCGCCCGCTCCTGAGCCAGCGCCCGTGCACAGCGCGCCTCCGCCTCCGCAATCGCCGCGCGGTCACGTTTGCGCAGCGGCTCCGGCCACGCCGTCCACGCGCCGGTCTTGAACTGCCGCCGCAGCTCGGCATAGAGCGCATAGTCGTTCAGCCACGCAGCCTCCGCGCGGCAAAACTCCCCGAACTGCTTCCACTGCTTCGCCAGCTTCGCCTCTTGCGGCCCGCGATCGAGAAAGTTCCCCGCCGCCTCATACAACAGCGGCAGCTTCCGCGCTTCCACTGCTTCGAAATCGACTTTGCCGCTGCGCCCGGCCAACCCCGCGATGCGCTCGCCGTCAATCCATCCCCAATCGGCAAGAAACTCCAGGCTGATCAAAGACGGATTCCCCGCAAACGCCGACGAAGCGGCATACGGCGAGTTGCCATACCCGGTCGGCCCCAGCGGCAGAACCTGCCACACATGCTGCTTGGCCGCCGCCAGAAAATCAACAAACTCGTGCGCGGCCGGACCCATGTCGCCAATGCCTCCATACGAAGGCAGCGAGCTGACGTGTAGCAAAACTCCGGATGAACGCTGAAATTCCATGCTCCCATTATCGCCGGACGCCCCAACAGGATCAGTCCCGTCTTGCGCACTGAGTCTGAAGTTCATACCAAAAATAACTGTCATCCTGAACGGAGCGCGTCTGGGGCCCCGCGTTCGCTCTTTGAACGTGGGGTAAGCGGAGTGAAGGATCTGCTGTTGTTTTTCAAACAGCTTCTCAGATCCAACGCAACCGCCAAATCACTATAATCCCTGTGACCGTCCTTTCTTCGGCGCGCCGCGTCCGAAAATTTTTCGCGAAAGCCTTAAGGATAAATCCGTTGCAGATACTCGTCCACCGCCCACACCTTTCCACATTGACATCGATCTTTGCCGTCCTCATACTTGCCCCGATGGCGTCCCTCACAGCCTCAGCAGAATCCACCCCTCCGCCGCAAGTTGTGCTCGCGAGCGGCTGGCAGTTGCAGGACGTAGCCAAGGCTCCGCAGCCCGGCGCCGAGATCGCGTCGCCTGCCTTCTCCACCGCAGGCTGGTACACGGCCACGGTTCCCGGCACGGTGCTCACCACGCTCGTCAACAACCACGTCTACCCCGAGCCGCTCTACGGAGAAAACAACCGCCCCGAGATCATTCCCGACAGCCTTGCGCGCACATCGTACTGGTATCGCACGCTGATTGACGTTCCCAAGTCCTACAAGAACCATCACGTCTGGCTCAACTTCGACGGCATCAACTACTCGGCCGCCGTCTGGGTCAACGGCGTGCAGGTGGGCGCCATTCGCGGAGCCTTCATCCGCGGCATCTTCGACATCACCGCCAACGTAACGCCGGGCAAAAAAGCGGTGCTTGCTGTGCTCATCACGCCGCAGCCCAACCCCGGCATCCCGCATGAACACACGCTGCGCGCCGGCCTCGGCCCCAACGGCGGCATCACGGCCATCGACGGCCCCACGTTTCTCTCGACCTTGGGCTGGGACTGGATCCCCGCCATGCGTGATCGCGACGCCGGTATCTGGCAAAAGGTCTTTCTCTCCGCCACCGGCCCCGTGCTGCTCAAAGATCCGCTCGTCACAACCGACCTTCCGCTGCCTCGCACCGACTCGTCCGATGTCGCCGTGCAAGCCACAGTCGAGAACATCAGCGCCGAGCCGCAAAAAGGCGTCGTCCACGGAACCATCGAGAACATCGCTTTTGAAAAAGAAGTAGAACTTGCGCCGCACAGCAAGCAGACCGTGACCTTCGATGCGAAGTCGACGCCCGCCTTGCACATCGACCACCCGCGCCTCTGGTGGCCCAACGGCTACGGCGCGCCTAGCATGTACAACCTGCATCTCGCCTTCGCGCAGGGCAGCGACCTTTCAGACACCGAAGACGTGCCCTTCGGCGTGCGCAAAATTAGTTATAGCGTTCCCGGCACAGACACGCTCACCATCTCGGTCAACGGCGTCCCGGTGTTCATCCGCGGCGGTGACTGGGGCCTCGACGAAGCCATGAAGCGCATTCCGCGCGAGCGCCTCGATGCGCAGATTCGCCTGCACAAGCTCGCCAATCTCAACCTCATCCGCAACTGGGTCGGTCAGAGCACTGGCGAAGACTTCTATCAGTTGTGCGACAAATACGGCATCCTGGTGTGGGATGAGTTCTTCCAGCCCAATCCGGGCGACGGCCCCAACCCCACCGACCTCGATACCTACATCGCCAACGTGCGCGACAAAGTTCTGCGCTTCCGCAATCATCCTTCCATCGTGCTCTGGTGCGCGCGCAACGAGGGCTACCCGCCACCTGAAATCGACGCCGCTCTGCGCAAACTGCTAGCCGAGCTTGAACCCACGCGCCGCTATCAGCCCAGTTCCACCGATGGCGCGGGCGTCCGTTCGCACGGGCCCTACCACTGGCGCACCCCGCGCGAGTTCTACACCATCACCGACGACTTCTTCAAAACCGAAACCGGCTCCGTCTCCGTGCCCACCCTCGAATCCATTCACGGCATGATGCCGAAGAAGGATTGGGAGTCAATCAACGACGACTGGGCCGAACACGATTTCGCCAAAGGCGCCTCAGGCTCCGACAAGTTCCCCGCCCTCATCGCCGCTCGCTACGGCGCCTTCCGCAACCTCGCCGACTTTGTGCGCAAATCGCAATTGGCCAACTACGAAGCCTTCCGCGCCATGTATGAAGGCCGCAACGCGCAACTCTTCCACCCCACCACAGCCGTCATCACCTGGATGAGCGATCCCGCGCAGCCCAGCTTTGTCTGGCAAATTTATCACTACGACTTCGAGCCCATGTCGTCGCTCTTCGCGGTGATGAAGGCTGGCGAGTTGGTCCACATTCAATTCAACGAAGCCAACGGCGACCTGCAGGTCATCAACAACCTGCCCACCGCCGTGACCAACGCCGAGGCGCACATCGCCGTCTACAATCTCGACGGCACGCTCGCCTACGAACACAAAACCACAGTCACAGCCGAGGCCTCTGCCGCAACCAATCTCGGCGCCGTCGAATTTCCGGCCACCGTCTCGCCCGTGCATTTCATCAAGCTCGAATTGCTGGACGCAACGGGCAAGCTGCTCTCAAGCAATTTCTACTGGCGCAGCCTGCCCGCGCATCCCGACGACTTCAACGACCTGAACAAACTGCCGATGGTCACGCTTGAAGCCAAGGCCACAAGCAGCGACGAGGCCGACAAGCGCACAGTGACGGTCACTCTCCACAATCCGTCGAAGAACATCGCCCTCATGGCGCACCTGCAACTGCGCCGGCAGAAGTCTGGCGAGCGCGTGCTGCCGGTCTTCTACAGCGACAACTACATTTCGCTGCTTCCGGACGAAACCCGCACCGTCGCGATTGAAGCAGCCGCAAGCAACTTCAACGGCGAAGACGCGCTTGTGGTCTTCGATGGATGGAACGTAACGGTAGCGCCCGCAAAGTTCAATGGCGTATCCGTCGCGCCCAACCTCGATGCCGACCCGATGCACTCGCCAGAAACCGGACTCCCCTTCCAGACCGAAGGGCTGCGGTAAGTTTCAGTCGGGGAGGCAGTGCATCTGAACTCGGCCACAAAAACGTAGCAAAGATGTGGCTCGGCGTGAACCCGCCGGACCCTCTTCTCTTATTCTCACGCGGCGTGTTCCCGCGCTGGCGTCTCCTTCTTTACTGCGATCGAGAGCCGCAGTCCTAACGCTTGCAGAATCTTTCCAAGGCTGTTCAGTGTTGGGTTTCCATCTTCGTTGAGCATCTGGTAGATGTGTTCCCGATTCAACTTGCCTGCCCGCGCAACCACCGCGACCTTGCGCGAATCCAGAACATTCTTCAGCGCCACCAGAAACGCCGATTGCGAATCTTCAAGCGCCGCCTGAAGGTAGTTCGCTGCTTCAGCGTTGTCTTTTAGACGGCGCAGCAGGCTTTCTCTGTAGCTTCTGGAGCGTGCTGGCATCGTTCACCTCCCGGTATTCGTTCCAATACTTCCTGGCTGTCTTGATGTCTTTCGTCTGTGTGCTCTTGTCGCCGCCAATCAACAGCAGCACAATCACCGGCCCATCCTCGGCAAAGTAGACGCGGTAGCCTGGACCAAAATCAATTCGCAGCTCGCGCACACCCCCGCCTACAGACTTATTGTCACCAAGGTTTCCCTGCTCAATGCGGTCAAGGCGTACTTGAATCCGCGCTCGGCCCACCGCGTCGCGAAAGCCGTCGAGCCAATCCTCAAACGGGCACTCGCCCGACGAAGTTTCGTAAATCCGCAGTTCCCGTGGACCCACTTTCACCATCGCCCTGTTTCTGCGCCAGGAAAAACCGTGACTCGCTAAAGTGTAGTGCAAAACTTACACTTTCTCAACAAAAATCCCCCGTCCCGCACTAGGAAAAATCACCCCCGCACGCAGAAAGGCCCGCAACCACCATGGTTGCGGGCCTTTCCATTTCCTGTTTGCCTTGCCTGCCGATTACATCCCTGGCAGCGACGGAGTTTTCGGCTTGGCATTCAGCCGGATGCGGTTGTGCTTCTTGTAGTCGTCCAGAACTCCGCTCATGAAGACGTTGAAAGCCTCCCCGCGGCGCTGATCGAGTAGCTGTTCGCGCGTGCGGTCGAAGTTCTTCGCAATCTCGTCCGCCGAGGGCTCCTGCTTGTCGGTCAGCTTGGCCACCACGCCGGTGCGCTGCGCGTTGATCGGTCCGCTGATGTTGCCCACCGCCATGTCAAAGAGCTGCGGAGCCACCTGCGCTACCGCTCCCAGATCGGGCACCTGGCCAGAGGGATCGACCAGATCGCTTGTCTTCATGGTCGCGCCCACAGCCTTGGCTGCCTTGGCCAAATCGTTTTCCGACTTCGCCCGCTCCGACAACTCCAGCGTCTTCTGTCCCAGCAGACGGGGAAGCTGCTCTTCGCGATAGTCGTCCAGTACATGCGACTTCCAATCGGCAAACGCGGGCGCGTGCGCCGCGGCAACGCCGGTTACCTGGAAGATGGCGTAGCCCTCGCCGGTCGGCGCTTCCTGCGGCGGGTCGCCCTGCTTGGAGGCAAAGGCCTTGCTCAGCAGCGCCGAGCTGTCGGGCAACGCCGCAATCACGCCCTGCTGGCCGACCAGAGGCGTCGTCACCAGTTCAAGATGGTGAGCCGCCGCTGTCTTGTCCAGGCCGTTCTTGATGGCCTCTGACGTCAGCGCCTTGCCGTAGTTGTCCTCTGCCTGCGCCGCGGTTTGGCGAAGCAGCGTCGCCTGGATGGTCGGCTGCACTTCGGCCAGCGACTGCGCGTGCGCCGCTGTGCGCTCTTCCACCTGCACAACGTGATAGCCGAACTGGCTCTTGATGATCTTGATGTCACCAATCTTCTGGCCGAAGATGGCGGCGTCGAATTGAGGCACCATCCGCCCGCGCTGCGAGAATCCAAGCTCGCCGCCCGAGTCCTTGCTGCCCGGGTCGTCCGAGTTCTTCTTCGCTACGTCTGCCCAGTTGCCACCGGCCTGAAGCTGCTTCAGCGCTGCCTCTGCCTTGGCCTTGGCCGCGGCATCGGTCTTCGCGTCCGCGCCTGCCGCCACCGAGATCAGGATGTGCCGCGACTTGGCCTGCTCGGCCACCGAGTACTCCGACTGGTGCGCCGTAAAGTACTGCTGAATCTGCTGCTGTGTCGGCTGCGGCACGCCGCCCGGAATCTGGTTTGGCGTAAACGCAAAGTAAGTGATCTTGCGCTGCTCCGGCACCGCCGAGGCGTAGCGCACGCCGTTCTTCTTGAAGAACGACTCCAGGTCGCCGTCGCTCGGATTGATCGTCTTGCGCAGATCGTCCGCGGAAATCACCGCGTAGTCAAACTTGATCTTCAGGCTGCTGCGGCGATACGCGTCGCGCACTTCCTGGTCGCCCACCACGACCCCGCCCGAGATAAGCGACTGCAAACGGCGGACAATGATGTCCGTCTTCACGCTATCTTCAAAGTCCGTCACCGACATGTTCAGCCGCTCGCTGATCAGAGCCTTGTACTGCTCGTCGCCGATGAACTTGCCGTTCGGGAACAGAACCTCGCCCGTCGGCCCCTTGTGCAGGTAAGCGCGCACATCGTCGTTGGTGGCGCGGATCCCCAGCTTGTCGGCCTCTTCAAGAAGCACCTGCTGCTGCACAAGCTGCTGGCCCACCTGCTGCTCAAAGAAGTTCAGGATCATCGGGTTGTCGGCATACTGCGGACCGCGCTGCTGCAACTGCTGCCGCGCAACCTGCTCCACCTTCACCTGGCTCACCGTGTATCCCGAAGAGAGAAAACGGCTGTACCAGTGCGGATAGATCGTGGCATAGGTGTCAGGAGACGAGGATCCCCCGCCGGTCAGGCCGGGGATCAGGTACACGCACATCGACACGGAAGCCGCGCCGATAATCACGACCAGCAGTGCCTTGGTCAGGCGATTGTCTGTTTGCAGAAAACGAATCATGGATGGACTTGAACCTTCAACTCTCTACGCGCGAGCGCGGCCTGTCTCCCGATGCCGCGCACAAAAACGGCTGCAAAGGGGCACATCCCACAGATGCGCAATTCTCGCGCAATTCTCGATTGACGCGATCTTTGTCATTATAGACGAGCCGATGGGGAAGCGCGGCGGAACCTTGGATGGTGTCTATTTGCGCGCTGCTGATTGAATTACGCTTATATATGTCGTGACGGCCCACCCGATGAGTGCGCCAAAGCCTAGACACACGGCAATAACCCATCGTGCTCCAACTTTAAATCCATGGATTTCTTGACTAATAGTTTTGAGTTCTGCACGATGCTCCCTTGAATCCGTCTTCAGGCCATCGACAGCTTCTAAGAGTCTGCCCATCGACTCCTTCATCTGCATCACTATTTCGAGCGTATAGCTATAATCTCCCGATGGTTGTAGGGGAGACTGTGTAGGAAAATCCTCGGGAGTGGTTGGCTTATTGGACCGAACCATGGACATGCCTGTTCTCAGCCCTTGACGGAAGACTTCGCAGCGAGCCATTCCCAAACATCGGGACGCGTCCGCCCAAAATACCCTCGTATAGGGCAAATTATGAAAAGCGTGGAATCGGAAATCCCGATCTTGTCTGAAACCTCTCTGCTTGTTGCTAGGGAAGAAGTAAGCAACCACTTCCCCGCCTCAAGAGAAAGACGATCTTCTGCTGAAATCGCACTCTCAACAGCTGCATCAACAGCAGAAGCAGAAGGTCCGAGCGCCATGAGAATGTACGTTGCCATCACGAAAAACCTTACCACACGTGGCTTACCAGAATCGAGTCAGCCTGTTAAGAGGTCACTAATCGACCACACACAATCGACAATTGTCGCTTCCATAGAAGTAGGTAGCCGATCAGCCTCTCACCGCCAGGAGTAGAACCCGCCCACCATGTAATACGGACGGTAATATACCGGCGGATACCCGTACGGATACCCGTATCCGCCAACGTACCGCGGTCCATAGGGGTAGCCGGGGCGCCGGTAAAGGGACGGGCCGCCCTGGTAAAGTCCCTGTGCCAGCCGGGCTGCCTCTTGCGGGCCCACCGGGTTCACCGTCACTGGAGCCGCCAGGTGGAAGTCCACGCGCGCCTCGGCCGGAATCCAAACCCCTGGCCCGGAGGAGGCCGCCGATGCTGCCGTGCCTGCCGCAACGCCCGCGCCCGCGCCAATCGCGCAGCCAACACCGCGACCCGCCGCGCAGCCAATAATGGTGCCGATCAGCCCGCCCGTCACCGCACTGCCCACCGTCTGCCCAGCCTTATTCGGCCCCTTCACCTTAAACTGGTCCGTCGTCAGCGGATAACTCTGCCCGCCCAGGTCCAGTGATGTGAGCGTCAACGCCAGCACCGAGCTTCCGCCCAGATCGCCGGAGCCCACCTTCTTGACCTCAGTCACTACGCCGTGCACCACAGCCCCACGCGGAATCGCCAGCACCCCGCCATACGTCACATCGGCGATCAGCGTGAACTGTACTGGCTGCCCGTCCTGCGCCCTCTTGCTCGCCAAAGGCTCGCTGGTGCGCAGTTGCAGCAGCGTCCCCTGCGGGATCGTCACCGGCCCCCTTGCATACTCATAGGCGGGCTGAGGAGCCTGGTTGTAGCCCTGCTGCTGACCTTGCTGCGGATAGGGCTGCCCATATTGAGGCCGCGCCGGCGGATAGGGCGGCGGGTATTGACCCTGGTTTGGATACTGGCCCTGCTGCGGATACTGGCCCTGGTTTGGGTACTGCTGCTGCGGAGCCTGCTGCGGATAAGCCTGAGGCTGCGGCATCGGGCCTTCCTCCGCCTGCCCCTGATCCTGTTGACCGTTCGGGGCCATCTGCGGCGCCTGCTGCGGTTGCGCACTCTGCGCCTGGCCTTGATTGCCCTGGCTGTCCTGGTCGCTCTGGTCCGTAGCCGACAGGTTCATCGCTTCCTGCGCCTGCTTAGGATCGCCAACCTTCAGATTGTTATGCACCTTGGTCACGCCCGGAACCTGGCTGACAATCGACTCGGCCAGCTTCTTGGACGAGTCGCTCGCGACCGTACCCGCCAGCGTCACCTCGCTCTGGATCGTAGCGGCTGTAATCAGGTCGTCCTTCAACGGCTGAGAAGCATCGAGAGCGTGCACCACGTCCATCTCAATCTGCCCGTCCGTACGCTGGCCGCTCGCTGCCGCCGGAGCCTGGCCCGCACTTGGGGAAGCCGTGTCCTGGGCAAGCGCCACAGCGGCGCCTAAAACCACCACCCCCGACCAAACCAGCACCTGCAGAAAACTTCTCTTGAGCATTGTCCGGATCATCTTTGCGTTCTCCTCTGCCTGTCGCGTCTCTTCGGCCCTTTGTTCGATGCCTGCACGGCCCAAAAGGCGCTCTCACTTTGCGCTGCCGTCTCATCTAGTTAGACGAGCCAGTACACAACCCGTTATGCATGAGAACCCGGCGCCACGGAAAAAGTTCCGCGGCAGCCAACCTGCCCGCACCGTCCCTGGGGCATGTCAGCGGGCCCTAATACAGCAGCCCGCCCGCTTCCTCTTCAATTGAAGCGATAAACGCGCGAAGAACCTCCACCCGCGGCGCAGCCAGCTTCCGCGCCGACTCCAGCTTCAGCTTGCCCGGCAACTCGTCCGCCGCCTTGCGCAACACCGCCAGCACCGACGTAAATGTCTCGTAGCGCGTGTCGCGCCCCACCTTCGCCAAAGCCCGCAGCGCCCCGATCATACCTAACTGCTCCAGAATATCGGCGTCCCGCAAAAGAATCGCCTCAATCTGGTCCGGCTCGTCCTTCACCTGGTGCGTCCGGATCGCCTCGGCGACTCCATCCAGCTTCTCCTTCGGAAACCCCCACCACCTCAGCAGTTCCCGCGTCCGCGTAATCGTATAGGGAACATGGTCCCACCGCGCCAACTCCTCGGGATCTTCAGGCCGATGCCCTTCAAAAACTCCCAGATCGTGCATCCACGCCGCGGCAAACAGAATATCGCCGTCGAACTCCATCCCTTCGCCCACGCGGCACGCCAGCGCATACAGCCGCGGCTGATGGCCAAACTTGTCCTTGGGCAGTGCCTCGCCCCGGATATACGCCACGACCAACTCCCGCCAGTCAGGCGCGATCATTTCACCGGCCCCGGCCAGTTTGGCGTAATCCGAATCAAGTCGATCCCCCCCATATCCTCTACCTCAAACGCCGGCGCCGCGGCTGGCACAGCAACAACACCCCGCGCCGGCAAATCTACCGCCTCAAACCCCGCCCCCGCAATCCGTCCTGCACCCGCGGCCGCAAACAGATAAGCCAGCCCCGCTCCGCCATTCCCCTGCAAACTCTCGCTCGATCGACTCCCCGCAACCGGAATCCTCTCCACGCAAAAATACTCAGCATCAATCAAAACCGTACGATCCGCCAGCTTGTTCGCCGCAACCTTCCCCGCGCGCGTCACCAGCTTCGTCGCTTCCAGAGATTTCTCAATATGCAGCTCGCGCCCCCGACCGTAGTCAAACATCCGGTACGTCAAATCGCAGTTCTGCTGTGTCTCCAGCAGAATCGCCCCCGGCCAGATCGCGTGCACCGTTCCCGCATCCACAAAAATCAGGTCTCCAGCCTCGACATCGACTGTATTCAGGCTCTCCTCCAGCGTCCCCGCATGGATCTCCTGCTCCACCTGTTCCAGCGTCACGCCCGGCTTCAAACCCAAAGCCACCTTCGCCCCCGGCTCGGCCTCGAGCGCATACCAGCACTCCGTCTTGCCCCGCGGATCGCCGTACTTCTGCGCCATCTTGTCGTCCGGATGCACCTGCACGCTCAGCTTTCCCTTGGCAAACAGAACCTTCAGCAGCAGCGGCGACTCGGGCGTCGGCGCTTGCGTTCCCAGCAGCGCCTCGTGAGCCTCGGCAAACAGCGCATCCAGCCGCTTGCCCGCGTGGGGCCCGGTCGCAACCGTGCACATATCGCCCGTCAGCCACACCTCGCCCAGGGGCTTGCCCGGCTCCGCCACGCGATCAAACCACGGGCGCAGATCCTGGTAGCCCCACACCCTCTCGTCGTAATGGGGCTCAATGCGAAATGGCGCCATCGCCGCAAGCTGCTTTTGCCGTGAATCGCTCATCAAGATTGTCTCTATCCTCCCGAAAACAGGCGGCTTGACGGCCGCCGGCCGCAACTCCACTTTACCAGACGCAAAATGCGCGGCAGACGATCGGCGCATCCTCCGAACCGACGAAGCCCGCACCGTCGACGTGGTTTTACGGCTGGAGAAAAAGCGCTGAAGCCGCTATCCTCGTTTCCATGCCGCACTCCGTCATCCTCGACCACATGTTTCAAATGCCGCTTCCCATCCTTGAGAAGCTGGCCCGCCCCGTCATCGTTTACCTCGTGCTCGTGGTGCTCCTGCGCATCTTCGGCAAACGAGAACTGGCGCAGTTGAACCCCTTCGACCTCGTCGTTCTGCTGTCGCTCTCGAACACCGTCCAGAACGCCATCATCGGCGACGACAACTCCGTCTCCGGAGGCCTCATCGGCGCAGTCGGCCTGCTCGCTATCAACTGGCTCGTGGTCCGCGTGCTCTTCCGCTCCCCCGCCATGACGCGCATGTTGGAAGGCCGCTCCTCCATCCTCGTCAAGAACGGCCAAATCGACCAGAAAGCCCTCGGCCGTGAATCCCTCACCCGCGAAGAGCTCATCGAGGTCATTCACCGCCAGGGCTTCGAGAGAGTCAGCCAGGTGCGCCGCTGCGAACTAGAACCCAACGGCACCTTCTACGTCGAAGCCTACGAGCCATCCAGCGCCGACAAGCAGCACGCCGAACTGCTAGCCCGCCTAGATACGCTCACAAAAGAAGTAGCCTCGCTCCGCCCGCAGTCCGCCAGCAATTGAAATGTAAAGAATCCTAACGAGCAGTTCGCACAATCATTCGGGCCACGTCAGAACTCGCAGGAGTTGGCGCCGCAGGCGCTCCCGCCCGGACGGCCAGTCCCGCCGAAGGCGCGTACGCCCGGACGGCCAGTCCCGGCCAGCACTCACTCCCACTCGATCGTGCCCGGCGGCTTCGACGTAATGTCGTAGACCACGCGATTGATCCCGCGCACCTCGTTCACAATCCGGCTGCTGATGCGCTTCAGCACCTCGTACGGCAGCGGCGTCCAGTCCGCGGTCATCCCGTCTTCCGAATGCACGGCGCGCACCGCCGCCGTGTACGCATAGGTCCGCTGGTCGCCCATCACGCCCACGCTCATCACCGGCAACAGCACCGCAAAGCTCTGCCAGATGGTCGAGTAAAGCCCGGCAGCCTTGATCTCGCCCACCACAATCTCATCGGCCTCCTGCAACAGCGCCACGCGCTCCCGCGTCACCTCGCCCAGGATGCGCACCGCCAACCCCGGCCCCGGAAACGGCTGACGGCCCAGGATCTCCTCCGGCATCGCCAGATCGCGCCCAATTCGCCTGACCTCATCCTTGAACAGATCCCGCAGCGGCTCAATCAGCTTGAGCTTCATCCCCAGCGGCAATCCGCCCACGTTGTGATGGCTCTTGATCGTCTGGCTCGGCCCCTTCACGCTCGACGATTCAATCACGTCCGGATAAAGCGTTCCCTGCACCAGCCAATCCACCCCGCCGGTGAACTGCGCGATTCGCTTCGCCTCGTCATCGAAGACCGCAATAAACTCCGCGCCAATCCGCTTTCTCTTGGTCTCAGGATCGGTCACTCCGGCCAACTTCTCAAGAAACCGCTCGCTCGCATCCACGGCCACAATGTTCAGCCCCAGTTTGTCGCGCAGGTTCTTCTGCACATTCACAAACTCGTTCTTGCGCAGCACACCGTTGTTAACAAAAATGCAGGTCAACCGGCTGCCGATGG
>CAYQOQ010000093.1:0-18995 GCA_964419175.1 uncultured Occallatibacter sp. | reverse complement strand
AGCGCATTTCCATGCCCAAGCGCACATTTCAACCCAACCGCCGCCACCGTGTGAAAACACACGGGTTCCGCGCGCGCATGAAGACCAAGTCCGGCGCTGCTGTATTGAGCCGTCGCCGTGCCATTGGCCGCAAGCGCGTTGCAGTGAGCGCCGGCTTCCGCGACTAAAGCATTGTCGGAATTTCCGTTGACCGAAGACATGCATTCAAGGTGGCTTTTCATCAAAAAAAGCCACCTTTCCATGCATTCAAAATGTCTATACTGATTCCGAAAATGCTCTAACCCTTCCCCGCCGCCCAGCTCGCCCTTCCCGTTTTTTTTGATCCGGAATGCGCTGCACGTTGCGGTCGTTCCGGTTCGAGCCTTAGCTGGCAACACC
The DNA here is from genome assembly GCA_964419175.1 of uncultured Occallatibacter sp. GTDB lineage: Bacteria > Acidobacteriota > Terriglobia > Terriglobales > Acidobacteriaceae > Telmatobacter. The sequence continues at coordinate 18,617 of CAYQOQ010000093.1, read as the reverse complement.
ATGAAATCCCCAATCGAGATTGCCGGGCTTGCCGAGCCTGCCACGCGCCAATCGATGACGGGCGTGCGCCTGCGCAAACACGCGGACTATCAGCGTGCCTACGCGGCAGCGCGCAAGCGGCAATCCGCCTCGATGAGCTGGTTTCTGGCGCCGCAATCGCCTGAAGATCCCGGCGCCACGGGGCCGCGCGTCGGCCTCACCGCCGGCAAGGTAATGGGCAAGGCGCACGAGCGCAACCGCCTCAAGCGGCGCATGCGCGAGGCACTGCGCCGTCATGTCGACATGTTGCCTAGGGGCTTCGACCTGATCTTCCATCCCCGGCGCGGCGTGCTCACCATCGAATTTGCGAAACTTGAAGCCGAGATTGTGCGTATCCTCGAACAGGCAAAAACCGAAGCTGCACGCAGCGCGCAAAAGTCGGCGCCGCAGTCCGCTTCCGCAACAATTGCCGCCAAGACCGCCCTATGACGCGTCTTCTGCTCGCCCTGCTCGCCTTCTATCAACGCTGGCTCTCGCCTGCGCTGCATTCGCTGGGCACAGGCGGGTGCCGTTACCTGCCCACATGCTCGGAATATGCCATTGTGGCTATCTCCACGCATGGCCCGCTGCGCGGCACTGGCCTCGCCATCTGGAGGCTGCTGCGCTGCCACCCGTTTACCCGTGGAGGTCTCGATCCCGTTCCGCCAGTTGCCCAGCCGAGACCTTTTCGCCACGAACCATTACCATAGAAAGAGCGGCGGCCCGACGGCGGCCCTTTTGAACTGACAGGACGTATCCTTTGCCCGAAATTCAGAATCCCAATCTTCAGACGCAGGGTCCCGGCGGCGGCAGCGGCGGGGGCGATATGCGCTCGACCATCGCCTTCACACTGCTGATTCTGGCCGTACTTCTCGGCTACCAGTACTTCGCCAAGCCCACGCCGCCCCCCGCCAGCCAGACGCAACCGCAACCGGCGGCACAGCAAGCCGGGCAACCGTCTGCATCGACGCCCGCGCAATTGCCTGCCGCCTCCGCACAGGCCGTGGAGGCAACGCCGGCAGTCGGCGCCGCCATCGAGTCCGACATCACGGTCGAGAACGCGGTCTACAAGATCGTCTTCACCAATCGCGGCGCGCGGGTGAAGCACTGGATTCTGAAGCAGTATGTCGACACCGAGGGCAAGCCGCTCGACATGGTGCAGCCCCAGGCCTCCGAGCGCTTCGGCTATCCGCTCTCGCTATTCACCTACGAGCCGCAGCTCACCGCCCAGTTGAATAACGCTCTGTACCAGGTCACAGTGGAAGGCGCGCAGCCTTCGTCGACCGGCCTTGTGCAAGCCCCGAACGCGGTGACCTATCGCTACGCCATCAACGGACTGGACGTGGTGAAGACCTTCCGGTTCGATTCCAGCTTTGTGGTCGGCATCGAGACCTCGGTCAAGCGCAACGGCTTGCCGGTGCGCGCGCTGGTCCAGTGGCCAGCGGGTCTCGGCGACATGGAAGAGTTTCTGCCTTCATCGACAACCCGCTCGCAGGTGCGCACCTCGGCCGCTTCGCAATTCGCGTGGTCGCTCAGCGGCAAAGAAGATTCCGTCGCCCCCAAGAAGGTCAGCAACAACGCCTCATTCGACTTGCCATACAGCTACGCGGCTGTCATGGATCTTTACTTTGCCGCGGCCTTCCTGCCCGAAAACCCTGAGCGGACCACGGTGGTCACGCTGCACAATGCTCTCGACGTGCCCGGCAACCTGAGCGATCCCACCAGTCAGAAGACTCCGGCGGACGTGCTCGGCCTGGCGGTAGGCGACACCAGCGGAACAACGCGCCTGCGCCTCTTTGCCGGCCCCAAGGCGACGGATACTCTGGCATCCATTCATGCCATCGGATCGGACGGCAAGGCGACCGGCCAATCGCTCGAGCCGCTCATCCAGTTCGGCTGGATGACGATCATCGCCAAGCCGCTCTACATCATCCTGCGCCTCATGGTTCTGCACGGCATCGGCAACTGGGGCTGGGCCATCATCATCTTCACGGTGATCTTCAGCCTGGTGCTGCTGCCAACGCGCTTCATGATGATGAAGTCCTCGCTGAAGATGATGCGCATTCAGCCCAAGGTCGACGCCATCAAGAAGCGTTACGCCCATCTCAAAGTGAACGACCCCAAACGGTCCGAGATGAATACCGAGATGATGACGCTCTACAAAACCGAGGGCGTCAACATGTACGGCGGTTGCCTGCCGCTGATCTTGCAGATGCCGCTGTTCTTCGCCTACTTCCGCGTGTTGCAGAACGCGGTCGAGCTGCGCCAGGCGCACTGGTACTGGCTTACCGACCTGTCCAACCCCGACCCCATCCACATTCTGCCCATCCTCATCATCCTCACCATGTTCTTCACGCAGTACATCACCCCGTCGCCCGGCATGGACCCGGCGCAGCGCCGCATGATGGCCTTCATGATGCCAATCTTCTTCGGCTTCATGCTCTGGCACTACGCCTCGGGCCTGGCGCTCTACTGGGGCACCAGCAACATCATCAACCTGGGAATACAGATCGGCATCAACCAGTCGCACATTGGCAAGGAGATGCACGAGATCGCCGCCAAGCGAGCACTGAAAAAAGCCGGCATCAACCCGAAGACCATCCAGGGCCGCAAATAATTGTGACTGTCGGGACGGGCACCTCATTTTCGACCACGAACGCTACGACTTGGCTTTCGCAATCCAGTGTTGTACGTCCATTGGTACAAGGCTACGGAAAACTCTTTCTTTTAGTGGTCTGAGCCGGTATAGTTCCGTGAAGAAAGGTTCGTTCAGGACTTTGATATGAGCAGCGACTTCTCAACGAGTGATTGGCCTTCCCGGCGCTTGCCGGAGTACCGTAGGCCCCCTGTCATTGAGACGGCATTGGCAATAGAGTTCGCGCCCATTAAGGGATGGAACATCGTTCAATATGGCTCACTTTGGGAATGCTTCAAATCTCGCTATCCAAAGGTGGAGGTGTATCCAGCCCCTCAGGAAGTCCTTACAAGACCAGAACTAGACTTGGCAAATCCTCCTATCCGATGCTTTTTCATTGGCTCAGGAGATAACCAACTGGTGCAAATTCGGGCTGGCGCATTCGTGAGAGGCTGGCGAGCAAACCAAAGTGATCAGGAATACCCCAGGTACAAGAGCATTCGCCCCTCATTCGAGGAGGATTTGAATTTGTTTCTTGGCTTCTTACAGCAAAATGGCTGTGAGAGTCCGGAGATTTGGAAATGCGAAGTTACTTATGTGAACCATTTCTTACGCGGAAGAGAATGGCACACGGCGTCTGAAGCTTACAAAATCTTCCCGTCACTCGCTAAACCGATTGAATCGGAAGTTCTCTCCAGTCTCCAGGGGGTCTTCTTTGCAGGAATCTATACGCTTCCTGGCGAGGTTGGCCAAATCCAATTCCAGCTGCAGCCTGGAGTGCGCAGCGACGGACAAGAGATCTTTCAACTCACAATCACGGCCTTCGGAAAGCCTAAGGGCAATAGCATCGCCCAGATTCTAGACTGGATCGATCTGGGTCATTTTGCCGTTGTACAAGGTTTTACCGACTTCACCGCACCGATTATCCAAGAATCTATTTGGGAGCGAACATGGCCACTTTAGCATCGACATTGACTTTTCCCGAAGTCGTTGGACATTACAAGCCAATCCGACCTGTCAACGTCTTATTTAAGTCAAATTGGGGAAACACCGTCTCCCTCGATGGGCCCTCTTGGAGAATAGTTGCTTTCTTCGCAATTGCAGATCTGGAGAACCGGGAACCCAAGGTTGTTCCCGGACTTGGCGAACTAGCAGCGTCCAAAAGGGCTGCAGATTCTCTGCGTGCATACCTTCTTCCTATTAACGAGTCGTCGCTGCCATTTCCGAGGATCGTGCCGGCTACGGGAGGAGCAATTCTCCTTGTATGGAGTAGCGGAGATCGGTCTCTTGAGATTGCCTCCTTCCCGGACGGAGAGATCGTTCTTGAAGCTCTCGATCATGGCGTCCTTAACGAGGAACTATCTGAAAAGGGACTGAACCACGCGATTGGATGGCTCATCCGAGGCTAAGCAGCCCCCATTTGGAAAGAATTATGGCGCCGTGGGACGATGTTTCAATTCCGAACGATTCGACTCTAGCCAGGGGAGTTCGGACGCCCGAATGGATGACTGTTGAGAACGGTAAGGAGAGACTAAATTCAGCTTGCTTCCTTGACGGCGTAAATTATGAGACTTCGTGTTTCGTCCTGGAAGAGGTGGGTGGGATAGATGGGTTTTGCGCGGATATTCTGCCAACACTCGAAGCGAAGCTGGGCAACAAGCTCCGCTTTGCCACCATTACGGTCAACACTGTGCGTTCAACCGGCCTATGGGTATATCGCAAACCTGAAGAATTTGATGGAAACTCGGCGCATGTTGTCGTCTGTGCGTCAAGAGATATGTCAAAAAGCCAATACAAGAAGAGGGTACGAGAGCTAGCGGGACTGGCAACATTGCAGCCCTAAGATATTTTGTGGGTCCATCGCCCCTATGGCTATAACGTTTACTTTGCGGGCGGCAACGCGCCTCTCGATGCAATCGGCTCCATTGGTGTATCTTCCTACCGTATGGCATCTTCTAACAGCGTTCCGCATCCCGCGCCCGAAGCAGAAGAGGTTTACCGCCGCTGGCTCCAGTTTCTGGACGACGAACTCATTCGCCACAGTTCTCCTGAACGCCGATCGGAGATTGTGCGCGACCAGCTTCACCAGCTCTATCTCGGCCGTCCGCACGGAACCAAAACCGTCGTCACGCTGACCTCGGAGCTGCCCGGCACCATCCTTGCGCTCTCGCTCGACCCCGCCAATGTAACTCTGGAAGCGGAGTACTTTGCCGACACCGACCGCGAGCGCTATGCCCAACGCAAACCGCTGCTCTGGTTCTGGAAGATGTTCGACCGTTCGCCCATCGGCCTGAACCATTGGCTGGGCCTGCGTTTCCGCTGCATGTTGGGCCGCCACATCTTCGAACACCTGGGCGCCGGCGTCAAGATCTACCACGGCGTCGATCTCACCTTCGGCTACAACCTGTCCATCGGCGACGGAGTCACTATCCGCCAGGGCGCGCTGCTCAACGACCGTGGTGGACTCACCATCGGCAAAGGCGCCGTGATCGGCTCCTTCTCGCGAATCTTCTCGCACTCTCACGATACGGAGGATTATGAGAAGGTCACGCTGCTGCCGACCGTCATCGGCCCACGCGCGCGCATCGCCAGCCACGCCATCGTACTCGCCGGGCACAACGTAGCAGAAGGCGAAGCGGTAGGCGTGTTCCCCGCAAGCGGCATGTAGAGGCCATCGGCGCCCTCATGCTACTCTGAGTTTTCCAGCCTGTGGAGTGTTCGTTTGCTAGATACCCGTTTTCTTATTGCTGTCTTCGAGTTCGTTTTGCTGCTGTTTTCTCTCAGCTTTCATGAGTGCGCACACGCATGGATGGCCTCGCGCCTCGGCGACCAGACCGCACGCCTCGAAGGCCGCGTAACGCTCAATCCCATGTACCACGTGGACCCAATCGGATCGCTGCTGTTTCCCGCACTGATCATCTTCGGACCCTTCATCGGATTCAGCTTCTTCAGCGGATTCCTTGTTGGCTGGGCCAAGCCCACTCCGGTGATAACGCGCAACTTCCGCAAAATTGTGCGCGACGACAATCTGACCACGCTGGCCGGACCCGTCTCGAACATTGTGCTGGTCTTGGCAGCCTTTTGTGTCCTGGCAATTATGGCCGTCGCAATGCCCGATGGCCGGCTTATCGTGCAGACCTCGTTCATTGCGGCTCTTAGCCCGGCAAGCCCCATCCCTGTGCAACCAGTCGCGTTGCTGTGCAGCCTGGCGATTCTCATCAACCTCTCGCTCTTCTTCTTCAACCTGCTCCCGATACCGCCGCTGGACGGCAGCCGCGTATTGCGCAACCTGCTGCCTTATAACGCCGTTCAGGCCTACGATCGCATTCCCATCTGGGTCAGCTACATGATCATGATTTTTGTGGGCGGCTACATCATGATGCTGCTGCTGCGTCCATCGCTCGAGCTGGTCTACACCGCGCTTATCCACATCTAGAAGGCCCATCCGCTCGAGCGCCGGTTTGCTTCCCGCTACAATGGAATAAGCCCTTTTGAGCAATTTCTCTTAAAGACGGCGGCGTTCACCCGGCGCCTCCCTGGAATCGAAGATCAAGATGCCTGAACCCGCAACCTCCGCTCTCCGTCCCCGCGTGCTCAGTGGCATGCGCCCCACCGGCAAGCTCCACCTGGGCAACTACATGGGCGCCCTGGCCAACTGGGTCAAGCTGCAAAACGATTACGATTGCTACTTCTTCATCGCCGACCTTCATGCGCTGACCACCGACTACGCCGACACCTCCGGCATCGCGCCCAACACGCTTGATGTGGCGCTGGACTTTCTTGGCGCGGGCCTCGATCCTGCGCGGTCGACCATCTTTGTGCAGAGCAAGGTGAAACAGCACTTTGAACTGCCTTTATACCTGGGCATGATTACGCCGCTCGGCTGGCTTGAGCGCGTGCCCACCTACAAAGAAATGCAGGACAACCTGGCGACCAAAGATCTGACCACGTACGGTTTTCTGGGCTACCCGGTTCTGATGGCCGCCGACATCCTGCTCTACCAGCCGCAGTTTGTGCCCGTGGGACAGGATCAGCAGGCGCATGTCGAAATCACGCGCGAGATTGCGCGGCGTTTCAACCAGTTCTACAAGCTCGGAGATCAAGAAGTCCTTCCCGAACCGAAGGTGTTGCTGACGCCTTCGCCAAAACTGCCCGGCACCGACGGCCGCAAGATGTCCAAGAGCTACGGCAACACCATCCAGATGACTGATCCGGAGCCAGAGGTACGCAAGAAGCTCAAGACCATGGTGACGGACCCGGCCCGCGTTCGCCGCACCGATAAAGGCGATCCGGACAAGTGTCCGGTCGGCGATCTGCACAAAGTGTTTTCGACGCCGGAGACGCTGGCGAAAGTCTATGACGGTTGCCGATCCGCCGGGATTGGCTGCATCGAGTGCAAGGGTTGGGTCGCCGATGCGCTGGTCCAAATACTGCAACCGATCCAGGAGCGCCGGGCCAGCTACACCGAGCCTCAGGTAAAAGAGATACTGAACGTCGGCTCGCTCCGCGCCAGCGCCCGTGCCGAGCAGACCATGGAACAAGTACGCGCGGCAATGCGGTTGAAGTGATTGACTTAGAACCAGCCGGTGAATAGGTCCTGAGCCGCCGGGGGAACGCAGATGGAAGAAAAGACAGTCCCGTGGTGGCGAAGGGCCTTGAATTTCGCGCTCGGCGGCATTCGCTCCGGATTCGGGCTTTTCTCGCGGCACGCAAAAGATAAGGCTACAGAGGAACCGGAGAACTTTGCCGGGCAGGAAGAAAATCCAGATAAAGAAGCAGAATTGACCCAAGATTCCCCCAAGTTGGAAGTGATTATGGAAGCGGCAAACGAGGCAGAGGCCGCCTCTACGCCTATCCTCGCGCCTGAGATCGAGGCTGTTGCTGAGCCGGTAGACGCTCTCGCTGCGAGCGGCGCTGCCGATGTGAGCACCGCTGCTATCGAGAGCATAGCCGCGGCTGTTGAGCCAATCGCCGAGTCCGCTCCGGAACTCGCTGCAACGCCTGAATCTGCGAACGAGCCGGATAACGAAGCAGCAGTGGAAACAGCAGTCGAGCCAGAACTTGAAGCAGAACCAGAGTTGGAAGCAGTACCCGAAACAGAATCAAAAACGGAAGAAGCGCCTGAGGCTGAGCTGGCTGCGGTGATTGCACCCGATCCTCAACCAGAACCGGAAGTGGAAGCGGCCGTCGAAGCTGTTCCCGTAAACGAGCCGGTTGCCCAGGTCGAGCCCGAACAGACCGTCGAAAAGTCTCCCGCGCCAATCCAAGCGCCCATAGAGCCCGCCGCCGAAGCGGAGATTGTCGAAGACGCAGGGCAATCGCAAGAAAGAATTTTGTTGATGCAACGGGTTCCAATTTCCCGCGCCGGAGGCGCAAAGTTCGTTAGCCCCGCGCTTCAGCGTGGGGTTTGGGACCGCAATGTGCCACAAAGCCCCGTAGGGGCGCTGCCAATACACGGACAATCGGCAACCATTTGCTGTTCATGCGATTGCCCTGTCGAAGACGCAGTCGGCGCACCTGAAATCGAGGCTGTTTCTTCGCCTGGAATCGCTAACGAAGCGCCACCCGAGCCTGAAGCCATCGATGAGCCCCGCGCCGAGGAACCGTCTGAGGCACTCGCGCCTGTTGAGGCAGCTGCGGAAGTAGAGCCGGCGCCCGAGCCAGTCGAGGAGATAAGCGAACCAGCGGATCAATTGATTGAGGCCGACGCCAAGCCAGAGTCAGAAGTTGATGCCGAACCAGAAGCTATCGCCGAACCAACCGCAGTTGAGGAACCCGCTTCCACCGAAACTCCGGCCGAGGAACCTTCTGTCCCGCACGAATTGGCCCCAGAAACGGCCACTGCATCTGTAGAATCGATGGAGCCTGCGCTGGAAGACGCGCCCAAGTGGACGACTGGGCAACCCGCCGCTGCGGAAGATGAATCTGTTAGCAATGAAGCGCCTGCGGCTGAGGCCGAGCTGAACATTGAGCAGCTCGCCGAACAGGAACCTGAGCCCGCCATCTCGCCTAAGGAACTTATGGAGCCAACCCCAGAGCAAACATCGGAGCCAGAAGAGGTGAGCGCAGCCACGCCCATTGAAGACGCGGCGAGCGAACCTGTTTCTGCGTCTGTACTGCCCGCGCCTGCTGCCGAGGAATTGGCGACCGAGGCTGTCGTGGAGCCTGCGTCTGAGATTGCAGAGACAATCAGCCCGATCGAAGAGCCTGCCGAAGTTCAAGCCGAGCAGTCTTGCGTCGAGCCTGAGGCTGAGGCAGCCCTCGAGCCCATGGCCGAACCAGCCTCTGAGCCCGTAGCCGCCGCCGAACCATCCGCGGCCCCAGCCCCCGACGAGCCAGGCGAACCAACCCTGGAGCCTGTTGCAGCCCAGCACCCCGCCAAGCCCTTTATCAAGCTCGAAACCCGTGACAACGAAGCCGATCTGTCCCCGTTCTCCGTCGTTGTCTCCCAGGTGTACGATGGACCGCTCGACCTGCTGCTCGACCTGATCCGCAAGCAGGACATCGACGTCTACGACATCCCCATTGCGCGGATTACGGCGCAGTTCCTGGCCTATGTAAACCAACTCAAGGCCACCGACGTGGATGTTGCCGGCGAGTTCATTTACATGGCGTCTCTGCTGATCCACATCAAAAGCAAGATGCTGTTGCCGCGCGCCCCCACCGGCCCTGATGAAGCCCCCGAAGATCCGCGCCGCGAGCTGGTCGAGCGGCTGCTCGAACACGAGCGCTTCAAAAACGCCGCCCAGATGCTGCAACAGAAGCAGATGCTCGAAGCCGCCTCCTGGACCAATCCAGGGATACGTGAGTTTCAAGACGACGCCGGCGCCGAGCCGGAGATTGCCGCCGATACGGTCGACCTGGTCCGCATCTTCCGCGACATTATCGAGCGCGCCCGCAACCGCCCCGTCATCAATCTGCAGGAAGACTCGGTTACCGTGGGTCAGATGATCCAGTTCCTCTCCCGCCGTCTGACCATGGAAGACAAGCCCATCGCGCTGCGCCGCCTGCTCAGCCACACCAAGTCGGAGCGCGCCCTGATCGCCATGTTCCTGGCGCTGCTGGAACTGGTGCGTCTCCAGGCCATCCTGCTCCGCCAGGACCTCGCCTTCAGCGAGATCTTCATCAAAAAGCACACCGGCTTCGAAAGCGTGATGAACGATGGGCTGGCCAATGCACACGACGACTGGAAGTAATTTAGTTATAACTTTAGTTAATACTCCTGCTATGCTGTCCAGCAGGGGGTTCCAATGCCAACAACTGCAAAAATCATCTCTGTGGGTAACTCCGCCGGGGTCATTCTGCCCAAGGAGACCATGGCCCGGCTGAATGTGAAAAAGGGCGACATGCTCTATATCACCGACGGCCCCCACGGTATTCAGCTGGTGCCATTCGATCAGGATTTCGCCACACAGATGGAAGCAGCGCGTCAGATCATGCGTGAAAACCGCGACGTGCTCCAGAGACTTGCAGAGTGAGTCAGCCCGTCTGGATCAACAAAAATGCGGTCATATCCATGCATTTGGAAGCACTTACGTACCACGGTGGTGCTGAGGGCATTCGCGACTTGGGACTCCTGGAGTCCGCACTTGCACGTCCTGAAAACCTGTTTGCTTACTCGGAGCAGACGCCCTCACTCGCTCGGCTTGCGGCCTCTTATGCCAAGGGTATAGTTGCCAATCATCCGTTTGTAGACGGCAACAAGCGCACTGCTTTCATCGTCTCCGCAACATTCCTGCTCTTGAACGGGCTGAAGCTCACCTCCCCAAAGGAGGACCGCGTGCTCACCTTCTGGAGCCTTGCTGATGGCTCACTCAGTGAAGAACAGCTAGCTGAGTGGTTTGAGCGCTCTACGGCGCCACGCTAACCTGCCCCCGTCCCTTCTTTTCCACCGGACCACCATGGCTAGTTTCGTCTAACCCCCGCTATCCGGTGTAGAATCAAGTTTAGCCCGGCACCGGCTCCCAAATCGCCGGGTAAACAATCGTGAACTGATGCGATTGTTGGGGTTTTATGGACGCTTTCTTAGCCGACTCTTCACACACCTGCAACAAGCAATCCCCTTTCTATTCCCTTTTCACCCCCGTAGTTCAGCTTCAATCCTGGAGGCCCAGGCGTACCCGGAATGCTTCCGGACGCCGTGGTGATTTCTGATGGCTGACCTCGCGACGGTAGTTGAAGTAATGCCTGCGGGCCAATCTCTGCTTGACCGCAGAATGAAGAAATCGTCAAGCCGGATGGGCGTTGTCGCATTTCTTCTGGCGCTGGCATGCGGCCTGGCCTATATCGCGTTTCACGTCGCAAAAGATCTCAACAATGTCACCATCACCAGCATCTGGCCTTATCTGCTGCTGGCTCTGGCGCTGCTCATCGCCCTCGGCTTCGAGTTTGTGAATGGTTTCCACGACACCGCCAACGCAGTGGCTACCGTCATTTACACCCACTCGCTGGAGCCGAACATCGCCGTCGTGTGGTCCGGCATCTGCAACCTCGCCGGCGTGTTGTTTTCTACCGGCACCGTCGCTTTTGCGGTCATCACCCTGCTGCCCGTCGAACTCATTCTTCAGGTCAGTTCCGGCGCGGGATTCGCCATGGTTTTTGCGCTGCTGATTGCCGCCATCCTGTGGAACCTGGGCACTTGGTGGTTCGGGCTGCCTGCCTCCAGTTCGCACACCATGGTCGGCTCCATCATCGGCGTAGGCCTCGCCAACCAGCTTCTCTCTCTGCATAGTGGCACCTCGGGACTGGACTGGCAGCAGGTCATCAAGGTTTTGAAGGCCCTGCTCATCTCGCCGCTGTTGGGCTTTGCCCTGGCCGGTCTTTTGCTCCTCATTTCAAAACGGCTCATCAAATGCCCCGCGCTTTATGAGGCGCCGAAGAACAATCAACCGCCCCCATTCCCCATCCGCGCTTTGATGGTGCTCACCTGCACTGGCGTCAGCTTCTTCCACGGCTCCAACGACGGGCAAAAGGGCATGGGCCTCATCATGCTCATCCTCATCGGCACGGTTCCCACGGCCTACGCTCTCAACCACGCCGTCAGCCCCATGCAGATGCAGGAGTTCATCGCCGCCTCCGAGCAGGCCGGACAAATCCTCAATCGGCACGTGGATGACACCGGCGTCCTCGGCTCCGACCCCCGCGGAGAAGTTACCGCCTATATTCGCACCAAGCAATTGCAACCGGACACGGTTCTGGCGCTCAGCAACCTGGTCGAGAGCGTGAACCGCGAAGTGGTTCTCTACAAGGAGTTCAAGTCGGTCCCGGCGCAGGATCAGACCAACATCCGCAACGACATGTACCTGACCAGCGAGGCGCTCCGCCTGATGGTGAAGAACCACAACCCAGGGTTCACCGCGGGCGAAACCGCCACCCTCAACAACTACAAGAGCAAGCTCGACAAGGCGACGCGGTTCATTCCCGATTGGGTAAAGGTAGCCGTGGCGCTGGCACTTGGCCTGGGCACCATGATCGGATGGAAGCGCGTGGTGGTCACCGTCGGCGAAAAGATTGGCAAAGAGCAACTGACCTATGCCGAGGGCGCCAGCGCCGGACTGATCACCATGGCCACCATCTTTGCCGCCGATCAGTTTGGATTGCCGGTAAGCACCACGCACATCCTCAGTTCCGGAGTGGCCGGCACCATGTCGGCCAACGGCAGCGGCTTGCGCCTGTCCACGGTCCGCAATATCGCCGCCGGCTGGGTGTTCACGCTGCCCGCCGCCGCACTGCTCTCCGGCATACTCTACCTGGTGTTCCGCAACCTGTCCTGACGCATCTCCCCGCGCCTGCGCGATTCTCCTGAGCAACAATCTCTTTTGCGCGGATGCCGCCGGTTGCGCCTCCACAATCTGACACGCTCTCAAGTGCGCCGCGCGCTCAGCCGATAAACGACTTGAGCGGTTCTCCAATTTGCAGAGCGATTCCCGCATCGCACAAGGCGGCTCTTTTGCTGAACAAGCAAGTCCCTGTGCGCAGTGGATCTCTCCCGATCGCACAACGGAGCCGCGATGGGGGAAGCCTCGCATGGCGGCGGAAGCTGAACAGGCAATGGACTTGAACACCGCTCAGCCGGAGCTGAACGGCGAGGCGCGGTATGTCGCCCGCCAGCCGATTCTGGACCTGCGCGGGCGCGTGCACGGATACGACCTGCTCTTCAGGGCCGCTCCCGAAGCAATCTTTCGCAAAGATTCCGAGCTGGCTGCGCAAACCATGCTCGACAACGGGGTGATCTTCGGCCTGGAATGCCTCACCAACGGCCTGCCCGCCTTTATCTCATGCACCGAGCAGATCCTCACCGATGGCTCTGTCTTGGTTCTCACCCCCAGCCTTACCGTTCTGGGAGTATCCACGAGCCTGGAGCCCTCACCCAGGCTCATCGATGCCTGCCGGGCGCTGCGGGTGCGCGGCTTTCGCCTCGCGCTGGACGACTTTACCTGGCGCGACGAGCGCCACCCCCTTCTGGATCAGGCTGACTACATCCGAATCGATTTCCGGTGCTTCGGCGAACAAGAGCGCGAGCAGTTCGTGCGCGGAACTCTCAACTCCGCCATCATGGTCGCGCAGCAGGTCATGACCAAGGAAGATCAGCGCCAGGCCAGCGCCATGGACTTCACCCTCTTCCAGGGCGACTACTTCTGCCGTCCTGTTCTATTGAAGAAGCGCAAAGTGCCCGCCAACCGCATTGCTCACTTTGAGATGGTCCGCGAGCTGTATCACGATCCAATCAACACCCGGAAGGTCAGCGCCCTGGTCCGGCGCGACGCGGCCCTCACCTACCGCCTGCTGCGCCTGGTCAACTCGCCCATCTACGGCATCTACCAGGAAATCCGCTCCATCGAGACGGCCATCACCGTGCTGGGCGAGGCTACCTTTCGCCGCGTCGTGTCGCTGGCCGTACTGAGCGAACTCAACACGGACCAACCGGCGGAGGTTTTGCACATGGCCCTGGTACGCGCCCGCTTCTGCGAACTAGCCGCCCGAAGCTTCGAAGAGGATGCCGAAGAACAATATCTGCTCGGCATGTTGAGCCTCTTGCCGGCCATGCTCGGCGTTCCCATGGAAGAGATTGTCCCCATGCTGCCTTTGCGCGGCCAAGTCTGCGAGGCCCTGGCCGGAGCCATGAACCCCGAGCGCAGGCTGCTTGGATGGCTCGAGTCTCACGAGCGCGGCGACTGGTCGTCCTGCGACCGGATCGTCGTGGCCCACAAGCTGAATCCGGACCAGTTGGTCCAGTGCTACCTGGAGGCCGTTACCTGGGCTGAGCAGCCGCCGACCTCCTGAAACGAGCTGATTCTCACAAATTAGGGCGTTCGGCACCCCCCGGACGCCTTTTTTACGTTCTTCTTGCGTATGAAGCCACTCGGAACGCACGGGGCCGCTCCACTTCCGGTACCATACTTGAGGTACCTCTTGTCGAATGAGCCTTAAAGCAAAGCTGGAAGCCGTTATCTACGCCGCCGAAGAGCCGGTCACGCTGGCCCAACTCGCCCTCCTTTTCACCGCCGACGCGCTGGAGTGGAAGACCGAGCAGCAGGCCGCTGCCGCCGCAAACCCCGAGCTTGCGCCCGGCGAGCCCCTGTCTCCTGAAAATGGAGAGTTTGACTACGCCTCGCTGGAACCAGTGGAAGTTGCGCCGGAATCCGAACCGGAGCAAGCCAGCCCCGAGCAGGCTGAGCAGCCAGAGCCCGCCGCCGTGACTGCCCCGGAACCCGGCGCCGAAGAATCCGACCTCGAACAGTCTGACGGAGAAGATGCAACGCTTGACCAGGCCGGCGGCGAAAGCACCGAGTCCGACTCCGAGGCGGAAGCCGAGACAGCCCAGACCGACGAAGCCACGCTCAAGCGCGAAGCCAAGCAGCGCGACCGCGAGGTCCGCGCCATCCTCCGCCAACTGCTCGACGAGTTGATCGCCGAGTATGCTTCTGACGACCGCGGCGTCGAGATTCGCGAGATTGCCGGCGGCTACCGCATGGCCACCAAGCCTGAGTGCCACGATGCGGTGCGCGTCTTTATCAAGAGTCTGAAACCCGCTCTCAAGCTCTCCCTGCCGGCTCTGGAAACCCTGGCGGTCATCGCCTACAAGCAGCCCGTCACCGCTCCTGAAGTCAACGAGATTCGCGGCGTGGATTCGTCCGGCGTCTTCGGTTCGCTGCTGGCCCGCAAGCTGATCGCCACTGCCGGTCGCAAGCCTGTCATCGGCAGGCCCATCCTCTACAAAACCACCAAAGAGTTCCTGCTGCGCTTCGGCCTGAAGGACGTAACCGAGCTGCCTTCGATGGAAGAGTTCGAAAAGATGGCCGCCATCGAACTGGACGAACCCGAACTGGCCGGGCTGGCAGAGCCCTCCCCGGAAGTCCGGGAAGATTTGAAACTGGAAGAGGACGCGGCACAGGCCGCAGAGCTGGCCGAAACTCCGGAAGACGAAGCAACCACCCCCGAGGACGCGCCTGCCGCGCCTCCACCCACTGAGTAAGCAGAAACAGAGGCATTTCCCCATGGTTATCAAAAAAGCCGCGAAGTCCGTCGCCGCGAAGTCCGTTAAGAAGGCCACGAAAAAGGCCGTGAAAAAAACCGCTCCGAAAACTGAACCAATCGAGCAAGCTTCGGAAGCCACACCCGAAACCGAAGTCCCGGCGGTAATTCCAACACCAGCAATCGAAGATCCCATCGGCGACACCACCGACGGCGAAGCCAAAACTCTGCTCTCGGAAGAAACTCCGGCTGAAGTCGAAGCGGAAACCACGGCTGAAGAGAGTGCCGACGCCGAGTCGGAAGACGATGCGGCCGACGACACGGAAACCGATGCAACCGACGACAGCGAAAGTGACGCCAAAGAAAGCGAAGAAGACGACGAATTCACGCCCGCGCCGCGCCCGCCCGCCAAGCTCGAACGCCTGCAAAAGATTTTGTCGAAGGCCGGCGTAGCCAGCCGCCGCAAGGCCGAGGAGATGATCGAGCAGGGCCGCGTGCAGGTCAACGGCACGGTGATTACCGAGCTGGGCACCAAGGCCGATGCGGGCCGCGACCACATCCGCGTCGACGGCAAGCTGCTCCACGGCGCCGAGCGCCTGCGCTACTTTGTTCTCAACAAGCCCAAGGGCTTTGTCACCACGGTCAAGGACCCCGAGGGCCGGCCGACCGTGATGCAGTTCTTCGACAAGATGCGCGAGCGCCTTTACCCGGTCGGCCGCCTGGACTACATGAGCGAAGGCCTGCTGGTAGTCACCAACGACGGCGACCTCGCCAACAAGCTCACCAAGGCCGGATCGGGCGTCGAAAAAACTTATCTGGTCAAGGTTGCCGGACAGCCCACCGAGGCCGAGCTTGAGCTTCTGCGCGCCGGCGTCTCCATCGAGCGCGGCAAGCCCGGCTCGCCCCAGGTGCGCACCTCCCCGGCCCGCATTCGCCAGGTCCGCCAGGGCGACAACCCCTGGTACGAAGTGGTCCTCATCGAAGGCCGCAACCGCGAACTGCGCAAAATGTTTGTGGCCGTCGGGCATTTCGTCGAGAAGATTCGCCGCGTCGGCTACGGCCCGCTGGTCCTCGATCAGGAACCCGGCAACATGCGCGAACTGCAGCCGGAAGAGTTGGCTGCGCTGCGCCTGGCCTCCGAAGGCAAGCTGCGCACACCCAAGTCCAAGGATGTCCGCCGCCGCAATCTGGCCGACTCCCTGCCCACCGTGCAGCCCAAGCCCAGCCGCCACCATTCCGGCAAAACCTTCGATCCATTTAAGCCGTCGAAGCCCTTTGTGCCCAAGAGCTTTGACGAGGCCCCGGCAAGCGAGTCCGGCGAGCCCGCCGAATTCCGCCCCAAGCCGGCATTTGGCACACGCAAGCCAGGAATGGACAAGCCCTTCCGCTCCGCGCGCCCTGCTGCCGAGGGATTCCGTCCCGCCGGCGCACGCACCGGAGCCGCACCAGGCAAATTCGGCGCGAGAAAGTTCACTCCCTCCGGCTCAGGCCCCGCCCGTCCAGCCTGGAAGAAAGACGACCGCCCCTCACGTCCATCAACGCGCTTTACCCCGGCCCCGGACGGAGAAACCCGCCCCGCCGCACGCAAGCCCTACGCAGACAGGCCCGCAACGCCCCGCACCTACGGCGCAAAACCAGCCGCTGGCCGCCCCTTTACCGGCAAGCCCGCAGGCAAGCCGTTTGCCGCCCGGCCCTCCTCTGACAGACCAGCCACCGACAAGCCCGCGTGGAAAAAACCCGGCAGCGACCGCCCGGTCTTCAAGCGCCCCGCCGCCCCGCCCCGCCGCGAAACGTCCGCTGACGCAGAAGAGTTCGCCCCCATCAAGCCCGGCGGTCTGCGGATCGACCCGGTAGAACCAGGCAGCTACCAGGCCTCCAACCCGCGCAGCAAAGCACCCGCGCGTTACAGCCCTGTCCGTCCCCCGTCTGACCGGCCCGGGACTGGCAAACCCAGCTTCGGCAAGCCTGCTTTCCGCAAGCCCGGTTTCGAGAAACCTGGCTTCGAAAAGCCCCGCTTCGACCGCGAGCGTCCCGGCCGTTCCAGCAGCGGCCCAGCCAGCGGCCGTTCTGAAGGCTTTGTCGGCGCACGCGCACCGCGCCCCGCCGGCAGCCGTCCCTTCACCACCAGCAGCGGCAAGCCCAGGCCGGGCGGCGCACGGCCCAGCAGCAAGCCCTTCAAGCCCGGCAGCTCCAAGCCCCGCCCCGGCGGCTTCTCCAAATCCGGCCCCAAGGGCTCCAGCTTCAAGGGCAAGCCCGGCGGCAAAAAGCGGGGTTAGTTTCGATTTCTCTAGATGAACCCACGCTGGCTCACCCCAAAAGCTCGGGTGCCCCAGGTGCCTCGCTTTTGGGCACCTGGGATTCGACGCACTCAATCTCCACCGTCTATCAGGAGCGAAGCCGGGCGCTTTATGACCGGCGTAGTCGATAGATCTGCGGCTGCCTTTAATCGTCACCGGCATAACAGGCAACGCGATGAGGAAACTTCACCATCGCGTTGCCCCCGCTGACTTGCTGGCTTGCTAACCCCGCACAACGGGGGCTGACTTGCTGTCTTTGTTCCACCCTCTTCTCTTGGATCGTGCAACGCCCACCCGGCAGGAACATCGTTTCTGATAGAGCGCTCAAACGTTCGTATCCCCGGCCAAGGGATCAGCGAGGATAAGCGGCCCAGCCGCTTGCTACGCTGGCCGGGATGAATCGAAATTTTCGCCTTCGATTCTCATTCCCCTGCCGCCCTCGCCCGCGCTAAAATTTATCCGTCAGCCATGTTCAGCCGAGCCGCAACCCGAATCTCCTCCACGCCTTTGCTCCGGCGTTTTCGCCGCGGCAGGCCCGACCGTGGACGGCTCTCTCCCCGCTGAGTAATCTATCCAGTGACTTGCTTTTCCGGCCGCTCCGGGCGCTGTACATTCCGAGCAGCCGGCGGAATCTCCTCGTAACGAGCTTCCGCGCGCGAACCTCCGAGTTTCAAGGTCCATCCGCCGAATCGCGGATAGAAAGGTCTTTTCCCCGATGAACAGCTTCTCCAGCAAGGCCACGCTTACCTCCGGCAAGAGCTCTTATACGATTTATCGCTTGCCCGCGCTCGACGCCCGTGGCTTCAACCTCAGCCGCCTGCCCTTCAGCCTCAAGATTCTGCTGGAAAACCTGCTCCGCCGCGAAGACGGCTCCACCGTCACAGCCGGCGACATCGAGTTCCTCGCCAACTGGGACGCCAAAGCCGAGCCCAGCCGCGAAATTGCCTACATGCCGGCGCGTGTGCTGATGCAGGACTTTACCGGTGTGCCCGCCGTGGTCGATCTGGCCGCCATGCGCGACGCCATCAAGACCCTCGGCGGCGACCCCGAACGCGTCAACCCGCTGGTGCCCGCCGAGTTGGTCATCGACCACTCCGTGCAGGTCGACGAGTACGGCACCGCGGCAGCCTACGGCGCCAACTCGCTGCTCGAGTTCCAGCGCAACCGCGAGCGCTACGCCTTTTTGAAATGGG
>CAYQOQ010000092.1:0-18996 GCA_964419175.1 uncultured Occallatibacter sp. | reverse complement strand
AAGCGCACGCGATGACCAGCAGATTCCAATGCATTGAATAGGTCGTTTGCAAATGCGAGAGCCTTCTCGAGTCCTGCCGCCGAAGCGGTTATTCTTCCAGCAAAGGGATCAGCCTTCGCGGCAATATGACGCGCACTTTCTGACCGATCTTTGTCTCGTCCTCCCGGAAATAGAACTGCCAGAAACACTGCTTCGGGTTTTTCTCCAAAGCCTCCTCCACCCATTTGGGCTTTGCAACATGAATGAACGATGGAAGCTGGGCGAAGAATAGGTTGTCCGTTTCAGGGGCTCCGAGGCGACACTCACGAAGATTTCGCTGCCGCCACGCGAGTGTCGCAAGCCAAAGAATCATGAGATCATCATGAACCAGGTGGGATGCCTTTGAATCATCTGGCCCCAACTTGATCGCGGCGTCACGGACCGCCGCGGGGATCTTGCAGAGATCCTCGTATGGCACAGATTTCATGGCCTTCTTCATCTGTGCTACCGACTGATCGTCTTCAGGGATTTCATTAAATAATGTATTGAACCATCCGTAGTCTTGATCCTTGTATTTCGGGTGGTGCCTCATGGCGCCATATAGCATTGAAAAGCGCAGAAGCGAACCGCAGATAGCACCGTGGAGCTCACAAGCAGGTACAATGGTTCCGGCGGACAGTTGTGGCTTTTGGATCAGCTCTCCGATGGCAGCTATCGAA
Source organism: uncultured Occallatibacter sp. (assembly GCA_964419175.1). GTDB lineage: Bacteria > Acidobacteriota > Terriglobia > Terriglobales > Acidobacteriaceae > Telmatobacter. Next base: position 18,298 of record CAYQOQ010000092.1, on the reverse strand, counting down.
TTGTCAACAAGGCTGTGAAAAAGTGTTTGATCCGGAACGCCGATGGGACTCTTGAACTGACGCCCTTCATAGGTGATGACGATCAGCGCTGGCTGATTACATCTCCGTAGCTAGAGCGAAAACAGAGTAGGTGTACCCGGAAATGACCGAGCAGGTAGCATTTTTCTTGGCCAAAATGCAGTCTAGCAGTTTGTCCGTTGGGTATAGAGGCTCTGATTCTGATCTAAACTCGCTCACACGTTCCAGACGAACGCGCTCATTGTCTTGAAGGCAATTGACCGTGGCTGTTTCAAGCGGGCCAAAAGCGACAAGCCGCAGGCACGGTTCTTATCTCTTGCTCGGCCGAGCTTAGGCCGAATGCAGAGGCGCGTACGGCGATTGTCCCGGGCTTCGTCGTAGCGCGAATCAACGCTGTAGCAATGCCCGCCTCGGCTCGCACCGGATTCGCTCTAATCCTGACATCGTCGATGAGCGATCCCTCTCCTGACACAGTGAACGTGATCAAGTCGTCGCCGTAGGGATAGGTCGTTCCCCGCGTATCGCACACGCGCGCATACACTCGGAGCCAGTCGCCCCCATCGGCAAAGAGGTCGCGTCCGCAGAGATCGGGCGTGAGTAGAAGTTGCGTCGGGGTGCCTGGGGCAAGCTGCACGTGCGTCGCTACGACCTTTCCGCCGATCAGTCCTTCCGCGCGTAGTTCACCAACCTCCGTGTTGGGCGTGGCGACATTGGTCCCAAAGAGCATCGATCTTTCCTGGGAGAAGCGCGATACTGTGAAGAGGAACCGTGGATGTGGCAGCGCGTGGTCCGGTTCTGGGCTTTTTGTACCCACTTCTTTGCCATTTTGTATCAGGCGAACCTGGTCGCAATTGCTGAAAACGACGATGGACTTCGAAGACTGGAACGTAGCATAGGTGGCGATGAAGACCATCGGCCCCGTGTCGACGTTCGGCAGATCTGTTGACATCGTGGGCGGCCGTTGGCTCTGAAACATGGAGTAGTCGAACTTCGGGATTCGAAACAGGTCAAGCGGACCGCCGAGGAATGGCTGATGATGATAGCCGCGATACGCGTCGATCCCGGCCCACAGCCCCGCGCCGGACGGGCGCGCACGCTCGGCGGTCACGGGCTCTTTTTGCTCCTTGAAGATTCTGTCCAACATCGCAAAGTGAAGATCGACCTGCGACAGCATCGAAGTTTCGCCCCAACCTCTGGCCACGCGGTTTGGACCCTGCTGATCGGTCCAGTTGTCTACCAGGTCGCCCCATTCGCGCGTCCACTCTGGCCGCTCGCCACGGTTATTGCTGTACTGTACATCCCAAGCGCTAAACCCGGACACCGGCTGTTTTACCCGGTCGCCCGCAGCGAACGCCTGGTCTCCCGGATACTCCTGGTGTACGATGCGGTAGAGTTCGGCTGCCACAGTCGAGTTGTCTGTCTCGTTCATCTGGGACTCCCAGAGAATCACCGAAGCATGATTGCGGTCGCGCCGCACCATGTTTCGCGCGTTCTTGTAGGCCCGCTCACGGAAGACCTGATCTCCCATGAACTGCCAGCCGGGGTTAGAGACGATGGCCATCATCCCAAGCTCATCGCAGGCATCCATGAAAGCGGGATCTTGCGGATAATGGCTACGGTAAGAGGTGAAGCCGGCATCCCGCAACTTCTTCACGTCTTTGTAATGCGCCGAGGCTGGCAAAGCATATCCGACGTAAGGGTGGTCCTGATGGCGATTGGCTCCGATGGAGAAATATCGCTCGCCATTGATCGAAAGTCCCTTTTCGCGGTCGAAGGCGATTCGCTTGATGCCGACCCGCGTGAACTGGTCGTCTACCGATTTTCCATCGCGAAGCACAGAGGTGTGCAGTACGTAAAGATGCGGGTGGTCCGGATGCCAGAGCATCGGCGCGAGCACATCGATCTGCTGGGCGACAGTTTGATAATGTCCCGCGCTGAGCGACAGGGGCGTCTCAACGCTTGCGGCAAGGTTGCCGTCCGGCGCGTAAAGCTCCTGTCGAATGGAGCATGAACTGGTCCCGTATCCAGCATGTGTAATCTCTGTCCGGACCGCGACGCTCGCACGTTCAGCCTCTATAAGGGGAATGGTGACGAAGATGCCACCGCCTGCGGGCTGATCGCGCAGAATAGGGTCGGTGATGTAAACATGGTCCATCACGATCAGATCGACGCTTCGGTACAGGCCTCCAAAATAAGTGAAATCAAGCTGGTCCTGCGGCTTGCCTGGAGGCACCTCTGAATTGTCCGCGTTGTTCAGGCGAAGAGTCACAGTGTTCTCCTCACCGTGCCGGAGAGCCTCGGTGATATCGACGGTGAAGGGAAGATAACCGCAGTAGTTGGTGTGGACTAATTGCCCGTTCAGCCACACGTCGGCTACCTGCATCGCTCCTTGAAACTTCAGGCACACAATTCTGTCCTTCCATGCAGGGTCGGCTGGAAAGTGCTTAGAATACCAGCAGATCCCTTGAAAGTTGCGCCCTCCACTGGCATCAAGGGGCTCCAGCCGGACCGTATGGGGCAGGTTCACCACCTCCCAATCGATAGGATCAATTTTCTTGATCTGTCGATCAGCGGAAACCACAACTGCGGGATTTCCCGCATCTTCGCGAAAGAATTGCCAGCTCTGGTTGAAGTTGAAAATGAGCCTTGTAGTCGGCTCGCGCGGCCATTCCTGTTTGTGTGCATTTGGTTTGTCAGCCGGGTTTGCCGTGAAGGTCAAAGCTCTGACAGCCGGCTCCATCCACATAAACCCCGGCGCAATCAGTGCCCCAACGTATAGAAAATCTCTCCGTGTCGTCATCAATCGCCAGCCGTTCTTCGATGCCTAAGCCTGTTAGTTCAAGCACTCGGCACGCGACCCTCATTGTTAAAGTTAGCGTAACATGCGCTGATCGCGTTCGACGCTCCCCTTCGATGGCTTACGTCATGGCAGAAGACCACGAGATTCGAAGGGAATTCAAGAGCAAAAAAATGTAGCTCCACAGGCAGGGTAGAATCGCGGAGGCCTTCACTCGGCCGATGGTGCGCTCCTTGGAAGTGAGGGAACCGGGATAGAGCGGCAGCCATGCTCGCATTCCGTAACACTCGCGAAGGAGCAAGACTTCGTGCAGATCACAGTTGACTTTGTCCTCAGAAGCTAGCCGAGCCGCTGTTGCGTTCTGCCTTGTTGAGCTCTTGATTGGGTTGAGCGACCGGCACACGAGCTTGCGCCGTTTATCGAAACATAAGCGGGAAGACAGATAAGAGAAATCTGCGGGCGAACACGAACGAATGGATCCCATCCAGTTCAATGTACTTGTGCGGAATCTTGTAGTCGTCGAGCATTTGCAAAGTTGCCAGAGAATTCGCGGCGGTGAGTTTGTCGTCTTTGCCACGGGCCATTATGAATTGCTTGAAGGGATGGGCGGCAAGGGCTTTCAGGATCGCAGCGTTGTCTTGCTCGATCTGCTTGATGCCAGCGGGAAAGTAGCCTGTGCTCATGGGGAAAACGTAATCGAACATTTCCTGGTGAAAGAGCGCCAGGTTGAGCGCTTGAACGCCGCCCATGGAGAAGCCGGCAATTGCCGTGTCTTCTCTGCGGGACGAGATCGGAAATGCCTTTTGCACGTAGGGCACCAGGTCGTTGAGAAAATCCTTGGTGAATGGATCGCCCTCCGGCGAGGGTGGTTGCATCATGCGCCGAGGTGCGCCGGGCACGTGACCACTGGGCATCACGACGATCATGTTTTTCAGCTTTCCGGCAGCATAGAGGTTATCGAGGATGAGATTGATCTTGCCGGCGCTGGTCCATGAGATGTCATTGTCGCCGGCCCCATGCAGTAGATACAGGACCGGAAGTTTCGCGTGAATAGCTTCGAAATTGGGAGGCAGATAGACGTGGGCGCGGCGCTCCATGTTCAGGGAAGCGGAGTGATAGATGACTGATTCCACACGGCCGTGAGGTACGTCGCGTAGCGCCATGAAATCCGTGGAAGCATCCGGCATATCAAAGAAGTTGAAGAGCGAATTCGGCGTGTCTTTAAAGTTCTGGTTCCGGGTGTCAAGCACCATTACGCCGTCGACAGTGAAGTTGTATGTGTACGAGTCGGGCGTGAGAGGCTCCGAGGTGTACGTCCAGGTTCCGTCGCTGCCTTTGATCAACTTGACCTGTGGTGCGCCGAGCAGAAAGTCGCCGTTCAAAGTGACGGCGGTCGCCTCCGGAGCATGAATTCGGAAGGTCACATGATGATCCGGGGCGACCTCAACGGAAGGAGGTTCTCCGGCGGTTGATGACAGCGGGTTTGTTGGGTTGTAGGCGGGCGGCACCGGCGTCTGGGTTTGCGCCTGCAAGGTACCGCTATTGCAAGCGGGGAAATTCAGCGCAACAGTGGCACTCAATGTGAACGTTCTGAGAGTCATGCAAGATCTCCTCGAAGAGGGTCCAAAGCCGCGGTTGATCGAACGAGCTCCCACCGCGCCTGGCAACATTCCCAGCTGAGGATCACCCATCCAGACTCCGAATCCAACTGAAAATCATCGATGTGGTTCGGACCACTTCGTAACAGGCATATTTGTCATTTGCTTCTCCGTGACCTCCCGTTCGAATTCCGTGTCTGAGCGTCCACCAGAATTCTGCTCGGTCGATCCGAATCAAACTCTCGCAACGCTTTCCTCCATTTCCCTACTGCAATGACTTTGCTTGCCGAACCCACTCGGTTCGCTCCTGGTTACCTATCTTCACTTGCAACGTCACCGGCTGATTCTTAGAAAGCTGCACATCCACGCCGTCTTGATCCGTGGATGGTTGACTCAACACAACACCTTTCGCTGCTTCGATATCGTCGATCCCTCCGCCCACGCGGAGCCGCACCTTCTGATCGATCCTTGAACTGATCGTTACTCTCAGCGTCCTGGCATTCAAGTCCCACGCCAAGTCATCAATTGCGGCCTGTGTTCGTGCGAGTATCCCCTTGGCCCTCCCCGTCGTCAGATTATCGGGCAACGCTGGCAGCAAGCCAATCTCACCGGGTCGCGAATACACCAGCATCTCCATCATGATCGTCGGCAGGCCTCCCTGCGGGTCAGGCGCAGGGTAAGAATAGGGATTGTGAAGCGTGGTTAGACTCGCATTCACGTAACCCATCTCCAACAACTCACGCAGGTCAAAATTCAAGAGCGTCGCATCCTTCAAGCGAGCCGCCGTCAAGGCCCTGTGTAGAATCCCATGCGCCGATGCGTTCCCCTGTGCCCTCTTGCGGATGGCGAGCCATGAGGCACGCGCAAGATCCGGAGTCTGGTCGGTCGTGATTTCGTCTCCAGGCCAGACCGCGTACATATGCGATTCATGGCGATGATCTAGCGCTACGCCCTCCTCCAGCGAAGGCCACGCCCATTCCTTCAACGCACCATCCGTGTCGGTAAGGTATGGAGGCAGCTTTTCCAGCATTGCCTTCCACCGCGGAATCGACTCCGCATGAACGCCCAAAGTTTCTGAGGCTTCAATTAGGTGCGTAAAGACCTCGCGGCAGACCATGATGTCCATATCTGCATTGATCACTGCCGGAGACGAATCGGAATTGGAAGGCCAGTTCTCCGGCGAATACGAGGGAATGAAGATGTACTTGCCGTCTTTCCCGGTGATCGCCAGGTAGTCCTCGTAGAAAAGCCCAATCTCCATGAGACCAGGAAGTACATGGTCGCGCAGGAACGTTTTGTCTCCCGTCGCCAAGTAGTAGTCCCAGATCGGGCTGTACATCCAGCCGCCTGCGGAAATCCAATAATGATGAGGCCAACCATATGCAAAATGATCGAGTTGTCCGCCGCGTTGTGTCGGATGAATCGGAAAGAGTGCGCCGCGAGCCCCGAAGATATGCTGAGCATTGACGCGCGAGTCCGGTAGCAATCCCTCCGTCCATCGCACATAGGACTGCATCGCTTCCGGTAGATTCTCCAAGACCGCACCAGAGATCTGCAGGTTCACATTGATGTTGACATGGCCCCAGATGGGCGGAAAATCGCCGCTGCGCAAGTAGAGCCAATACCGGCCCATGTCGAAAAGATTCGAAAGCAGCGCGCCGTTGTAGTCGGACCGAGTCCTCTGATCCGCCAGCATCTCTTCGCCACTCATCGAATGCTGAGACCCATCCCCAAAATCAAGTGACGCACGATCCATCACCTCGGACTGCACTGGCCGGTGACGCGCCAGCAGTTCCTCATAGCTGGCAGGCAATTGGTCGACGGCTATCTTCAGCGCCTCTACATCCGGCTGTCGAAGATCGTTGCTGGCTTCAATACGTGTCACGAGCGTCAGCGAACGAGCGCCCGAGACTTCGAGTGATTCACCAGCAGCCTGTACCGAACCACCATCCGCGATCACGCGCGTGACACTCGCGTACCCAGGATTCCCTCGCTCGACCACATAATGCCCTTGAAGAATGAATCCATGCTCATCCACTTCTCGCGCAAATCTGACTTCATTGGCGCCGGGGTTGATCATCGGCCTGGGCATGCCTTCTTTGGGAGTCAAAACACGTGGGCTTTGCAAGCTCCTCGATCCCCCCAACACATTTGAAGTGTCGAGATTAATGCGCGTGTGGATCACTCCATTCACTGGCGCTGTCAACAACTGCACCACCACATTGTCTGGACGAGAAACAAAGGTGCGTCGCTCCCATAGCCCTGCGTCGTCTGCCCATCGCACCTTGACTTCGCCGCTCTCGAAATCAATCGTCCTCAGATAGTCGTGAACCGCATGTTGACCCGCAGTCTCGATCCGCATAGTAAACGCAGGATGTTCGGCAAGGTTGCTGGTCTCTGGCTTCGTGGGCCCCTCTTCCGCCTTGGCCAACGCCAACTCGTCCGCCTTCCGGTACTGACCCTCCAGAATGAGCTTGCGAACTTCAGGCAGCACCTCCGCGATCTTCGGAGCCTCCATGGGATCACCCTTCCAAGGAGCAATCAGCCGCTCATGGTGGAAGATGATCTGTTCATCAAAGGGTCGTCCGTAGACCTCCACGTACATCTTGCCATTCCCGCTGAGCAGGCCGTCTGGTGGTCGCGAGGCTGGGATTGTGCTGCACATTCCGCGCTTGGGCACAGCACCCAATCGTTCTCTGCTTTCAAGCGGCATCGGCAGAATTTGCTCATTGGGAGGCACAAGACTCTGCACAGAAACGGCCGACGGAGCTGCTTCCTTGTTGCGAACAGAGCTTTGCAGCAGCGCATCGTCCTGTCCAAGGGCCGGCCTCAGTTGGACCCAGTAGCACGCGGCGACTACCGCCACCAAGAGCAATTTACGCTTCTGCATATGCATCTCCTGAACGTTGCTCCAATCCAGCGAATCGCCCTACTGTGGTGTCAGTCTGAAAAGCATGCTCGCATGCGGAGCGAGCGATGCGTGCACACTTTTCCCATCCGCTACAGTCGCAGCAGGAGTTTTTCCTGCCCAGAGATCCTTGACGCCGTAATTCGATCCCGCCAATCCGATGCTCTGCCACGAAAAGCTGGGGTTCTGTGCTGCGTCAGAGGAATTGAAAATCGCAGCGTAGCGCGCGCTGTTCGATCCCTCTGCCGTCCAAACGATGACCCCATCCTTGCGGCTGACCTCGTGACCCTGCGTACTTTCCTGGTTCACTGCCAGCACATCTGCATTGGTCAACAGGCTGAAAGTGAAATCATCGCTCGTCACCAGGTCTCCGCCAAACATCAACGGCGAACGAAAAATTGCCCAGAGTGTCATCAGGGTGATTTGCTCGTCGTGGGTAAGCAGGCTCATGCGGTCGTCACCGCGCTCACCTCGAATGGCAATGTGCCCCAGCGGCAACATGTCGGCATCCGGCCACCCTCCCGGGTGAGAGCCGTTTTCCCACCGATGCGCGCGGTCAAACTGCTCTTTGATATCGATCCAGCGATCCCAAAAGTCATTCGAGATGCGCCACATCTGGGCGTTCGCCTTTAGATCTTCGTACTTCTCAATCGGCGCCGGCCCTGGTGACAGGCTGAGCACAATCGGTCTTCCGGTCTTCTTCAACGCCACGCTCAAGGCATGAATCTCAGGCCCTCGAAAAGGCAGGCTCATGTCATCTGCCTTGACGAAGTCCACGCCCCACGACGCGTATAACCGAGCAATCGAATCGTAGTAGGCCTGGGCGCCAGGCTTTGTCATGTCCACGCCATAGGTATCTTCCATCCCCGCCCACTTGCACACGTTCACCTTATCGGCCACGTCCGCCGCGTGAAACTTCGTTCCTTCGATCGGCAGATTCTTGTCCACGGCCTCGCGAGGGATTCCCCGCATGATGTGAATGCCAAACTTCAAGCCCTTGCTGTGAACATAGTCCGCCAGTGGCTTGAAGCCCGCCCCGGAAGTCGCGGAAGGGAAGCGATTGGGGGAAGGGACGAACCGTCCGTAGCTGTCCATCGTCACGCGGCCACGAGGAATATATCCATGCGCATGTGCATCCGGTTGGTACCACTCGATGTCCGCCACGACATATTGCCAACCGAACTTTGCGAGCTTGGTGGCCATCACATCCGCGTTTGCCTTCACTTCGTCTTCGCGAACAGACGGACCAAATGAGTCCCAGCTGTTCCAGCCCATAGGCGGCTTTGGCGCCAGCACCGTTGAGTTCGTTTGCGCTGACAGCCCGGTAAAAGAAAGCAAGCCGGGCAGCACCGCAGCGCGATATAAGAGATTGCGAAAAGTCATGGAATTTACCTTCTCAACTGCAGGATGAGACAGCCCGCCCAACCGCGAATAGCGTTGCAGTTAACGCTTACTATTCGTGTCCGAAGATATCCATCCATCCGTGGCCTTGTCAAATCCAAAGCCGCGCTTCCTGCTCTACCCAAACCATCTGCCATCCTGGTGGACTTCGCTCCTACACGATTCGGATCGGCATTCCGCCATCGATCACAAAGTTTTCCCCGGTAATGAAGTCGTTTTGGACGACGCTCACGATCAACTCCGCCACGTCTTCAGGCTTTCCTTCTCTGTGCAATGGAATACGATTTCGAATGTTGACTTCAACTTGTTCCGGCGTGAGGAAATTCTGAAACGGCGTGCGAATTACGCCCGGCGAAATACAGTTGACACGAATGCCCTTGTCCGCCAATTCGCGCGCCAGAGCTCGGGCAAATTGTGGCAAAGTTCCCTTCACGATCCCATACGCCAATGCACCCAGACAGTCGCGCAACCCGGCGGCTGACCCCAACAGAACGATCGCCCCTTCGCGCTGTTGGGCCATGAGCAGCGCCACCGCTTTCGCCAGGAGATAGATCGCATGCACATGAACGGCGAACGCATTCATCCACGCCTCTTCCGAGACAGTAAACAGGTCTCTCGGAACCGCTCCACCACCCGAATGAACCAGCACATCGATTCGTCCAAATCGGTCCTTTACTTGCTCCACGCAGCGTCGACAGTCTTCTGGCTTGCCAACATCCCCCTCCAAAAAACTCGATGTGTCCCCCGCAGGACTTTACCGCGGACTCAAAGGTGGAGGAGACATTTCTCTTCCCGCCACGGGACAGGGCGCGACATGCGCGCCTCGCCCGGCAAAAGCCAAAGCTGTTGCCGCGCCAATCCCGCTTGTGCCTCCAGAAATCAGACAGATCTTTCCCGCTAAATCCATTTCGCTCCCGATTCGGATTTCTCTCAGTCCGCGTGTTGTACTGATATATCAAATTCCGTCGTTTTGGGAAACAACGATGAATGCTATCCTGATCCCGTCTACACTTGCTGCTGCATCCGCGTGCACTGGCTTATCGCAATCCAGCGACCAGCCAAGAGTGCCCGCGGTCGATGACTGAGACCTGGCAGTTCAGCATGTTTGACACGTCGCCGGTCTTCCGGTTGATCGCCCAGATCCTGGCTGCGGCGATCTTTTTGGCAAGGTTCTGCTCCCTCTGCCGGACGGCGAGCCTTTGCTGGACGAAGTCTGCGCAGTCGGATTTCTCATGCTCATCGGGAGGCGGGCCGCAAGCAGTTGCCCGTGCATCTGGAACGCGCCGTCGCGCACATGGATGACTTGTTTGCCATCGACCGCGAGGCGCGCGAACAGAACCTCTCGCTCGCCGATCGCCATGCGTTACGGCAGGAACGCACGCCCGCATTGGTCGACGAGTTATATACGCTGCTGTCTGCTATGCAAGCAGGGCATAATCCTGCCGCAGTCGGTGGCGGGCAAGGCCATCAACTACACGCTGAAGCGCCGGGCGGAACTGACTCGCTTCCTCGACCATCCCATCATCGAGCTGTCCACAAACTAGGAGGAAAATTCGATGCGCCCCATTGCGATCGGCCGCCGCAATTGGCTGCACTTGGGAAGCAAAGAGGCCGGACCCAAGATCGCCGCTATCTTCAGCATCGTCGAGAGCTGCCACAAACTGGGCATTCCCATTCGTAAGTATCTTGCCGACATACTGCCCGCCCTGGCCGATCGCTCCATCCAAGGTCTAGCCGGCCTCACGCCCACAGCCTACGCCGCCAAAATGGCAAAGTAGCATGACCATTGCCCGCTCTTGGATAATGAGGTTCGACCAGCGCCAACAACGCCGACCACTTGCTCCATCTGGTTGAGAAACATTTCCCGCTTGCTCTGCCGGCTATGCTTCTCAAAGATCGCTTGTGACGTCAGTGTCAGTTGCCGCATCGCGCATACCGTCACCTTATCATTTCACCCAAGCAGAGCACGAGTTTGAGACTCGTGCTGGGGTTCCCTAACGTCATAAGCACGGCGACGTTCGCGCCGACTTGCAACCTGAGAGACCGGTTGGGAACACCCGAATCCCAATTGCAACATATCTGTCGACTCGATGCAGATTCGAGCATAATTTGCTGATATGAGTCTTTCTGCCTGCTGTCGAGTCGCGCTGTTTTTTTTGGCTTGTTTCCCATTGACTCTTATTGCCGAGCAGGACGAGCGGACTCCGCTCCGAATTCCGCGGGTCAGCCGTGCTCCAAACCTCTCTGACTTCCTGAATGGAACACCACGCGAGGCCGAAACAGTCGTTACTGTATTTCGGCAATGGGATCCTCATGATGGCGAACCCGTCAGCCAGCCCACCGCAGCCTATCTTTCGTACGACAAGCAGAACCTCTATGTCGGTTGGATCTGCAAGGACGATCCAAGCAAGATTCGCGCGCGTGTTGCCCCTCGCAAGGAGATCACCACGGACGATCGCGTCACCATCAACATCGATACGTTTCAGGATCACAAGCACTCCTACTGGTTTGACGTAAATCCGTACGGAATTCAATACGATGGCCGCACCACAGATGGCGTTGGCGATGATCCAAGTTGGGAAGGGCTCTGGTACTCCGAAGGTCGCATCACCAAGGACGGCTTTGTTGTGCTGGAGTCAATTCCATTTCGCACTCTGCGATTTCCTCGCGCGCATAAGCAGGTCTGGAACATTGCCCTCGCGCGCATGATCCAGCGGACAAATGAATTTGCAGCGTGGCCCTACATCACCCACAAGCACGATCCTCAATTTGTGGGCCAGTTTGCGCCAATCGAGATCGACGACGACATCTCATCAGGGCGCAATATTCAGCTGATTCCATATGGGCTTTACTCAAACGACGCATATCTTGATCCGAGCCTCGGTTTTCAAAAACAGTCTGAGCATCATCCGGGACTGGACGCCAAGGTTGTATTTCACGATGCGTTGACCCTGGACATGGCGGTCAATCCGGACTTCAGTGAGATCGGCACTGACGACCCAAAGGTTCAAGTCAACCAGCGCTTTGAGGTGGTCTATCCAGAGCGGCGGCCGTTCTTTCTTGAGAATGCCTCCGTATTTTCGATGCCGGAGGAACTGTTTTTTTCGCGGCGAATTGTCGATCCCCAATACGGCGCAAAACTGACCGGTTCGATGGATCGATGGAACCTGGGTGCTCTAGTCGCTGATGACCGAGCCCCAGGAGAGGTGCTGGTCCAGGGTCAGACCGGCCACGGCGACCGCGCAGTTGATGCGGCGTTTCGAGGGGGACGGGAGTTTGGCCACCAATCCCATGTGGGACTATTCCTGAGCGATTCCACCTTCGAGTCCAAATCGAACCGGGTCGGTTCCATCGACTTGCGCTACCTGGCTGCGCACAACTGGACTCTGACGGGTCAAGCTACGACGACGCAAACTGAACAGAGTCCGAGCGGCTATTTGGCTGGCCCTGGATTCCTCCTGATGCTCAACAAGTCCGATCCGCATAAATACTTCAGCACATCCTATACAGACCGAAGCCCGGGGCTCAATGCTACAGTCGGTTATTTGCCCCGCACAGATATTCGAGTGTTAGACAACTACTTCAGTTACCAATGGAAGCCGAAGACTAACCATACGCTGCTGGCATTCGGTCCCGGCATAGATGCAACCGAGAACTACGATCACGAGCACCGCCTGGAAAACTGGGGAGTGACACCGAATTTCTCATTCACGCTGCCCCGGCTGACAACGTTGACGTTCAACCACACAAACCAATATGAACTGTATAAAGGGATCGGTTTTCAGGAGCGGTACAATTCGATTACCCTCATGACCTCATGGTACAAATGGTTGGACCTGACGGCGAACTACAAACAGGGGAAGCTTCCGAACTATTATCCGGCAGCGGGCATTGCGCCTTTTCTGGGCAACTCCGTCAATGCCTCGACAACTGTCACGCTTTATCCGCAAGCGCATCTGCGGCTGGACGAGATTTACTACTACACGCGCCTGGCCATCGATTCCAATTGCCCTCCGACTCTGTCGCTACCCACCGGCGTTGTTTTTACCAATCACCTGATTCGCTCAAAGGTCAACTATCAATTGACACGCGATTATTCTTTTAACGCGATCCTCGATTACAACTCGTTGCTGCCCAATAGCGCGCTTGTGGCAAGCAGTTATGCGAAGCAGGCCGACACCACGCTGCTGTTCACCTATCTGCCGCACCCGGGAACCGCGCTCTACGTGGGGTACGCAAATACATTTCAAAACGAGGACTACAGCGCATCCGCAACCCAGCAGTACACCGCGACCACCCTGCCCGGAACCTCAACTGACCGACAAGTGTTTGTGAAATTCAGCTATCTGCTGAGGTTTTGAGGCGCGCGAATGGTTTCTCGCGTACGATTCAATTCATTCCGGGCGAGTTCCACTGCTTTGATTGATAATCGAGGATGCGTGTTTCTCGTGCAAGACGCAGACTTGTCTTTTACGAATCGCGTGGAACTTCGACTTCAGGGCCACGATGTATATGAGCAAAATCGTCAATGTAGCGAGGGGACGCCTGCAATATCTGGATCGACAGTCCAGTGGATGGGTGCGGCGCAGTTTGCTCGCAGCGCTCATATGGACCTCTCTCAGCTTGATCTATTCGCTCCCTAGCCTGGCGAGAGGCCAGGGACTCATGTACAAAGGGGTCGATTCCGTGCGTGGGCAGTTTGCGTGGTGGTGGTCGTGGGGTCTGATTACGCCGTTCATTCTTGCTTTCGACCACCGGTTGCCGTTCACTGACAAGCAATTTGGTAGGCGCTTTCTTGCGCATGTGCCGGCCAGCCTGCTCTTTACCACTCTCTACCGCTACGTGAATGACCTGGCCTGCATCGCGCTCGGCATTGGCTCATGGAATACCCTTCGGACATCCAAGATATTTACGACCTGGGTATTGGACGACACTCTGTGGAACTGGCTCATCTACTGGGTGATTGTGAGCATCTTGCAAGCGTACCGATACTATGAACGCTACCTGTTGAGCGAGTTGCGGCTGGAGCGGATGGAGAGAAAATTTACCGAAGCGCGGTTGAATGCCTTGCGCATGCAACTCGACCCGCACTTTCTCTTCAATGCGCTGAATACCATCTCCTCGCACGTGGAATGTGACCCCAAGCTGACGCGCAGAATGATTGAGCATCTGGGCGATCTTTTGCGCAAGTCGCTTGAAACCCAGGACCGGCAAGAGGTTTCGCTGAATGAGGAGCTCGAAGCTCTGAATCACTATCTGGCGATCCAAAAGATTCGCTTCGGAGAAAAGCTCAGGATCGAGATGCAAATTGAGTCGGAACTTCGTTCTGCCGCTGTGCCTTCGCTCATCCTCCAGCCACTGGTCGAGAACGCGATCCGTCATGGGATTTCGCATAGGGCTGCGGGCGGGAGTGTGATCGTCTCGGCGCGTAAGATTTACAATCAAATCGAAATTCGGGTACAGGATGATGGTGTGGGGTTACCGCCAGGATGGAGGCCAGAGTTTTCGTCGGGACTCGGTCTTTCGGTAACGCGCGAGCGCATCAAGGGCCTTCATCCGAATGGGAAAAGCGATTTTGAAGTACGCCCGCAACCGAACGGAGGTACTGTGGCGGCGATTATTCTTCCCCTGCGTGTGCATGGAGGAAATTTCGATGACCACCGCTGATTCTATTCGTGTGCTGGTTGTGGATGACGAGGCTCCTGCGCGGCAACGTCTCACTGACCTGTTGCACAAAGATTCCCAGATCGCCGAGATTCTCGAAGCTTCCGATGGAATTTCGGCCGTCGAAATGATTCAGAGCCGGGGACCGGAACTGGTCCTTCTCGATGTGCAGATGCCTGAGTTGGACGGGCTGGGAGTGATCGATGCCATTGGCGCGAACCTGATGCCACTGACGGTTTTCGTCACAGCCTATGACCAGCACGCGATTCGAGCATTTGAAACCAACGCGCTGGATTATCTGTTGAAGCCCTTCAGCGATGAGCGCTTTGAGGCTGCACTGTATCGCGCCAAGACCCGGCTGGCGGAGCGCAGCACGTGTAAGTTTGGACAACGGATGATAAAGATGCTTTCCGCGAATCCAGAGTTCTCGTCAGCGCGGAATTCTGCGCGCCCGTGGGATCGACTGGTGGTGAAAACCGGCAGCAACACCCGCTTCATTCGCGCGGCCGAGGTTGAGTGGATCGAGGCTGCTGGCGTCTACGTGAACCTGCACGTGGCCGGGGAGCATGTGCTGTATCGCGCCGCTTTGCATGAGTTGGTCGAACGGCTCGATCCGAGACGATTCGTGCGTGTGCATCGCTCGGCAATTGTGAATATCGAGAAAATTCTGCAGCTGGAGCCGATCTCTCACGGCGAGTTCGACGCTGTCTTCAAGAACGGCGAACGTACCCGCGTAAGCCGAAACTACCGAGCACAGTTGGAGAACCGGCTGGGACAGCCACTTTCATAGTAAGCGTGGTTTCTAGCCGTCTTTACAAACGAGAAAGTGTGCGCACTCGAGTGAGGAAACTTGGCGGTCGGGTCGAGGACTGGCGCGGTCCTGAAGGTCTGGCCTGGCTGTTGATCCCCTTTCCTCTGGGAGTGCGTCAATGGCCAAACCGTGATTTCGTTTCCAGTCCTCGCCCCATTGCACCCATCGAGCGGTTTTCCCGCACTGGATGCATCTGTCTGCTTTGTGCCAAGACCTATGCAGCCTATAGTCTTTAAACAGACGCAGCCAATCACATAGCCATTCGCTACTCCATCGCCGGCTCTCCTTGGACCGAGGAACTGTGGCTGGTATCTCCGGAGACCGGAGCGACGATGAGTTTTTTCAGGCATAAGGAGACCTTTCGATCCGGTGTAGACTCTCTGCATAGCGGGGAGACGACCGAACTTCCACGCCACTGTCGTCGAGGTTGCGGGTCTTGAGATATTGAACCGCATAGAAAGCTGCGCAGGAACCTAATGACGCGAGCATAAGCTCAGGGGGTGTCATTCCAGTGTCTTCGCCCCCATTCTCTGCCGGTTGATCGCAAAGAATCGAATGCGAGCGCGAATGGATGGCGAATTTGACTTGATTGAGATGCGTAATCTTCACTTCCATGGAGTTTCTCCTCTTTGTTAGAAGAAAGACACGGCAGAGGCAATTCGCTACAAAACCGCAGATGTTTATTTTGTGGCCGGGAGAATCAGCATACGCAGGTATTCGCGCGTGAGGATGGCGCGCAATTGGGGTGCGACAGCGGAGTTACAGGGGATCTGCAGGGAGCGGCAGCGGTCGATGGCTGCACGCAGGTCACGCAGAAACGCCACGCAGGACGGGCATGCCTCGATATGCCCCCGCATCTGGTCGCACGTAACGGGCTCCACTCTTCCGTCCAGGTATTCAGAAAGGTTGGCAAACAAATCGTGGCATTCATCGGGACGTCGCCGACTCTTGGATCGGGTGCCTTTGGGCCTTTTCGCGAGCGATCGGGCGTTATCAGAATCCCCTGAAGTGCCACTCAGCAGTTGGTTCATCTCCTTGCGCACACTCAAACGCGCCCGATGAAGACGAATCCGCACGGTCCCCTGCTGCAGATCGAGAATCTGTGCGACCTGCTCGGTGGTCAACTCTTCCATATCATGGAGCACGAGGACGATACGCAAAGGCGCCTGGATGCGCAGGATAGCCTGATGCAACAGATAGTGCTGCTCGGCGTAGAGCAGGTTGCCTTCGGGGCCCTTTTCGGCATCCTGGAGCAACCGCCCCAACTCTTCATCGCTGGGCATCAACTCATCAAGCGAAAGCATATTGGTTGGGGCATGAGAAGTCTTGCTGCGCATGCGCCAACAGCGGTTTCGAGTGACGGTGTAAAGCCAGACGGCCAGTTTCTGCGGGTCGCGTATCTTGGCCATGTGCTCAAAGGAACGGAAGAGCACCTCCTGCATGGTGTCTTCTGCATCTTCAGGATGCCCGCAGATTTTCATGCTGAAGGAGTAGACCGTGTTCTGAAGCAATCCGATCGCCTCTTCTACAGCTTCAGGGGTGTTGAGGCGCAACAGATCTGTGGCTTGAATCAGTTCAGGTCGTATCGCATGAGGTCATTGAGATCAATACCAGTATATCCCCGCGTATGTATGCGATAGCTGATTCACCTGAAGGTCCGCCTGTTCACTGCGTAAGGCAATCCGAAAGGAACTCACTGCACAGAGAGATGCGCAGTGCCGGGCACTTGCAATGCGGCCTCAATCATCCGCAGGCAGATCGGGGACATCTTCTTCAGCCAATCTAGCTCCTCTTCGCTTGCGAGCTTCGAGTCAGCGGCCAGCCATGCGCGCAACAATGCCAAGGCGAGACCCATCTCGGCGCCAGGACGGCTTTCCTCCAGCAGGAACATCTGGCGGTAGACTTCATCCTTGACCCGCTCGCCGCGAACATGCCGCGAACTTGCCGGTCGTGAAGCACTCTTTCGCGCCGTCATTGCAGTTTCTCCCCTTGAACGAGCCAGGAGTACCGGCCTACATTCACGCATGCCACCTGATGAAGTCCGCTGGAAAGCAACCGATCCGCGGCATCCGATGCAGCCAGGCGATGATCCAGAGGGGGACCGGCTTCGCGTTCAACATCCGGCCGCCAGTCGAGGATCGCGATGCGCCCGTGATGGTTGAGAATGCGAAGAGACTCCTTAAAGACGACGGCGCGATCCGCGAATTCGTGCCAGACATTGGCCAGAAAGACGAGCGTGCAGCAGGCACCCGGCAATGTTGTCGATTCGGCCTCTGCGTGGATGAGATCGACATTGGATACGGAACCTTCGAGCAGCTTTTGCCGCAGGAGCGCGAGCATTTCGTCCTGCGCATCGACGGCGTAGACTTTGCCATTCGCGCCGACGGCCTTGGCTAGGGGCAGCGAGAAATATCCCGTGCCTGCGCCCAGGTCGGCAATCGTGTCATTCTGGCGCAGGGAAAGTGCAGCGAGCACTTCGGCAGGAGGAAGCCACACTTTGCGTGCAGGATCGTCGAGCCGGTGTGCCTCGGACGCAGGAAACCGTTTGTCGTGCATATCGCTCCTACTTGGCGGTGCCGCAGTTGGCATCTTTCATACCCAAGACGCGGAAGATAGACATTGCAGGGCACCAGTTTGTAAACGCCGATTGCAGCAGGTTAAGTCCGACAAAAGCCGTCAGCCAGAGCCAGTACATTGAAACGTAATGCGCAAGCGCAAGGGACAAAAGCACAACAGCGCCTGCCATCATACGTAAAGCGCGTTCGACTGTCATAGAGAATCTCCTTCTTCAATTTCAGGTTGAGGTGCAGTCCCGGCTTGATGCCGCGAATGAACCATGTAGTAAAGCACTGGAATGGTTGGCCACGAGAGGAAAGTCGAAGCCACTGCTCCCGCAATCAGCGATAGTGCAAGCCCCTGGAAAATGGGATCGGTAAGAATCACGCTTGCACCCACGACGACCGCTGCTGCCGTCAGCAGCATGGGGCGAAACCGCGTGGCGCCCGCATCGATGACTGCTTCGGCCAACGGCATTCCCTGTCGGATACGAAGCTCGATAAAGTCGACGAGAATAATCGAGTTGCGCACAATGATGCCGGCGC
>CAYQOQ010000091.1:0-19463 GCA_964419175.1 uncultured Occallatibacter sp. | reverse complement strand
AACGCTGGCACTATCTCTCTTTCCTGCGCACCAACAACGTCCGCGAAATCCTGAAGAGCGCACTGATTCGCGCGCTGGAGCCGGAAAAGATCCAGGCCCTGATTACGATCATTGATGAAGACCTCGGCTACCAACTTCACCAGGCGGTGCAGCAGGTCAAGTTCGAGCTGTCACGCAACCAGAAAGCTGAGTTCCGTTTTCACGACAGCAGTATGGATCTCCGCATCCCCGTCACGCGCCGCGAATTTGAATCATGGATCGAGAGAGATTTAGAGGCCATCGAGAATTCCGTCGACAAGCTCCTCACGGATTCCGGCATCGATCCACGCGCAGTCGATCGCGTCTTCCTTACCGGTGGAAGCTCCTTTGTGCCCGCCGTGCGCCGCATCTTCGAGACCCGTTTCGGCAAGGACCGCATTCGCGGCGGCAATGAGTTTACCTCCGTAGCCCACGGCCTCGCCTTGCGCGCGGCGGAGAAGGTCAACCAGGGGATAGCGTAAGGCGCGCCGCGGTTCGAATGAATTCCCGTCAAGCGCGCGCTGTCGCGGTGCCGACTATCCGGCGCGCTTTCACATCGCGCATCGGCGGCTGACCAAAGAACCGGCTGTACTCGCGATTGAATTGGCTTGCGCTTTCATAGCCGACTTCAAACGCGGCGCTTGCTGCATCCAGCCCCTCATTGATCATGCGTTCCCGTGCTACATGAAGCCGAAGCTGTTTCTGATATTGCAGTGGGCTCATCGCCGTCAGCGATCGAAATTGATGATGCAGCGTCGACACGCCCATGCGCGCCATGGCCGCGAGTTCCTCCACGCGCAGCGGCTTGGCGTAGTTCGTTCTCAACCACTCAACCGCCTTGGCAGTGCGGTGGCTTTGCTCGCCCAGCGTGGCGATGGCGCGCAGATGCTTGCCCTGCGGACTGCGCAGCAAGCGAAAGACAATCTCGCGCTGGATCAAGCTGCTGAGAAAGGGAATGTCCTGTGGCGCATTCATTAGGTCCACGAGCCGCGAACATGCGTCCAGCAGTTCGAGAGATGTGACACCGACAGCCATGCCGCGCGCGTCTGCGGCTTCACCCTCCAAATGAAACTCCTGCTGCGCAAGAATCTCCCGCACTGCGGGCATTTCAAGTTTCAGGATCAAGCCAAGGATTGGTTCCTTCACCGTTGCCACGGTCACCTGGCTCACAACAGGGAGATCGACCGAGGTCAGAAGAAAGTTCGAGCCATCGCACAGGTAGGTTGTTTTGCCAACAACGATTTGCTTTTGTCCCTGCAAAAAGACGATCAGGCTGGGCTCGTAGGCAGCCGAGGCGCAGGCGGTCGGCTCGCTGCGGCGGTAGAGGCGCAGGCCCGGTATCTCCGTGGGCATGTCTCCTTCCGCAACAACACGATCGGCAATCTTGCGGGCTAGCTCAGCCCGCGCCTCAACCACGCTCTGCTCCGCACGCACATCCTTGTATTTCGCTGCTTTCACCTGCTTGACTCCCATAAGACCAAGTTAACGCGGAATTCACAATGCTGTGCACAAAAATCTATGCATAGGCAGAAATAGGCAATAGATTGGCAGAATCGGGCTACCACTCGAAGCACCCTCTCTCGTAGTCTCATTCACAGGACAGATGCTCGCCATCTGCCGAAGATAATGAGGTCACTCATGTACAAAGCAAAAGCCTATTCCGTTTCCAGCGCAACATCGCCGTTTGCTTCCACCACGATCGCACGGCGCGATCTCACCGAACACGACGTGCAGATCGAAATCCTCTTCTGCGGCATCTGCCACTCCGATCTCCACCAGGCCCGCAATGAGTGGAGCGGCGTCATGCCCACCGTCTACCCCTGCGTTCCCGGCCATGAGATCGTCGGCCGCGTTACAAAGGTCGGCTCTGCCGTCACCAAATTCAAGCCCGGCGACCTGGCCGGTGTCGGCTGCCTTGTCGACTCGGACGGCACCTGTCCCGAGTGCAAGGCCGGCTTCGAACAGTTCTGCCGCAACGCCACCTTCACGTACAACGCCCCCGACAAGCACATCGGCGGCGTCACCTACGGCGGCTACTCCGACAGCATTGTCGTCACCGAGCACTTTGTGCTCAACGTGCCCAAGAACCTCGATCTTGCCGGCACAGCGCCCCTGCTCTGCGCCGGAATCACCACCTACTCGCCCATGCGGCACTGGGGCGTAACCAAGGGCAAGAAGGTCGGTGTCGTCGGCCTCGGCGGATTGGGTCACATGGGCGTCAAGTTCGCGCACGCACTCGGAGCCCACACCGTCGTCTTCACCACATCCGCGAGCAAGAAGGAAGACGCACTCCGCCTCGGCGCCGATGAAGTCGTCCTCTCGCGCAACGCCAATGAGATGGCCCAGCACGCCGGCAGCTTCGACTTCATCCTCGACGCCGTTGCAGCCGACCACGACATCAACGCCTATATCAACATGCTTCGCCGCGACGGCAACCTCACCATGGTGGGCGCACCTGAGAAACCGCTGCCCGTAGCCGTCTTCAGCCTTATCTTCGCGCGCCGCAGCTTCTCCGGCTCGCTCATCGGCGGCATCGCCGAAACCCAGGAGATGCTCGATTTCTGCGGCCAGCACAACATTACCTCAGACGTCGAGGTCATCCCCATCCAGAAGATCAACGAAGCCTACGAGCGTCTGCTCAAGTCCGATGTCAAGTACCGCTTCTCGATCGACATGGCTTCGCTCAAATCCGAATAGCTCCAGACCGAGCCGCCCAGCCTTCCATGCAGGGCGGCTCAGTTTAAAAGAACCCCAAAAGTCCGCAGGAGGAACAAATGCAGAAACGTAAATTGGGAAACAGCAATCTTGAAGTATCGGCTCTCGGCCTCGGCTGCATGGGAATGAGCTTTTCGTATGGCGCGCCTCACGACGTGCAGGAAATGATCTCGCTGATGCACGCGGCCGTGGAGCGCGGCATTACGTTCTTTGATACCGCTGAGGTCTATGGCCCGTTCACAAATGAGACGCTTCTTGGCAAAGCGCTCGCGCCTATCCGCGATAAAGTGGTCATCGCCACCAAGTTCGGCTTCAGGATGAATGCCGACGGCAGGCCTGGTTCGCATGGCCTCGATAGCCGCCCTGAGCATATCAAGCAGGTTGTCGAGGCTTCGCTCAAGCGCCTCCAGACCGATGTCATCGATCTCTACTATCAGCATCGTGTCGATCCCGAGGTGCCGATCGAAGACGTGGCCGGAGCCGTGAAGGACCTCATCCAGGCTGGCAAGGTAAAGCACTTTGGACTCTCTGAAGCAGGCGTGCAGACCATTCGCCGCGCCCACGCCGTGCAGCCGGTAACTGCACTGCAAAGCGAATACTCGCTGTGGTGGCGCAAGCCCGAGGCCGAAGTGATCCCCACGCTCGAAGAACTCGGCATCGGTTTGGTTCCCTACAGCCCGCTCGGCAAGGGATTCCTCACCGGCAAAATGGATGAAAACACAAAGCTCGGCAGCGACGACTTCCGCAGCAAATTGCCGCGCTTCACACCAGAAGCCATGAAAGTGAACCAGGCCTTCGTCGATCTGCTGGGCACAATCGCAAAGCGGAAGAATGCAACGCCTGCGCAGATTGCTTTGGCGTGGCTGCTGGCACAGAAGCCGTGGATCGTTCCCATCCCAGGCACGACCAAACTGTCTCGCCTGGAGGAAAACATCGGAGCGGTTGCCATCGAACTCACGCATGCCGACTTGAGCGAGATTGATAGCGCATCTTCGAAAATTACAGCCGAGGGCGCCCGCTATCCGGAGGCCCTGGAGAAGATGACCGGCCGCTAAGCGACCAGTGGCATTACGCATGCGAGGCAGTGGGCTGGGCGATACAAGCGCCCAGCCTCGCTGCCCGCGGGCCTTTGGCAAAGTTGCCGCGCGGCAGCGATAAACAAGAATACGAACAAGGAACGGTAATTCGATGAGCAAGAGTGTGTTGATACTTTCCGCTAGTCCCAGAAAAGGTGGGAACTCGGAGACATTGTGCGATCAATTCATGCTGGGCGCGACGGAAGCGAATCACCACGTCGATAAAGTTGTGCTCGCGGAAAAGAAGATCAACTACTGCACTGGCTGTTATGCCTGCGCGGCCAAGGGGAAATGCGCACAGAAAGACGACATGGCCCTTCTTCTCGATAGCATGATAAAGGCCGATGTAATTGTGATGGCAACACCGGTTTACTTCTACACGATGTGCGCGCAAATGAAGACCGTGATTGACCGCACCGTTGCCCGGTACACGGAAATCACCAACAAGGAGTTCTATTTCATCGTTGCGGCGGCGGATAACAGCAAGGCCGCGATGGAACGGACCATAGAAGGATTCCGGGCTTTCACTTCCTGTTTGCGCGGCGCGAAAGAAAAAGGCGTTGTGTATGGAACGGGCGCCTGGCAGGTTGGCGACATCTTGTCGAGTCGCGCCATGAAACAGGCTTACGAAATGGGGAAGGCGCTGTAGACGGTTTAGAAATGCACGCTGGTCCGCACGAATCGACGAACGCAATAGCAAAGCGAATCACGCAAAGGAGCTTTTTGAATGGAGATTAAACTAGCAGGCACGCAGGCTTCCGTAAAGGGCCCGGCGGATTGGTTCACCGGCACAGTAAGAATCGATCCGCTGTTTCAAGCGCCCGATCCGGCCCTCGTTCAAGGCGCGTGCGTCACATTCGAGCCTGGCGCGCGCACGGCATGGCACACGCACCCGCTCGGTCAAACGCTCTTTGTCACGTCCGGCTGCGGCCGCGCGCAGCGTGAAGGCGGCCCCATCGAAGAGATCCGCCCCGGCGATGTCATCTGGTTTGCACCGGGCGAGAAGCACTGGCACGGAGCCGCGCCCACCACGGCCATGACGCACATCGCCATCCAGGAAAAACAGGACGGCAAAACCGTCGATTGGATGGAGCACGTAAGCGACGAGCAATACGGAGCCTAGCGCTACGCATGCGCGTTACGGGCCGGCGCAGCAAGAATCTTTCCCTGCATTTACGAGCCGCTAAATCCTGCTTGAGCCGCCCCTGTTTTGCCCAGTGATACCCGCCTCTCCCGCGTGTGCGACAGTAAAGAAGGGATGGCGGAAGAAACAATGATCGGCGGGCGGCTGCGGTTTTTAGGTTACGGCGCCTGCGCCCTGGCCGGATGCCTGTGGGGAACCGGCTTCTACTTTGGCAGGCTGG
Organism: uncultured Occallatibacter sp.; assembly: GCA_964419175.1. Classification (GTDB taxonomy): domain Bacteria; phylum Acidobacteriota; class Terriglobia; order Terriglobales; family Acidobacteriaceae; genus Telmatobacter. The sequence continues at coordinate 14,290 of CAYQOQ010000091.1, read as the reverse complement.
CGCTCAATGAGATGAGCGTCGAGTGGATGGTGTTCTACCGCTTTCTGTTTGCCTCCCTGGGCATGTTGCCCATCATGCTGTTTTATCGCGGCGGCTGGGTGCGCCTCACCCGTGCTGAGGTGCGGATCCTGCTGATCGCCTCCTCCTTCGGCGTGCCCATTCAGTTCCTTCTCCAGTTCCACGGCCTAGCCCGGACCACCGTTAGTCATGCCTCGCTGATGGTGGGCGCGATGCCGGTGCTGCTTGCCGCCGCAGCCGCGCTCTTTGCCGGCGAACGACTCGACCGGCTGGGCTGGATTGCCCTCTGCGGCTCCACCGTGGGCGCGGCGCTGGTGACTCTGGGCGCAAGCCGAACCGCGGCGGGACGCGAGGTTCCCACACTGGCAGGAGACTTGTTGGTGTTTGCCTCGCTGATCATCGCCCTGGCCTGGATTATGCTCAGCAAGAAACTGATGGAGACGCACAGCGCGCCGGTCGTGACCGCTTACACAATTCTTTCCGGAACCGCCATGCTGGCCGCGTGGACCCTGACGCCGTGGCTGCTGTCGCCGCTGACGCACCGTCCGGTTGAGCCGGTGCCCTTTGCCCATGTGAGCCCGACCGCCTGGATGGCTCTCGCCATCAGCGGCCTGCTCTGCACGGCCACCACCACGCTCTTGTGGAACTGGGGCATTCACCATGTGCCGACCTCGCGCGCAGGCGTCTTCCTGAACATCGAGCCGGTCATGGGCTCCATTCTCGGCGTCGAGCTGCTTGGCGAGCACCTGGGCCCCCACGCATGGGCAGGCGGCGCGCTGATCGTGGCCGCGGCTGTGGCGCTAACCACACACGGCCGCAAGCAGGACCCGGCCGTCATTCTGGAATAGCGCAAGCGATTCGCTTACCACCGTCTGCCTGACGCACGGCGCGAGCGTCAGGCAGGCAGCGATGACGTTTGCCGGGGTGACAAGATACATCCAATTCATGGTGCGCCTTCCTCCATTGTGCGCCAGTTGCCACTCAACTTTCCCGCTGTTGTTCCGATAAATCTGTAGACGGCGTCTGCCGCCTGGAGAGTCCGCATGGCACTTCTAAGTTGGAGCAGCAAGTATTCCGTTGGTGTCCAATCCATGGACAGCGAGCACACTGTGTTGTTCGGGATACTCAACGATCTTCACGAAGCAATGATGAAAGGCCGCGCTCAGAGCATAGTCGGCCAACTGCTCCACAAACTGGCAAATTATGCCGGCGAACACTTCACCGCCGAAGAAGCGCTGTTGCAAAAGGCCGGCTACCCCGATCTTGCGCAGCACCGCATCCTGCACCGCGACCTCACCAAAGAGGTGGGGGAGTTTGTCTCCCGCTACGAGCGCGGAGAAAGCACGCTGAACCTGAAACTGCTCAACTTTCTCCGCGACTGGCTCACCAACCACATTGAGAAAGTTGACCACAAGTATGGCGATTGGATAAACGAGCACGGCAAACGTTGAGTTGGTTATCCTTCGAACGATAACTGCGCCGCAGCCCACACCGGCGGCGCCGGCTTTGGTTCGGAAGCAAGCTCGTAGACCAGCCGCTCCAACACCAGCCGCTTGTCGGGCGGCGAAGAGCGCAACTCGAGATCGGCGCGGGCCACCAGCTTGAGCGCGCGCGTCAGCTCGCGGCGGCTCTTGTAGCGGCGCGCCTGGCGGATCAGATCGTCGGCGGCAAACGGCGGCATGCGGAAACCCTGCCACAACGCCTGCCAGATGGCGCGCGAGTCGCGCACGTTCTTCTCCAGAATCACCAGCATCTGCCGGAAGGTGCGTGCCAGCATGTAGAGGTGTCCGATGGCCGCGTCCTCGCCGGCGTCCGAGCTGTTCAGCAAACCCTGCAACAGCGCCAGCGCGCGCGCGCGATCGTGAGCGCTGATGGCGTCGGTAAGTTCATAAAGCGAACGCTGTTTCGCGCCCAGCACCATCGTCTCCACATCGCCCAGCGTGATGCGGCCGCGGCCGAGTGCGAAGAGCAGCAACTTCTCGAGTTCCGAAGAGATCAGCATCATGTCCGCGCCCAGCGCATCCACCAGTTCGCGCGCCGCGTCGGCTTCCACGCGTACATCCGCGGCCTGCGCCGTCGCCACAATCCAGCGCATCGCGTCTTCCTCGTTCACGCGCGCCAGCTCCACCATGCCGCAGTGCTCGCCCAGTGTTTCTTTCAGGCGCTCGAAACGGTTTTTGTCGTCCATGTCCATGCGCCGCACGTCGGAGGCAATGCGGAGATGGTCTGCGACGAACACCAGCAGCGCCTGCGGATTCGGCGAACGAAAGTAGCGATCCAGCGCCGCAAACTCTTCCTTCTTCGCGCCGCGGGTGTAAAGCTGCCGCAGGTTGCGCACAAAGATCACCTGGAAGGGCGCCATCAGCGAAGGCGTCTGCGCGCGGTCCAGCACTTCAAAGATCGAGGTCGTAGTCAGGTCAAGGTCGGACAGGCAAAAGTCACGAAGCTCAGGCGTTACGAAGGCCTTCAGCACCGCCGAGCGGCAGCGGTCCAGCAGAAAAACCTCGTCGCCCGCCAGCACGTAGCCCGGCTGCAGCGGGCCGTTGTTGGCCGCGGCAGCCTCAATCTCCGCCACAAAGCGGCCGACTGCGGTAAACCCCGCTCCCCAGCGCGCGGCGGTCAACGGACCAGCCTCCTGGCGTTGCAAGAGCGCGGGTACCCCATCCTTCGCGTCCTTTGCGAAGGGTGGGATCGGATCGGTCTCTGCTCGGTGCAGCCTGAGAATGAGTGCATCATCCGGCTTCAGAATATCCTGCCAGGCGCATCAAGGTCAGCCGTGGAAAACAGGGCGTTGCCATAAGGTGCAATGGTGGAGGCTGGAGATTCGTCACATCTTCGCTTTAGAACAGTTGCACGAATAGCGTAGAACGAATTTGAAGGGTACGGGCTTTAGCCCGTACGTCCAATTCAACAATAGAGGCGCGGGCTTTAGCCCCCGAGGGAATGTTCCCTTCTCTATACCATTGAATTCGCTTAAACCGCGCCCCTCACAGCCCTTCCAGCACGTCGGCCACAAGCTGCCGCGCAAATGCGCGCGAAAGCCGCTCCACTGCCGCCGGGTCTTCCTGGATGAATGTCGTCAGGTCCGTCGTCGACTGGTACTGCTCGCGGAAAACATAGTTCTTGTTTTCGTAGAGCACCCGGCCGTCCGCGCCGTTCAACGTAACAGAAACCACGATGGTGACCAGGAAGCTCGACGACTGCTGCGTCGAGGAATTGTAAGTAAGCGGCGCCACTACTTCTTTCAAGATAGTGCCGTGCAGCACCGCGCCTGCATCCGGCGTCTCTCTCGGCGTCACGCGGTAGTGGGTGCGGGCGGCAAACTCGCGAATCACCGCGTCAGTCATCACTGTTTCCGTGTGATAAGCCTCAGTGCGCGTGGCGAAAACCGGCACCGACAGCGTCTTCAAATCCGGAGGCAGATGCGTCGCGGCACCCAGGGTGTGATAGCCGCATCCGGAGAGTGCGAGCACGGCGGCCGTAAACGACGCGAGAACGATCAGGCGCATGACTCCATCTTAGCGCGCGGCAGTGCGTCATTTTGCAGAGTACGGGCTTCAGCCCGTACATAAACATCCAAAACGAAAAAGGGCTTTAGCCCCTGAGGGAATGCCCCTTCAAACTGCCCCACCGCACGGTGCTCACACCCACGCGGTAGCCAACATGCCAATGCGTACCGGCGAAAGCCTGAGCCCGTCCTCGCGCCCCTCGAAGTAGAGATCGTTGAGCCGGTCCGGGTTCACCTGCTCCATGCGCCTGAATCCAGCGCAGCGCAGTTCCCTCTCTAACTCATCCGGCGCAAGAAACAGCCGAAACGGCTCGCCGGCCGCTTCCACGCGCTTTGCCAGCCTTTCGAAAATCTGCCTGCGCTCGGGACTGAATGTGTCCGGCGAAAGCACGTAGTCGAAGGTGACCGCGGTCCCGGCGGGCATCTGCCCAATCGCCGCGAGCGTCGCGCGAAATGCATCGAGCGTCAGGTAGGGCACCACCCCCAGCCAGCCGAAAAATGCCGGCTCGCCTGCATCGAATCCCGCCTCGGCCAACCCCTCGACTAGCGTCTTGTGCTCAAAATCGAGAGGCACGAAAGTGAGGTTGGCGGGAATCGCAATGCCGGCCTCGGCCAGCATCTCCCGCTTCCACTGCTGCGTGGCCGGAAAGTCCACTTCAAAAACCCGCAGCGCCGGAAACGGATTGCGATACGCAAAAGTATCGAGCCCCGCGCCAAGAACCACGTACTGCGCCACGCCCTCTGCGACGGTCTCCGCCAACCGGTCTTCGGTATAACGGCTGCGCGCGGCCATAAACAGCCGAAAATCGCGCGCCACCGTGTGCATGGCGCGTTCCATGTCGCGGGCATATCCCGTGCCGATCAGCCTCACCGCAACCGGATCGTCCAGTACCAGTGGTCTGTCTATGAGCTGGTGCGCGGCGCGGCGAATGGCAACGCGAAGAGCTGTCCTGCTGGCGCGGCCTGTCTGCATCCTCCCAGTTTAAATGCACGCGAAATCGTCACCGGCGATGTCCACCCCGCGTACCATAACTTCTATGACTTGGATTGGATGGGCGCTTCTCTCCGCTGTCTTTGCCGCCGCCACTGCCCTGCTGGCCAAAGTGGGCGTCGCGCATGTGGACTCGAACCTGGCCATGGCGCTGCGCACCAGCGTGGTGCTGGTCTTTGCGTGGGCAATCGCGCTTGCTCTCGGCAAGCACGGCGAAATCCGCGCCCTCGACCGCCGCACCCTGCTCTTCCTCGCCCTCTCCGGCCTCGCCACCGGCCTCTCGTGGATCTGCTACTTCCGCGCTTTGCAGTTAGGCCCCGCCTCGCGTGTCGCCCCGCTCGATAAGCTCAGCGTCCCGCTTGTGATGATCTTCGCGTGGCTGCTCCTCGGCGAAAAGCTGAACGCCCCCGCCGTCGTCGGCGGCCTGCTCATCACCGCCGGCGCCATCGTCATGGTGATGGGCTGAGGACCACGCCCACCTGCCTCCCTTCCCTATACTGAAATCAGAGAACACAGAAAGCCCTGCCCCAAAAATATCCAATGACCTCACAGCCCCAATCCGAAGCACCGCCCCGCCGCATCGTCCTCACCGGCTTCATGGGCTCGGGCAAAACCACGGTCGGCCCGCTTGTGGCTGCGCGCTTGGGCTGGCGCTTCATCGATGCGGACGACATCATCGAAGCCGAAGCAGGCGTTCCCATCGCCGAAATCTTCGCGCGCCACGGCGAAGCCGTCTTCCGCGAGCAGGAACGCGCCACCATCGCGCGGCTCGCCGCATCCGACAACCTGGTTCTCGCCCTCGGCGGCGGCGCCATCGAAACCACCGCAATCCGCGACCTGCTGCTCTCAACGCCGGGCACGCTTCTGGTCCATCTTGAAGTCGAACTCGCGACTACCCTCGCCCGCTGTGGCGGCACCGAGCACACCCGCCCCATCCTCGCCGACCAAGCCAACCTTGCCAACCGCTACACCCGCCGCCTGCCCCTCTACCGCACCGCACATGTGTCAATCCCCGTCGACGAACTAACCCCCGACCAGGCCGCCGACGCAATCCTGCGGGCAGTGCAACTCGGCTAACTGCGCCGATTCCCACTAAAGAACCTTCCCCCCGCTTGCTATCATCAAACAGGCAGCATTGCCCTTTCGGGCGATGCCGCCGAGGCTCGATCCTTCCCAATGACTCCCGCTTCCCAGACCGCCAATCCGGTTGACCTCACTACGCCCCAAGAACACCTCGCACACCCGCACCTCCCGCATGTGCACGCCCCGCAGCCCGGCGCAACAGCCACGCTCATCCACGACCTCCGCGAACTCTTCAAGGTAAAAGTCGTCGGCCTGGTGCTGGTCACCGGCTGGGGCGGCTTTTATCTCGGCTCCATGCTCTCGGGAATATCGAGCGTACAGCGCGGCCTGCTCGACACGCTGCTCGGTATCGGCCTGGTCTCCGCCGGAGCCGGCGCGCTCAACGAAGCCCTCGAGCGCAAGACCGACGCGCGCATGAAGCGCACCGCCGACCGACCGCTGGCCTCGGGCCGCTTCTCGCTCGCGCAGGGCATCGTGGCCGGCCTCGGCGCGCTGGCGCTGGGCGCCGTGTGGCTGGCGCTCCACACCAATCTACTCACCGTTTCCCTGGCGCTGCTCACGGCCTTCACTTACGTCGCCATCTACACGCCGCTCAAACGCGTCACCCCCATGGCCACCTTCATTGGCGCATTCCCAGGCGCCATGGGCCCGCTGCTGGGCTGGACCGCCGCCCGCGGCCGCATCGAGTGGCAAGGCGTGGCGCTGTTCGCCATTCTGTTTGTCTGGCAGTTCCCTCACTTCATGGCCATCAGTTGGCTCTACCGCGACGACTACGCGCAGGCCGGCATCCGCATGTTGCCCGTGGTCCAGCCCGACGGATGGTCCACCGTCGCCGAGGCGCTGTTCTTCGCCGTCGCCATGATTCCCGTCAGCCTCGTCCCCTGGCGGCTGGGCATGACGGGCACGGCTTACGCCTGGCTAGCCGTCGCGCTCGGCCTGCTCTACCTCGCCTACACCATCCGCTTCGCCGGCATTCTGCGCGCCGCCGACGAGACCGAGAGCCGCATGCTGGCCCGCGATCTGCTCAAGGTCAGCGTCCTCTATCTTCCCCTGCTCTTCACAACCCTGATGGTCTGCGCCATCGCCCGGCAATAAGGAGGCGAACGAATGACCACGACAGTAGCTCCCTCATCCAGCACCCGCCCCGCCATCGCCGCTATTCTCGCTATCAGCGCGGCAGCCACTCTGTTTCTCTTCTGGCTGATTTATATTCATCCCGCCGCGGCCACCAGCGCGCAATACGCCTTTCTGCCCGCGCTCAATGCCCTGCTCAACGGCCTCAGCGCCACGGCGCTGCTCATCGGTTACACCTTCATCCGCGCGCACAAAATCAAGGCCCACCGTGCGGCAATGTTGACGGCCTTTGGCTTCTCGACCCTGTTTCTGGTCAGCTACATCCTCCACCACGCGCTGCATGGCGATGTGCGCTATCCGGTCCACGCGGCTCTGCGCTCGGTCTACCTGCCGCTGCTAGCCAGCCATATCATTCTCGCCATCGTGGCGCTCCCGCTGGTGCTGGTTACGTTTTTCTTCTCACTCAGCGGCCGTATTCCCCAGCACCGCAAAGTCGCCCGCTGGACCTTCCCGCTGTGGCTCTACGTTTCCATTACTGGCGTCATCACCTACGCGATGCTCCGCCTGGCGCAAGGGTAAAGAGACGATGCCAGCAAGCACCCCAAAGCCGAATCCAACCCAGCACGACGACGGCACACGCCAACTGCTGCAGTGGGGCGGGTCAATGGTAGCCGCGGGCCTGCTCGCCGCACTGCTGCTTCAGACCGTGCTTGGTGGCTTTTCCCCCACCGGCGCCAGCACCAACACCGGCTGGTTCGCCCTCATCGTCGCGCTGATGTGCCTTCCCTTCGGCGGCCTACTACTGGCCCTGGGCCTCGCCAAGTGGCTACGCAACCGGCGAATCTCCCGCCAGCGCTAGGGCCTCGGTATTCTTTTCACTTACTGGAGCCCTAACCGGGATGCCATAACCCGAATGCTGCTTCACTGCACCAGCGAAATCGATGTGCGCCAGAAGGCTGCCTTTTGCGTGGACGGATCGACGACCGTCACCTGGCAGTCGTAGGAGCCGCGCGGCAGTTCGTCGACGCCAAGATCGAAGCTCACACTCATGGTGCCGAGCCGGCTGGTGAGGCTGGGAACGACAGATTGCGGCGGAGTCTCGAAGAGCTTCCTGCCGTCCCGATAGAGGCTGACAAAGGCAAAGAGCGGTTGTGCACCCGGTTGCAGTTGCACGTTCGGTTGCACCGGCACGTTCACTGCCTGAGGCTGCGCGCTCGAGGTCCCCAGGGAACCGGGTTGAGCCGGCTTGTACGCCTGGAAGTAAACATACATGCTGTGGCCGGTGCTGAAGACGCGGGTGACGCTGGGAATAAGCCGCTTGCTGTCGTGAACCAGCGGGTCCACGGCATTGTTTTTTGCGCGTTCCTTAGCCTTGGCGGCGTCGTAGATTGCATCGCTTAAATCCACGCGCTGGCTGCTCAACACCACGGCGCTGAGGGGGATGCGCTTCACTTCCTTGTTCAGGTTGGGAATGACAAACGTGGTCTGGAAGGTTCCGATGCGGCCCGTCTCATCGTCGCGCGCGAGGAACTTGATGGAGTACTTGCCGGGCAGCAGCGTAAATCCGGTGTCGTATTCAATGGGCCGCCTGGCAAGCTGTGCCGCGGTAAAGCTCGAAAGCTTCTGACTGATGTTGTCGCGCACATTCGACACCGTGGTGCCGCCGACGAGGTCCTTGATTTCGCCCACGAAATCGATGCGCGTGTATTCGGCGCCGCCGCGCTTGGCAAGCGCCAGTTCGCGGCCGGGAATCTTCACAATGATGGGCACGAAATATTCGGCGCGGTTGAGCTGGAAGTAATCGATTTCCATGGCGATGGTGAGATCCGTGATGGGGTCTTCGAGCATCAGTGCATCTTCAAGCTGACGCTCACGATCGACGTCGTTGAACTTGTTGAACTCCTTGGACGCGTAGTAGCCCTGGCGATAGTCGAGCTTGACTTCCTGATTTTGCGCGACCGCAACGCGGATGCGCCGGAACTTGCCGTTGGGTTCGGCGTTGGTGGTGTAGTAGCCAAGCAGGTAGTAGTCCGAGATCGATTCCTGCGCCTGCACGATGCCGCGGGAGAGATCGTTGTTGTCGAGGAAGGCCTTGCCGCCGGTGTCGCCGGCCAGCGCATAGAGCGTGTCCTGCGACTGCTGGAAGTTCGTGGTGACGGCTTGAGCCGATGCGCCGGTGTACATGGCCTGGCCGCCCGGCGAGCCTTGCGATGCATCGCCCATCGGCGCCTGCGCCACCAGACCGCGCGCATCCACGGTCCAGATAACTACGCCAGCCTTGATGGCGGTATCGGCCGTGGCGTGCATCTGCGCCTGGTTATCGATACCGTTGAGCCGCAGGCCGCTCGCGAAGTAGATCAGCGACTTCTTCTCGTTGACCTGGCCCAGCATTCTTGCCGCGGTTTGCAGCGCGGAGAGCTGGCGGTCTGTGTTGAAGACGTTGAACTCGCTGTCGTCCTGTCCGAAGGCTGCGCCGGTGTCTGTGCTGCTGGCATCGTCAAGGGTGCCGGCCAGCCCTTTTCCCTCGCCGACAACCATCGTCGACAAGATGCTCAGCAGCCGGTTGCGATCGGCGGTGAAATCCTGGAGGATGTCGACCGAGCCGCCCTGGTAGCGGAGAATGGCAATCGAATCCGCAGTGGCCATCTGCGTGCGCACAAACTTCTGCGCGGCCTCAAGCGCGCGCATCTCATCGGCGGGCGGCAGCGCGGTCATGTCGAAGTAGAACGCCAGCAGCCGCCGGTTCTTGTAGCGCTCGTTCTCCATGGTCTCGGGCGCAATCTGCACGTGTGCGAGGCGATCGTAGATTTTCACGTCCTCATTCGCCGCGGTCATCGCTGGCAGAACCCTGGCCGTACTGGAAAGATCCTGGTGCTCGCAGTAGCGAATGGTCTGCGGCGCGCCGTCTTCGGTCAGCACGAAATCCTTTGCGGTGAGCCCGTGAATAAAGTGGCCCTGCTTGTCCTTCACCTCGACAGCTTCGACCACCAGATTCGAATTCACCTTAAGGGTGAAGCTCTGCGCTCCAACGGGAGTCTGGTTCTGGCCCACCTGCTGCGCATGCGCGCCCGCAGCAATCAAGAGAAGCAGTGCGCAGATTACCGGTTTCCGCATCATTGCCACCTCAAATAGAAGGTTGTTTGCACGCTGCGCATGGCTCCGGCCGCGGAGGGCAACCCAAACTGATCGCTGGTGATAAGGTTGTTCCAGCTTGTGAAGGCGGGGTGATTGAAGAGGTTGTTTGCGTTCACGGCCACGTCGAGATACCACTTGCCATGGGGCCTGAAGGTGCGCGCCATCTGCGTATTGAAGCTGAATTGATTCGGTCCGGCAATGGAATTCCTGCCTGCCGTTCCCCATCCACCCAGCGGCTCCGAGTAGGCTGCTGCATTCAAGTGCGCAGCGGTTCCGGAGTTGTAGATGGACGCTCCGGTCAGGTTGGGCCGCAGGATGCTGGAGAACCCGGTGCCTGGAACCGCTGCGGGATAGAGCGGCGTCTCAGGCGAACCGGTGCCGTAGGTCAGGTTGCCGGCGAGGGTCCACTCCTTGAGCGCGCGTCCGCGCCATCCGCCCAGCAAGCTGCCGCCGCCAAGCCCCTCGCCGCTGGTGTACTGCGCCAGCAGGTTCATGAGCTGGCGCTGATCGAAGCTCGAGAGCGAGCGTTCGGCATGCGGGTCGCGCCAGTTCTGTGCAATTGCCGCAGAGGGAAACGAGAGCGATGCCGACTGAGCCGCGCCCCCGCTGCTCGCGGTGGTGTGGCCCACGCCACCGAGGTATGCGTCATCGTCAAGCGACTTGGCAAAGGTGTAGGTGAGCGACGCCGAGAATCCACTGCGCAGCCTGCGCCGCAACTGCAACTGCCCTGCCTCGCGCATGGAGTTACCGCTCGAGGTTTCGTAGACAAATCCCGATGGGCAGTTCGGGCAGGGATTGGTTGTGCCCAGGGGATAGCTGTTGGGCAGGATCTCCTGCGGTCCCTGCGTGCCCTTGATGCCGCTGTAGGTTGCCGTCATCTGCAGTGCAAAGGGCAGATCGCGCTGCACCGACAACTGCCACGTCTGCGCGTAGCCGATGCGGAAGTCCGGATCGATGCCGAAGGTGGCTCTGGCGACCGAAGAGCAGGACGTGAAGCCGTTGGCGAGGGTGAGCGCGCACGAGGAGTTGTTTTGAATGCTCAGGCTCTTTGAGAGCGGCGCCTGCTGCGCCATGTTCAGAATGATGTTCTGATAGACCGATGTATCCGGATACAGGCCGTAGCCAGCCTTGATGATCACGGTCGAAGCGGGGATCGGCCTCCAGGTGACGCCGATGCGGGGCTCAAAGATGCGCCGCTCCGGACGAATCAGCGAAGCGGGATAATGCGCTCCGGTCACCGAGCCCACGGGATTGCTGGCTACAACGGAAGCCGCAGCCGTGAAGCCGCTGGCTACATCCAGATTCACGAGATTGCCGAACAACTCCGTGATGGGCGCGCCGTAATCCCAGCGCAGGCCTGCGTTGATGGTGAGAATGGGCATCACACGCCAGTCATCGTTCACATAAGCGCTATAGACCGGCTCGCGAAAGTACTTGTTCGCGTTGCCGTAGGCGATGGCGCTGGTGTCGGGAACGCCAATGAGATAATCCGCCAGCGCAGAACCGCTCGCGGCCGTCCCGGCAGTTGCTGCGCCGGTGAACGTGAAAGTACCGCGCGGATTCTGCTGGAAGCGGTCGTTGTACTCCTGCTTGCGGAACTCGCCGCCTGCCGAGAGATTGTGCTTGCCGTGGTAGATGAGCATCGAGATCAAAAGATCATCCGTACGGTTGCGATTGAAGGAGCTGTTGCCGTCGCTGAGGGCCGCTGTGCCGTCGCTGAAACTCAATGCGGGAGGGCCCCAGTCGACCGCATCCTGATCGTTCCCGGTGATGCCGGCTGCGGCCGATACATTCTCGCGGTTGGCAAAGTTGGGCGTCAGCTCCGTGCGCAAACGGCTGAAGGTGTAGTTGGTATAGAGAAACACGCGCGGGTTGAGCCGGTGCGCCCACTGCACATTGCCGTTGATGCCCAGCGTGCCGGTGTGATCGGCAAAACCGAAGAGGTTCACCGTGCCGGAGCGCGTGCTTTGAAAGGCGAACCTGCCGTTGAGATTGTCTTTGCGCCCCAGATTCTTGTCGAACCGCGACTGCAGCGCATCCTGATGCGTGTTGTTGAGCAGTGCGGCCTGGTAGTTGTAGTTCGAAACCTGGGCGATGTTTGGCAGCGGATAGAGCTTGAGCAGCGCGGCCGCCTGCACGCTGACAGGTACCTGGTTGTTCGCGTAGGGCTGGCTGGTTCCAGGCTGGTAGACCGTTACCGGCTGCCCCAGAGCGTTGGTGAGCCCGGAGAGATTGCCGGCCCGCTCGACCGCCGTGGGCACCAGTCCCGGCAGGATCACCGAGTCGCTGTTGCGCGTCCACACGTAGGAGACAAAGAAGTTGGGCCCGTGCGGCAGCAGGCGCGGAATCCTGATTGGACCCTGCAGGGCCAGTGCGCCTGTGAAGTCGTTGTAGGAGGATCTGGCCGCAGCAACACCGCTCAGAGAATAGGGCTGCGCATTGAGCGCGGAGTTACTCTCAGTCAGCGCAAATCCTCCAGTGTAGAGAGCCTTGCTGCCCGAACGCGTGTTGCCGAAGGCTGCACTTGTTGCATACTGCGAGGTCGCCGCGTTGTTCACGCTGCCTTGCACCAGAATTCCGTCAGCGCCTTGCTCATTCTCTTCGGGCGCCTTGGGGATCTCCTGCGGATTGGCCTGCGCATTGTTCTTTGCCGGCGGCTCCGGCCTTGGCTTCTTTTCCTGCTGCGGCAGTGCTGCCGTGGGCTGCGTTTCCGCCGTCAACCGGGCCGATTGAACGCTGGCCTGGATCTGGGTCGGATCGAGGAGTTTCAACTCATACGCGGCAGGTGGCAGGTTGGGCGCAACCGTCACTTCGGCGTGAACCGGCGCGAAGCATTGCATCTCGATGTCGAGGGTCCACTTGCCATCGGCTAGATCGCCGAACTGAAAGCCGCCGCTGGCATCGGAGACGGCGCTCAACGCTGCTGTTCCTTGCGTGGCCGTGATGGTTGCGCCGGGCAGCGGCAACCCGCCAAAAGTCACCCGGCCACGATAGGGCGAGGCCGCCGCCAACGCAGAACACGTGAGCCACACGGCAGCACAAACGAAACATCGCACGCGATGCATCTGCTCTCTGCTCTGTCTTCTCAAGTCTGTGCTTCTCAGTTCGGCGAAGGTTTTTCCACGTGATCGATCACGATCACATCGTCCATTGCTTTGCCCGCCTCGATCTTCAACCCAAGCGTCTCCTGCACTGCGGTGTAGAGGCTCGGCGGAGCATTCGGATTGTCGCCTGCGGGCGCGGTCATGTTGGGGTTCGTGCCCCGGAACTGCTGGAACTGCGAGTCGTCCGGCGTCCATTTCAACGTGAAGTCGTATTTGTCGGTTAACTTGGTGTGGTCCACGACGGGCCTGTCCATCACACCGGTCTGCATCCAGGAGGCGAACTCCGCCATGTTCATGTTGCGCACAACCAGGTCGCCCAGCCCCCTGAAGCCGAAGCCCTGCTGGTCATTCGGTCCGGCCGTGGTCTTGGCCATCTTCGCGCCGGCAGGCGTCACAGTAATGATGTAAACCGAAAGCTCGCGCTGTTCGTGATGGAACTTCAGCGCGAAGCGGTCGGGCAGCAGCTTCTGCATCATCAACTCCATCTGGCGCAAATTCGGCTGGCCCGGAACATCCGGCACGCCATCGATATCGAACAACTCGTTCCCGAACCAGTCGGGTGCGCCCACGATCTGTTTGCTGTGGAGCCCATAGGCGAATGCAATCAGATCGTTCATGTTGGTGTTCATGGTCAGGAAATGCGTTCCCCTGAAGCCGAACCCCTTGCCCTGCTTGCCCGGTTCGCTCGGCTTGATCGTCACCGCGTCGAATCCAGGGTTGGCGTCGGCCGCCATCGACTTTACCGGCTCGGGAATGGGCCACGCCGCGTCCGGCGGTGTGCGAACCAGGTTCAACGGCAGCGACATGGGTCCCTGTGTGGAGTTCCCGGTAATCGTCTTGCCGTCGGCACTCATCTTGCCTTCGTATTTGAGGCCGATCATGTCGATGGAGAAGATGAGCGTGCCGTTCTCAAAGCCTGTCTTCGTCGCCACCAGCGGCTGGCCGCCCTGGTCGATGCTGTAGAAGGTGGTTTTGTATCCGCTGCCAGCCTTCTCGATCTTGATCTCAGTGCGAAGATCCTTGTTGGCCTGAGCAATGTGCAGAGTCCCCTGCCAGATGGCCACGATGTCGGTTGGCGAGGCAGGAGTTGCCGGGATTGCTGCGGCGGGCACCGGGCTCTGCGCGGCGGGCGCAACCCCCTGGGCCGAGACCGTCTTCACTTGAACCGCCATGGCGACTACAACGGCCCAGAATGCGAGCCACGTCAACGTTCTCCCGCCAAACCGCACATTGCACCCCTGTCTTTCTGTATTCATTTCAGTCTCCCACCGGCGTTGCCGACCCGCGAAGCAATGAAAACTCACCGTAGCATTTCACCCGCCGACTTGCTGACTTGCTTGTCTCCGCGTAGCGGAGGCTAACTTGCTGCCTTTGTTT
>CAYQOQ010000090.1:0-19605 GCA_964419175.1 uncultured Occallatibacter sp. | reverse complement strand
GCAAGGCATCCAAGAAGGAGTTGAGTCCCATGGCCCTCGGTGTTTTGAATAACCTATCCGCTATCTACGCAGAGAACAACCTGAACAACACCAACAACAGCCTGCAGACGATTCTGCAGCAGTTGTCCTCGGGGTCGAGAATCAATTCCGGCGCGGACGACGCTGCGGGCCTGTCGCTTGTCAACGGCCTCGCGGCCAACTCCGCGGCTCTTACGCAGTCCAAGACCAACGCCACCGAAGGTGTTGGCTTGCTCCAGGTCGCCGATGGCGCGCTCTCCCAGGTCACAAGCCTGCTCAACCGCGCCATCACGTTGGCCACGGAAGCCTCTAACGGCACGCTCAACAGCACACAGGAAGGCGCCGCCAACCAGGAGTACCAGTCGATCCTCGCCGAAATCAACAACATTGGATCGACCACCACCTATAACCAGCAGGCCGTTTTCTCCGGCAAAGTCACCTCCATCTACACCGGCGACTCCTCCACCACTGGCTCCTCGATCAACGAGCTCAACATCCGCACCCTCTCGGAGTTGAGCGTCGGCGACAGCGGCGGTGTCATGTCCTACAGCAGCGGCCAGAACAATGTCTTCCTCAACCTCTCCACCAGCACCACCAACGCGAAAACCAACGACACGCTCAATGCCAGCGGCGCCACCACCATTGACATCAATTATCTGGTCAAGGGGTCCGCTGGCTCCTCCACTACCGCCAATTCTTCCATCACCGTCGGCACGGGCACCAGCTACGCCAACACCGCCGCAGGACTCATCAGCGCCATCAACAGTTCAGGACTCGGCCTCACCGCCACCTTCGGCACACAGACACAGGCAGGCGTCACCGGCGGCGGAAATGAGACCGGCATCGAGATCTCTGGCGGACTCGTTTCCGCTGGCGTCGACGCCAACTCCTCCAGCACCAGCGGCATTCTCGACCCCAGCGGCATTCCCGCCGACCAGCTCCTCACCGTCGGACAGACTGTCACCGTCAAGGTCGGCACGCAGACGGCTGCGGTCGTCACCACCAGCGCCACCGTGAATACTCTTCAAGAACTGGCAGACCAGATCAATTTGGCCACCGGCGGAACTCCCGGCCTGGCTACGGCCAGCGTCATCACCAACGGCGATGGCACGCAGAGCCTCGCGCTCAATGACACAGCCGGCGGAGGAGCGCTCACCGTAACTACCTCCGGTGGCACCGCCACCGCGGTTCCGGTCCTCAGCACGCCCACCACATCAAGCTCCGCGGTCGCCCTGCAAACCGTCACTGGTCCAGCGACGCTCAAATTGGTCGGTCCCGCCTCAGGATCGGTGAATACCTCCGACGTCCTCACCGGCAGCATCACCATCGGAGGCGACACGTACACCATGGGAATCACCGCCTACGACTCTTCCAACCCGGCGGCAACCGGATTCGGCACCGCCAGCCTGGCCGTCAATGGCGATACGCTCGCCGATCTGGCACGCGCCATCTCGGCCAACGTCGCCGACGGCGTCACCGCCACCGCCTCCACCAACGGCGTCCAGTTAGCCGGCGCGGCCGTCGTCGTTGGCGCCAACAGCCTCACCGATACGACGTTGGCAACCAGCTCCATCGTCACACTGGGCAATTTCCCAAGCCAGAACGATACTTTCTCCGGTACCTTAGCCTTCACCGCCGGCGGCAGCCCGCAGTCTATTACTGCCACACAAGGCGAGACCGTCACTCAGCTCATCGCGAATATCAACCTGAATTCGGCAACCCTCGGTGTCACGGCCAAGTGGGTCGCCGCCACAAACGGCGCCGGAGTCGTCCAGTTAACCTCGACCGCCACAGGAGCCGCAGGCCAGATCAGCGCCGCCACCTCCACCGTCACCGATACCGCGACCACCGCCACGCTCGCTTTTGCCTCCAACGGCGCCTACAACATCGGGCTGGCCAGTGACGCCACCAATACGGTCTACGACTCTACCTCCGGCCAGAATGACACTACCGCTGCCGCGGCCTTCATCACCAACCAGAAGTCGGGCAGCGGCGTCGCCACCACCAGCTATTCCGATGGCGCAGGCCAAGCCCTCAACGGCAGCGATCTGCTCAACCAGGCAGATGCACAGAATGCGCTCACCGTTCTCAATCTCGCCATTACAGCCGTAGCCGCGCAGGACGGCTACATTGGCGCTGAGATCAACACCCTCAACTCCATCAGCCAGGTGATGAGCACGCAGCAGGAGAACGTCGTTTCGGCCCAGAACGCAATCCAGGCCACCGACTACGCCTCGGCCACTTCCAACATGTCGAAGTATGAGATTCTCAGCCAGACCGGCATCGCTGCCCTCGCGCAGGCTAACAGCGTTCAGCAGGAAGTCACAAAGCTCTTGCAATAATCGGCTTTTGCACTAAACGCAGACTTGTAACACCTTCAAGACAACCCAGGGACGGGCGGCGGCAAAGGCATACCCTTTGCCGCCCATTTTATTTCAGCCAGCTTCTCACGGCTGCGGAATTCCCCTCCGCGCTACAAACCTCTCTCCCACTTGCCGATCATTACCATCAATCGGCGCAAACTATACATATGCGCAACCTCCATCCAAAACCAATCTGTCAGGTACGTGACCGGTCCGTACCCCCCCGACCCCCACCCCCCTCCCCGTCAATTGCACAGATTATGGTGCATGCGAAAAATAAGTAGATCATAATCAATAGCTTGCAAAATGATACCCGTAACTATAAAGTAAACTACCCTGTGAAAAAACGAAAAAAACGGGCGATTTCGTCATCTTTTGGGGGCCTCATAGGCCCTTTAGCCGGGGCTAGAGCAGCTTTTTGTGCAGTCCAGTCCAACCCCGGCGAGCGCCGAGAGCCGAAAGCCATGGCCACCAAAAACAAAACCCCGGCAGATTCCGTCCAGGAATCTGCCGGGGTTTGAAAGCTGATCGCTAGGTCGCGGTGTTCGGTATTAATCGTGGTTGCGTGAAACTCGACGCAATCGACATGAAGATAGCCGAAAGGCTCGATACCGTATGCGAGGAGTCCTGGCAGGTGCTGCCCGAGCCGCTCTGGTTATAGTCCGAGTAGAAGTTGTTCAACGACGAAGCAATATTCTCCATCGTCACGCAGGGCGTCAGTTGCGAGACCGTGAAGGCCGCGTTCTTTCCCGTCGCGATCAGCGTCGTGTCGGTATTTCCATCGCCGGAGTAGCATCCCGTTTGCTCCGAGCCGTACGCCACCGAGTACACCTGGGTGCCCGTCGTCGTCGCAGCCTGTGCCGCGATAATCGCCTGCTGGCACTCGTCTTTGGTATCCGGGTAATACCCGGTTCCCGTCAAAGTGTTCAACCCGGCGGTGGATGGAACCGCGGTATACGTTGTGGAGGTTGGCAGATCGGCCGTGGCGGCAACCAGGTTTGCCTGGCCGTCGCTAAGGAAGATGATCGCGTTATTGGTTCCTGGGTTCAGCCTTTGTTCGGCTACCAGCGCCGACTGTGCGGCATAAAGAATGCTCGCATAGTAGGTAATGCCGCCCGTAGTATTGGCCGCGTTCAGGCCCCCCGTCCCGCTGCCGGCCTGGCTGATCGGCTGCATGCACGTGGTGATCGCCTTCACAATCGAAGAACTGGTGTTCAATCCGTTCGAAGCGCTGACATTGTAATAATCGCTCACAAAGCCGTTTGCATCCGCATCGCTGGCGCCGTATGTCACCTCGTACGTTCCGGTAAATGTGTTGTTGTGATTGCTGTTCTGCCAGTATTCAATAGGCGTGTACGAGGTCGCCGTAGTCAGTGGCAGCGTATAGATTTGAAACGATGGCGTGCTGTAACTGCTGCACGCATTCTCTTTCGTAACAGACGCCGTGGAGACGGCTGGAAACGAGAACAGCGCTACGTGAAAATTCGCTGCCGCGTTGGTGCAGCTCGTCGATCCAGACTTGCACGGATTCACCGATCCCAGCATTCCCTTGATGCCGTTCAAGGCGCACTGGAACTCGGTCACGTTCGAGCCGCAGTTGGTATCGTTCGTGCTCATCGAGCCCGTCGCGTCCAGAATAATCGCCACGTTCCAGGGCTGGGACTGCCCCTGCATGGATGCGGTCGCAGTCGCCGCCACATTCAGTTGCGAATAGCCGAACAGTTTCATGAAATACGTCGGCACGGCCGCCTTCTCTATCACCCGGACTGCGTTCGGGGGAGGGTTGCTCGATGGGCAGGTAGTCCCGCTCGGCTGCAGCGAGTTCAGGCACACCGTCGACACGGTTGTCGTTACAGTGCCCAGCGCATTGTTGACGTTCTCATCCCCCGAGCTGCCGCTGTAGAGGTTCGCTTCCGTGGTTGCGTTGTTGGTGGAGGACGTGTTGTACACCAGTCCCGCGGCCGCCAGCACCGCTGCGTTGGCGTAGTTCTGAAGCTGTGCATGAGCAACGTAGGCTCGGCCTACGTCGACAGACATCCCGCCCATGCCCAACATCCCGATCAATCCCAATGCCACCCAAGGCAGCACCTGCCCGCGCTGATCGTTCAGCGCTTTCCGGGCAAAAGATACAATGGTTGTTTTCATTGAAGTTGCCTCGATGTTGCGGTGATTAGTACTCATACTCGGTTACCTTCGCGGCGAACTGGCAGCTGCTCGCTAGATTGACGCCGTAGACGGAAAGGCCGCAGGGATACGTGGCATAAACCGATACCGGCGTGCCCTGCACTAGAAGTGTTTGCTTGCCCGAGCAGGACTCGTTTGTCTGGGTGGGCGTCGTGCCATTCAACGTGACAATCATATTGATGTTCGACGATTTCAGGCCGGGCGCCGCATTCTTCAGCGCTGTGAACGCATCGGCGCAGGGGTCTGTCGTCGATGTACGGATCTGCGCCAGGTACTGCCCCGCTGCGCCCGTTGCCTGCGTCAGCGTCAACTGGTTGCTGTAGGCAAATCCAAACGTGACGATCCCCGTCAAAATACCAAGAAGCACCGGCACCGTTAACGCAATTTCGATCAGCGCGCCGCCCTCTTCTCCTCTTGAGAACAAAGCATGGGCGTGGCCACAGCTTAACCTGTGGGAGCCTCCTATACGCATCGCCGCGGCAAGACGATTCAGGCCGCTTGTAAACATTCTGGCTTGCTGACGCAAGCCGCTTGAGATCTTCATTGTTCACTCTCCCGGCGCTGGTCTTCCCTATATGCGGGTTCACCTGCGCCTTTTGATTACATGGCCCTCGCGAACTGGCACAGCCAGACCGCGCCTACCCTTTCTCTTTTTTCAATCGCTGCAGAAAGCGCGCAAATTCCTTTTTGCCCAACCCGTCCATCTGGGAATTAAGATTGTTGCGCGCACTCTTCTCATCCGGCAGGACGAACTGAAGCCCTACCCCATCGTTTCCCCACCGAACCGCCCGCGACATCACCGACATCGACCGCTCGGCCATCTTTTCTCCGTCCCCTGTCCTTTGCAGCGTCATCAGAACAAGAGTCCCCGGATACCAACGCTCTTCCGTCTCGATATACAACCCTGTCGCACTGATGTCCCGCACTGTGTGCGCCTTCGGCGCGGCGCCGTTCCAGTAATAAGCCGCCAGCCCTGGGGCCGGCTCGCGCGGCGCCTTCCGGGGATCGGGTGACCACCAGCGCTCCAGCCAGTTTTTTGGTGGCCTGACAGCCTTGATCCCCGGTTCGATCAAGCTCATCTCGTGCGTTTGCGGCTTACTGCCGCGGTCATCCCCTGGCTGTGCCCCCAATTCCAGAAGCCCAGGCCCGCCGCCCCACAGGGGCTGCTCCCTCAACAGAACCGCGCCTTGAACCACCCCGGGGGCATCGCCGCCACCGGAAAGCTGCTCCAGCTTCCCCGCCATCTCCTCGGCCACGCACAACACAAGTTGATCTCCCGCCTGGGTCTGCGATGAGTAAATCGAGTGCGCCGGCAGCACCAATACGCTTGCAGCTCGCGGCCGCGAAGGACTGGCCAAAAAAGTGGGGTACGATTCGACAGCCTCGATGACCCCGCAGTCCTCGTCCAGATAGATCAAGTCAAGCGGGGCGTAGAGGCCAGTCATAGGAATGCCATGAAACGGCGTCAGCCATAAGCCCTCGCCAGACCTGAGTTCGCGCTCTGCAAGCCGTTCCTCGAGGTCAGCAAAGGAGAATTCGGCGGCAGTTACCTCAAGACCGAGGAAGCATTCCCGGGTCTGGTTGTATGCGCAATGTGGCAAAGATTCCAAGAGGATATCCGCCATTGTCTCGAACTTTGCAACCGGTTGTATTTGCGTGTTCTGGGCCGGCCAGTCAATTTTTCGTGTCATCTGCATCCGAGTTCTCCACTTTTTTCACTGCAATTGCCTGGACTCAAATCGGCACAACTCTCCTATTGCCACCGTCAGGCAAAACTCTTGGGCAATCGCCACCCAAGCAACAATGTTTCCGTCCGGTAGAACTATCGGCCTATGCGACGGCGATCGCTCAATTTCACGGCGCCGTCAGGGTCAAGACGCAAATCCGGGGCTACTTAACCCGTGTGCGGCGGCGCTGAATCAAAATCACCAGCACAATCACAAAAAGTACGCCGCAAACGATCCGGATAATTGTCGTAGTGTCCATTATGCTTACCTTCCTCTATGAAAATCCTACATGCGCTTGTCAAAAGCACCATCGCCGGGGAGCGACACCCGAATTTCCCAACGTCGAATTCCTCGGTCTGCGCAATTGTAGAACCGGCCAGTGGTCACCGCTCCGCTCTTGCGCGGCGCCACTGAACCCCAGGAACAATCCGCGTTAACTTACGCGCGTACGACGGCGCTGGATCAGAATCACCAGCACGATCGCAAAAAGCACGCCAGAAACAATCCTGACAATTAAGGTACTGTCCATGTCTACTCCTCCTTCCATTAGTGATCAAGCAACGTTTGAAACGACTCCATCATCAGAATTACCGCCGGCCCCAGAACGACTAGAAAAAGTGCCGGAAAGATGAAGAACACAAGTGGGAACACAAGCTTTACCGACGTCTTTGCAGCCATTTCCTCTACGGCCTGGATCCGCTGGGCTCTCAGGGTATCGGCATGTTGCCGCAATGTCTTGGCGACGCTGGTTCCGAACTGTTCCGATTGGACCAGCACTGAAACCAGATTGCGCAAACTATCCACCCCGGTACGTTCCGACAGGTGTTTCCATGCATCAGAACGTGCCCGGCCAGCGCGCTGCTCCAGGACGAGAATTCCGAACTCGTCGCACAGTTCCGGTTGCGCCTGTTTCAGTTCCTCCGCAGTGCGGGCGGTCCCCTGATCCAGGCTCAGGCCGGCTTCAATGCAGATGACCAGCAGGTCCAGCACATCGGGAAGACCGCGCTCGATCTTCTTTTGCCGGTCTTTAATCTGGTGCCCGAGCCAGAAGTCCGGCGCCAGAAACCCCAGTCCCAGCGCTGCAGCATACACGAAAAAAGGACTGAGGCTTGCCAGATTGGAGACAAAAGCCAAAGCGCACAAAAAGAGCGGAACCAAAACTTTGCAACCATAGAAGACTTTTACTGCCGACTCACTGCGGTAGCCGGCGCGGGTCAAACGCTGCAGCACGATCGAGATTTCAGCCTGGCTCTTCGGCAGCAGATGCTCGAAGTGCTCCACCGCGCCGCCCAGCGAGAACCCTGTCTCCTTGATGGTAGTCATCAGGCTTCTCTGCTTGGGACGTGGATTGATCGCCTCGGCAATCCGCTTCGGCAAGGCTTCACGATAAAAGAGCAGCAGCCCGCCGCTGGCGATCAGCAAAAAAACGACGCAAAACGAAATGATCACAAGTGCCATAGCGTCCTCTTCAAACCTCCATATTGACGATCTGGCGAATAATCAACCCGCCCAGCACCGTCATCCCACAGGAGGCCCACAGCAGTTTTATGCCGATGGCCCGCGTCCACAAAATGCTCATCATCGTCGGATTGATCATAAAGAGCGCGATTCCCAGCACTACCGGCAAGAGGCTGAGAATCCAGCCCGTTAGCCTTCCCTGCGCCGTGTGAACCTGGATTTGCCGTTTCAAGCGGAACCTCTCCCGGATGACATAAGACGTCTTATCGAGTACCTCGGCCAAGTTGCCTCCGCTCTCCTTTTGAATCATGATCGCCGTGGCCACGATTCTCAGATCTTGTAGCGGTATGCGCTCGATCAGGTTTTCCATGGCGGCCTTCAATTCGAGGCCGTAGTTCTGTTCTTCAAAGCAGATTCTGAATTCGCCGCCCACTGGATCCGTGCATTCCCGGCCGACCAGACCCATTGCCGCAATCAGGCTGTGCCCGGCTCTCAGGCCGCTTACCATCAGATCGAGCGCCTCCGGCAGTCCCTGTTCAAACTTGCCGAATCGCTGATTGCGTTTAAAAAGCACGAGGCCAAACGGCGCCAGGCCAGCCGCCAACCCTACCCCCAGCGCAGGCAAAATCATGCTGAAACGCAAGTAGACAAGATAAGACGGAATCGCAAAGCATGCGGCAGACATCACAAGAAGACGCCCGGCGCTCCAACTCAGGTTGGCTTGATCCATTGTTCTGCGCAAGTAAGGTGTCAGTTCGAACTGCAACAGTTTTCGATTCAACCAGGGGATGCTGCTGAGCTGATCGTCCTTACGGAGATTCAGTACCAGGTCGTGCGGATCCGGGGCCTCAGTGGCCAGGGCTGACTGCAACCTGGTTTGCACTTCCTTGGCCTGCTTGGAGGGACCAGCGCTGGCTGCTATCCACGGCATTGCAACGGCCGCAAACACTCCCACGAAAACCAAACCGATAATCAGTCCCATAGTCGTCCCCTCCTTTCCCCTTAGTTGACCTGCGTCTCGCGTTCGAATAAGCTGGGCGGCAAAATAATGCCTGACACGCGCAGCCGCTCAAGGAATTTAGGACGAATCCGGCTGGGCGTGAATACGCCAATCACCTTGCCGTCAGGTCCGATTCCTTTCTTTTGGAATGAGAAGATTTCCTGCATGCTGATCACGTTCTCTTCCATGCCGGTAATCTCTGAAATGCTTGTGACCTTGCGCGTGCCATCGCTCATGCGGGTTGCCTGCACCACAATGGTGAGCGCCGACGCGATCTGTTGCCGAACCGACTTCTCGGGCAGATTCATATTGCCCATAGCCACCATCGATTCAAGCCTGGAAATGGCGTCGCGGGGAGTGTTGGCGTGAATCGTGGTCATGGAACCCTCGTGGCCGGTATTCATCGCCTGCAACATGTCGAATGCTTCTTCACCGCGAACCTCACCGATGATGATGCGATCGGGACGCATACGGAGGCAGTTGATAAGCAGTTGCCGCTGGCGGATGGCTCCCTGGCCCTCAATATTGGGAGGCCGGGTTTCCAGACGCACAATGTTCTCCTGAGCCAGCCGCAGTTCGGCCGCGTCCTCGATAGTGACCAGCCGCTCATTATTCGGAATGTATTGCGAAAGGATGTTAAGAAACGTGGTTTTGCCGGCTCCGGTGCCGCCAGCGATCAGGATGCTGATTCTCGCCTTTACTGCCGCCGAGAGCACTTCCATCATCTCTGCGGAGATGCTGTTCAACTTCACAAGTTGGTTGGCAGCCAGCGGTCCGGTGCCGAAGCGGCGAATCGACATCGAGGGCCCATCCAGGGCCAGCGGTGGAATGATCGCGTTTACACGCGAGCCGTCGGGAAGCCGTGCGTCCACCATCGGCGAAGACTCATCCACTCTGCGTCCCACGCGCGACACAATGCGATCAATGATTTGCAGCAGATGCCTGTCGTCCCGGAAGGTTGTGCTTACGCGCTGAAGAAGACCGCCTTTTTCAATAAAGACATGGTCCTTGTCATTCACAAGGATGTCAGAGATTTTCGGATCGCGCAGCAGGGGTTCCAGTGGGCCCAAGCCGAAGACTTCGTCCAGCAGATCGGACTGGATTCTCTCCTGCTCTTCATAGCTGAGCGGCACCCGCTGGTCCGCCATGATTTCCTTGACGATGCCCAAAACCGCCTGACGGGCTTGGCTGGAGTTGACGCGCGACAGTTTTTCCAGATCCAATTTAGAGATCAGGGTCCGGTGTATCTCCGCTTTGTAACTTTCCAGATTCAGCAGTTCCACTGTTTACCTTCCGTCCAGATAGCGATATCTTTCCTGAAAACATCAACCAAAGAGCTTGAAGCCTTTCTTCTTTGCCTCTAATGCAGGTTGGCCAGTCGCAGCCCTCGCCATCTGTTGGATCTGCCGTGAAATCGGCGAATCCCCGAGCGTCAAGGGAGAGGCGTCAATCTGCATACGCTTTACAGAGGCATAGTCGTTGGGAATCTTCCACTGTGCAGGCCGCGTGAGTGCCTTCTCTATGTCCTTCTCTGTTACGCCCTGCACGCGCGGTTCGTGCCGATTGATCACAACTTCGAGCTTCGGGCCGCCATCGGTGAAAAACTGTGAGATGAGGCGATTGGAATTGCGGAGTTCGGGAATGCCCGCCTGAGTTACCAGGTAGATTGTGGATGAGTTTTTGAACAGGACCGACCCGGTCAAATCGATTCTCGATCCCAGATCGACCACCACGTTATCGAAGCCCTGCCGCGCCACTTCCACTAGCTTGTCAATTGCCTCATTCGCAGCCTGATAGGGCTGAAATCTTCCCGGAGCCGCTAGCACCGAGACTCCAGAGCTGTGCTTGACCAGAAGCCTGGAAAGGAAACTTCCATCGAGCCGCTCCGACGATTGCAGAGCATCGATGGTTGAAAACTCCGCAACAATACCAAGGTTTAGCGCCGCGTCGCCGAACGGAAGATCCAGATCGATCAGCAGCGTTGTCTCGTCGGGATTCTGCGCCAGCGCGACTGCAAAATTGCAGGCCAGCGTGGTTACGCCCGTGCCTCCCTTGGCACCCATAAATGTGAACAGCCTGCCGTTCGATTGCGTGACATTTACGATCGTGGGGCGCACTACCGGCCGGCGGGCCGTCGCCCTAATCAGAGACTCTTCAATAATTCCGGGTTCCAGCGGAAGCATCAGAAACTCGCGTGCCCCTGCGCGCATGCAACGCACCAACAGATCGGGATCTGCCTTCACCGAATAAACCATCACAGTCACCGAACCGTTCGCGCCAACGCTCTCCACGAGGTCGAGAGCATACTCGGGATCACTGTCAAGATCGATGATGATTACGTCGTGGTTCTGCTCCAGCAGCCTGGGCACATCGCCGAGGCTGGGAGGATAGGACGAAAACGAGTGAACCTCGCTGCCCGCGCATCGGGCTAGCGCAAGGGCCACAGCGTCGCGATGCTTCTCATCGGGGCCGATGAGAACAATCGACAGATTGTCGACGCCGAGAGATTCGGAACGCTGGGATACCAGATATGGGGAAGAACTCACACTCATTGATTCACCGCTCATTGCCGTGCGCAACTTTGCTTGCTCGTCCGTCGGGAATTGATAGTTCGTCCGCAATGTCGACATAACGTTTAACCCTTTTCTCAGCGAGCAAAAAACGAAATCAAAGTACCGATGGCGATAGCTGGCGCGTAGGGCATCTTGCGCCGCAGAGGATTACTCAGGACTAATTCCGGATCGCGCAGTCCGCCGCGCTGTTTCCATCCAAAGGCAAGATTGCCGGCGCCCGTGAAGAGCTCTTTCAGGAACCCTCCAAAAGCCGCCCAGCACAAAACCATGATCCCTCCCGCCATGCCCGTAACGACCAGCGCAAGAAACAACTGGCTCGGGCCGATCCAGGCACCAATCGCGACGCACAGCTTCACGTCCCCCGCGCCCATTCCCCCCATCCAGAAAAGAAACCCGTAGATCAACAGGGCGAGCGCTGCGCCTTCAAGGCTCTGAGCGATACCATGCCAGCCCTGCAACCAGCCGGAGACCGCAAAACCTGCGGCGAGAAAAGGAATCACCAGCCAATTCGGAATACGCCGGCTGCGCAGATCCGTAAAGGTCGCTATGCCGAGAACAACGACAGTTGGCCACCATGCGAATGAGTGCATCCTGGATACTCCTTTCCCCTTGAATTTAAGGGACACCTGCTTCAAAGCAATTGCCCGACCAAATCGTTTTAATAAGAAGTGCTTTAAATTCATTTAGTTAATAGCGCCGGCATCTCGACGGTGTACACGGTAGTTTACGGGCATGCCCATTTGGTGAAGCAGATCGTTTACACATTTGGCTTTGCATTGCTCCTGTGTCCCCTATCTCCTCTGAAATGTCCACTTTCCCGCATCCAGAGCACAAAGTAATCAGTCGCGCGTTACTTGCATGAATCTCTTATGACACGAAAGTCGTAGACGCATCGTTCCGCAAACTGAAACGGCGTCGGGAAGCTGGAACATCCACTCTCTGCCAATTGACCTCGTCTGTCCGCTTAGAATCGCCAACAACATGCTGGAAAATAAATAACTTATGGTCAAAATGGCTCATGTTGCGCCACAAAGACGCTCAACGGGTCATTTCGCCCGCTAGTTTTCCGATAACTCATTGAACATAAAATCCTTAGAGCATTCTTGGGCACCGGATGATGTGGTCTCGACTCCTTTGCCAATACACATGGCGAAATCTGTTACTAACGTCGCACTGACCTAGCACGAAACAGCCATTGGCATCGGCGGTGGTACTGCCGATCATATACATACAACACTTTTTCAACCGGAACTTAACCGGGATGGTGTGTCGATAAAAAGCGAGAGAGAGTTCGCGCTATCATGATCAGGATTGGTTTGTATTCAGAAGACCGCACTTTGCGTCCTCTTCTTTCTTCTGCCCTTGGTAAAGACTTTCTGGTACTCCAGGGGTCGGATGCGCACGAGGTGGAAAGCCTTGCGTTAGGCCATGAATGCGATGTCATGATTCTGGATTTGAATTCGAATCGTGACTCCATGCAAGAGCGCATTGAATTCTCCCGGCAATTGATTGCATCGAATGTCCCGTCGGTTGTGATGGCAGACGATGGTCTTCGTTCGACGGCATTCGAGCTGGTGCGCAACGGAGCCTTTGGCTACTGCCGACGTCCTCCCTCCATCCGCGATCTCAAGACCATGCTCAGCAGGGCTTGTGAGAACTCCTCGCTCAAGCAGCAGCTCCAGACCGTGCAGCAGCGGCTTGATGAGCCGGTCAGTTGCGACCGGCTCATCGGGTCCAGCCCGCAAATGAAGCGCGTATACCAATTGGTGCGTAGCGTGGCCAATCTCAACGCTTCGGTTTTGGTGACCGGCGATAGTGGAACAGGCAAGGAATTGATTGCCCGCGCTATCCATAATCTCGGCTCCCGCTCCAATCGGCCGTTTGTTGCTGTATCCTGCGGCGCCATTCCTGAAACACTGATCGAAGCTGAGTTGTTCGGACATGAAAAGGGCGCATTCACGGGTACGGTCGGCGCGCGCGAGGGCTACTTCGAGCAGGCCGCCGATGGTACGCTCTTCCTGGACGAAATCGGAGACCTGAGCCTGTTTACGCAGGTCAAGCTCCTGCGCGTCTTGCAGCAAATGGAATTCAACCGCCTGGGCAGTAACCGCCTGATTTCCTTGCGGGCGCGGCTGATCTTCGCCACCCATCGCGATCTTGCGCAATTGGTTGCTGAAGGCAAGTTTCGGCAGGATCTCTTCTATCGTATTAATGTCATGCGGATCGAGTCCCCGCAGCTACAGGAACACCCGGAAGACATCCCCGCGATTGCGAAGTATTTTCTGCACAAGTATGCCGGGATATTTCAGAAGCCGATGGACGGGATTGAACCCGAAGCTCTGGAGATGCTCCAGAGTTACGCTTGGCCCGGCAATGTGCGCGAGCTGGAAAACGTTATGCAGCGGACGATCATCCTTGCTCCCGGTCGAATAGTGCGCGCGGCAGATCTGCCCCTGAGAACTCCAGACGAAGAAACAAACGGCTTTGAAGATGTCGTCGATATCGCCGATTATCAGCCCGCTGGTTCGTTCGAACGCAAGATTCACGACTATAAAGTGAAACTTGCGATCTCAGCGGTTCGCGAGAACAATGGCAACAAGACGCTTGCTGCCCGCAGCCTTTGCATTTCCAGGGCTTATCTGCATCGCCTGATCAGGCTTGCCGAACCAGACCAGCCTCTCGAACAGAATCTCAGGGAGACGGCGACGGCCTGAAGCGCGGTCTCAACAGACCGCCTAGCACAGGTGCGCAACTTCGGTTGTGGCAGGCGCCGATAAATCTGATCTGAACAGCCGCCGCTTTAAGTGTGCAGATTGTATTCCTGCGTGCCAGCCATCACCAGCCCGCTTTTTTGCCGACCGTGAATGTAACGGCAACACCAGCCGGTTTGATGCGACTGGTCGTCGGGCGGGGCCATCAGGTCCTTGTAAACAACCTTGCCATAGAGGAATATCCGTTCCTCCCAGTTTTCGATCCGCTGCAGCTTTTCACCCGACTCGCAGAGCCCCTTCACATCGTCCCGGCAGAAGGACTTGATGGTATTGGATTCGCCTGGGAGCAAAATCAGGGAGACGGAGGGCATCTCCGGATCTTCCGGTCTGAATTCGGGAATACCGGGCAAGTGCGCTTCATTGACAGTAATCTTCGTCTCATCCGCCATCGCAACGACGCGGGCGGGACTGCGCCCGCGGTTGGTGGCGACTATGTTGAATCCGTTCTCGATGGAAGGGGACGGAGTGACGGTGACGAGGACCCAGGGTCTTTCGGCATGGAGGATTGCCTGGGCATGGAGCAAAGCGGCCTGGGCGCTGTCAGCCGCGGCAGTCGCGGCGATTTCGCCGTATTTGGTCTGGCGTTCGATTTTTTTCAGAGTGGAGACGGCCATCATGATTCCGGCATAGGCCAAGAGGGCCAGCAGGATATTGGCTGCCCAGAGGATACGGTCCTGGAGCGGCCAGGGCGCGGGCGCGGGAGCCGGAGTGGCGATGGTGATGCGCGGCGTCTGGTAGTCGCAGGGGCCGTTTGGACAATCGGGTCTGACGGCTGGGCTTGCTGCGGGGCTCGTTGCTGAGGGCTGAGCGGAAGCGGGATGATTTGCGGTCTGCGCGCCGGCAGGTAACTGGGTTTGCGGGATGGCCAGCAGCATTGCGAAAACTGCCAAGTGCTTCAAGATCATGGCGCAAATGTACCACACATCGCGTGCCACGCCGCGCGGGCGCTGACGGCGCGCACCCCACCCTGCAACATGCGCGCGAAATGGGGTTTGCGGGCAGTTTGAGGGCAATGAGGTTCATTTTTTGTGGCAAAATCCTGCAAAATCCGGCGTTGGCCTTAGGGGCTTCTTTGCCTGCAAGTCTTTTTGTTTGTGTTTGTTAGGTCTTGTAGCCGGACAGGGGCTATTGACTAGATGGTAATGGGGCTTTGGGGTGTAAGCGGTTTATTTTCTGCTTGTTGCCTGAGATGTCACAGTTTCACAGGAAAAAGGGGGGAGGGGGGTAGGGGGCAGGGAATAGGGAATAGGGAATAGAAAAACCTGCCGTGTGGGGTTCACGCTTGATGGCCCGGCCGGAGAGATTTGGATGGAAGTTCCCATGTATTGATTGTGCGCTCGTTGGGGGTAATTTTCGGCAATGGGCGGCCAGAGTCAGCGATTTGCTGCTGCGGGTAGTCCGGTGGCGGTGGGAAGGATGGCGCGGTAGCTGGCGTCGAGAGCGGGACCGAGGAGGAGAATGGCGGCAATGCGGCGGACGACCTGCGCGAAGTATGCGGCTTCTTCGGGGCGAAGGGCGCGGTGCAGGAGGGGTGAGGTGGGTTCCGCAGTGAACTCGCGGTAGCTGAGCCACTTCTTGAGGACCTGGTATCCGCCGAGGGTGTAATTCCAGACTTGGATGGGCACAGCGGACCAGTGGGCGTCGCCGTTGAGATGGACGTCGACACAGGTTTCTCCGAGGAGGTTGAGTACGTCTTCCAGAGTGAGGGATTGGGCAGCGGCGAGAGCGGTAAGTTTTTCGCGCTCGGCTTCGGTCCATGGGCGTTCGGGTGCGAGGCCGCGGCCGGGCATGACGGTGCTGCCCTGGCCCTTGTGGCCCCATCCGGCGGAGAGCTTGAGGACTTCGTCGAGGTTGGGGTCGAGCGGGAGTTTGAGGGCGGCAAGGAAGGACCACTCGGCGGCGAGGTTGATGCCGGACTCGGCGTCGAGGAGTTCAGCGAGGCGACGGCCGAGGCTTGCGGAGTTGGTCAGCAGATCGGCTGTGGCGGGGAGTGGGATGCGGGGCCAGTCGCCTAGCAGGGCTCCGGCATTTTCGGTCCGATAGGCCGGGGTATGCATGGTGGCGAGCGAGTGGGAGAAGAGTTCTTCTGGTTCGGCGGTCCCTTCGCAACTTCTCAGTGCTCGGTCGGAAGCGTTTTCCAGCATTTCCTTCATGCCAGGTAGCCTTTCGACCAAGAACGCCGACGGGAAGACACTTGATCCCTTTTCGACGACGTGAAGGCTAGCGAGTCTCTTCGTAACGCAAGGGGGGTCAAATGCCTTTCTGTTGCTTTGCGCGGAGATAATCGAAATGGCTCCAAAGTGGGCTGCTTGATAATCCTCTCGCTTCTCGTCCAAGAGTTTCGTGTACGGCTCGGCGTAGATCCACCTTTGGTCAAATGGCCGGTATAGGTATGGCTTCGTTTTGGAAAGCGTCAGATCGTGCTTTAGTTGTTCAATCGATGCCTCTGGTTTGTTTTCCTGCGCTACAAGGAGGTCGCTCTTTCTTTCTCTTGTTAGCCTTGTGCGCGTCTGTCTTGCATCGAATCGTGTTGCGTTCGTCATTGCGATAGGTGAAAGTGAGGCGATCTCGTCGTCAGAGTTCTCCTCGTCCAAATATGCACAAACACGTTCTACGAGCTTGTCGCGATCAATATCGACTACCAACGGGTCGCGGCTCGTCTTGATGCCGGGAAAGGATTTCGGGAACAATTCGGTCAGTCGTGGCCACGAGGTGTAATCGATGGAAAAAACTCGCTGCGCAAGAGGGTTGCCGAGGGCTGGCGCGGGCGTGAGGACGGTATAGGTTGGCTCGGCCTCGTTGCGGCTTTCGCGTTGAAGTTGGGCGAGTTTGCCGGAACCCCAGAGATCGCGGAGATGGATTTGGGGCGTTGGCGATTCTGGCAAGGAGCGTCCCTCAGGGGCTAAAGCCCCGGCTCCATTTTCTGGCAGTCTGTCAGGGCTGAAGCCCTGACCTACCATTCCGTGATCTGCGGGCCACATTGCCGAGGTTCGGACGAGGGTGGCGATGGCGGTGCCGATCTGGATGCCTTCGCGGTTCTGCGGAGTGGAGAAGGCGCTGGGGTCGGGCAGGCCCTCGGGTGTTGTTTTTCCGGTGCGGTATTTGTCGCCATTCAGGTTGTCGATGTAGATGGACTGGAAGGTATCGATGTACCGCTTGCGCATGGAGACATGGGAAAGTCCGTCGAGCCATGCGTTGTTTGAAATGAGGCAGACGATGCCGCAGCCGCCCTCATTGCCGTGGACGTTTGCATCGCCGACGATTCGACGCTCGGCGATGCGGAAGAAGCGGACATAGAGATCGTTGAGGCCCTGGCCTTGTGGGGCGGGCAGGCCGGGAATTTGCTCGCGGTAGGCGGTGGTGAGGTCGCGCTCTTCTTCGATGGTAGCTATGCCAGCATAGCCGTTGTAGGGCGGATTGCCGAGGATGACGAGGATGGTGTCCTGTTGCTTGATTTGTTCGGAATCTTCGCGCTCACGCCGGAACTCCTCGAAGATGACGGACTGGGGATGGCGCTCGGGAACCCAGCCGGTGAGAGAGTTTGTGAGGTAGACTCCAGCGCGGTGCTGGTCGGTGAGGGGAGCGCGCGCGTTCTCCAGCAGGGATGCGATCTGGAGGTGGGCGATGACGAAGGGGGCGGGCATGATTTCAAAGCCGAAGACGCGAGTGAGCGCAGCGGTGCGGAGAGTGCTGGAGACGAGGGCGGTGTCGTCGCCAGCCTCTTCAAGCAATGTCCGATGGATGCGATGGAGGACGGCGGTGAGATAGGCTCCGGTGCCACAGCAGGGGTCGAGGATGCGGACGGCGGGACTGGCGAGGCCGAGGGGTTGATTGAGCTGGGTACGGAGAAGACGATCGACACGCTCGACCATGTATTCGACGATCGGCTTGGGCGTGTACCAGACGCCGAGGTCCTTGCGGAGTTGGGGATCGAAGGCTTCAAGAAAGGGCTCGTAGAAGTAGGCAACGGCCTCGTCTTCGCGGAAGGTATCGAAGAAGGTTGGCTGGACGCGGTTGAGGGCTTCTCCGGCGAGGTTAAGTACCTCCTGGAGTTGGATGGAGTTGAGCGCCCCGGGTTCGGAGACCTCGCCGAAAAGCTTGCGAAGGACGGGAACACGGAGATAGTAGGCGGCGAGGCGCCAATCGAAGCGCGCGCCAGACGTGCGGCCTTCAGGAGAGCGACGCCAGAGCACCCAGGCGGAGAAGATGCCGTAAAAGAGGGTTTGGACGAGAGTAGAACGGAAGAAGTGCTCGCCTTTTTCGCCTTCAAACCGGATGCCGAGCGATTCCTGGAGGGCCTTTTTGACGGCATCGAAGCTGGCGAGGGGATGGTTTTCAGCGCGTGCACGGGCTTCGCGCGCGTAGGACGCGAGGAGCCAGGCTACCTCCTTTGGCTGGACGAGCGGTGCGCGGTAGAGCATGACGCGAGCGAGAAAGTCTAGGAGCAGGTCCTTGTGTTTGGCGAAGGTTGTGAGTGGTGTGGACCAGAGATCCGCAGCCGTGACTGCCAACGTGTAGCTTTCCAAGACTCTGACTGTATCGGAAGGGCTGAGTTCGAGAAGCCGGAACTGGCGCAGGTTGGTAATGAGGACGAGCCCGTATTGGCGGAGATAGCCGAGGATTTGCGGCTCGGAGGCGAGCGCATCGATGTTGTAGTCGGCTGGCTTGATTTCTACGACGCCACGCTCGGGGTTCTGGAGCAGTTCTGGTTCGGCGCTGCGGCGTTGGCGTTTGGGCTGGGGAAAGAACCCACCGTCGGGTAGGCCCGCTCCGCTGTTGCGGAGTTGGGTGGAAAACAGGATTGCGGGCTTGAGGGTTTGGCCGACGGCATTGAAAAGACGGTCGAGGGGAGGGTAGAAGGAGGTTTCGGCGGTTGCTGAGCCCGTGGAGCGGATGGCCCGAAGATCGGCGATATATTGGACGACGGTGTATTCGGCTGGCACGTTGACTTCAATGATTGCACGTATTTGGAGCGGGATGGATGCGGATCTTGGTTCCGGGTCGGTACTGACAGTTTGCTTGGGGGCGGTGGACTCTTCGAATTCTGATTAGTATTAGTACCGATATGCTTGTGGGCGGGAACTGGTGGCTGCGTGAATTGGAATTGGGGCAAGAGATGGCGAGGGGGATTGGCAGGCTTCGAGTGTGCTGAGGGCAGGTTTTCTCCACCCCATGGACGAAGACCTGTCCTTGGGGACCCGGGAAGCCGTTCCTTGATAAGAAACAGAGTTCCAGTTTGGCAGTACATTGCACAATCCAAGTGGAGCGGATAGAACAAAGACAGCAAGTTAGAGCGGTTTCGATTCAAGTGCTGCCATTTGGAGATCATGCGAGGTGGCATTTTCTTGAGGAAAATAACCCTTGGCGTCTACGTTTCTGTAAAGCGCAGAATCGAAACCACTGTAAGGGGGAATTGCGGGAGAGAAATTGGTGGACCTGATCGGGATCGAACCGATGACCTCTTCCATGCCATAGCCCCTATTAAACGTACTTTCAACAACTTACAGGCCG
>CAYQOQ010000089.1:0-20089 GCA_964419175.1 uncultured Occallatibacter sp. | reverse complement strand
GAAGACCGCGCCGAGATGAACGCCGAGGAGCGCCTGCTGGACGTGCTGCTGCCGCCTCCGCCCGCCGCACCGCCCGCCCAGGAAGGCCAGCTCAGCTTGCCCGGCTCCGACAGCTATCAGCGCTCCCGCGAAAAACTCCGCGCGCAGTTCCGCGAAGGCAAGCTCGACGAGCGCATGGTTGAACTCGACGTGCGCGACCGCGGTACGCCGCAGTTTGGCATTATCAGCAACCAGAACCTTGAGGACATGGAGATGAACCTCAAGGACATGCTGCCGAACATCTTCGGCGGCAGCTCGAAAAAGCGCAAGATGAAGGTTGGCGACGCATTCGACTACCTGGTGCAGGAAGAAGAAGGCCGCCTGATCGATATGGATTCGGTGAACCGCGCCGCTGTTGAGCGGGTCGAGTCCAACGGCATCATCTTCCTCGATGAGATCGACAAGATCGCAGGACGCGAAGGCTCGCACGGACCCGACGTCTCGCGCGAAGGCGTGCAGCGCGACATCCTGCCCATCGTGGAAGGAACCACTGTCAATACACGCTACGGCATGGTGCGCACGGACCACATTCTGTTCATCGCCGCCGGCGCATTCCACGTGTCGAAGCCCAGCGATCTGATTCCGGAGTTGCAGGGACGTTTTCCGATTCGCGTCGAGCTGCAATCGCTCACGGTCGACGATTTTCTGCGCATTCTTACCGAGCCCAAGGCCTCGCTTACCAAGCAATACTCCGCGCTGTTGGAGACTGAAGGCGTGCGGCTGGAGTTCGCGCCTGAAGCTTTGCGCGAGATGGCCGAGTTTGCGTTCAAGGTAAACGAGCAGACGGAAAACATTGGTGCGCGCCGCCTGCACACCATCATGGAGCGCGTGCTGGAAGACGTCAGCTTCCTGGCTCCCGATGTAGCGCGCAAGGCTCCCAATGAAGAGGCTGCTGCGACGCTCGCCGAGGCGATCAAGAGCGAGTCGAGCACGCCACTTCCCTATCAGGAACGCATAACCGCCTCCGGTCCCGAGAAGGTTTTCCTGATCGACGACGCCTACGTAAAACAGATGGTCGCCTCTGTCGTGAAGGATCAGGATTTGTCGCGGTACATTCTGTAGAGGGCCACTGCAATTTGTGTTCTGATTAGAGGCTCCGTGCTCCATCCTTTCCGCTTTTTTATGCGGAAAGGGCGGGATAGGATGACCTTCGATCGGCTACATTCATCAAGAGTGAAACAGCCAGACTTCACCGCGCCCCCGACAGCGCCTCCAGTTTCCGAATCGCCTTGAGCATCTCGCTCAGCGCCGTCTTTCCAATCCCCTCTTCAAACTCCTTCTGCAGCTTGTCAAACGCGGCAATCACGCGCAGCGCGCAGCGCTTCCCTGGTGGCTTCAAGGTGAGCAGATAGGCACGCGCGTCTTCTGGGTCGATCTTGCGTTGCAGCAGGCCCCTGGCCTCGAGGGAGGAAACGCAGTGGCTCACATTGCCACGCGTGGTTCCAAAGGTCTCCGCCAGTTGCGACGGCTTGATGGGCCGCGGCGCCTCAAAAAACATGGCGGCCAGCACCAGCCCCTCCAGAAATCCAAGGTCGTCGGCCGCAAGAACCTGCGCGGTCAGCGACTCAAACCGGCGCGCCGCCCGGTTCACGGCAAACATGGGACTTTCACGAAGAAATGCATCGATGCGCATGGCATCATTCTAATGGTTTACCGCCTCAACTATTCAAGACAATATCAAATCTTCCTTGAAAGGCAATCTTTTAGCGCCGAAGATGTAAAGACATCCTATGCCTTTTTCTAGAATTGCTCGTACCGCGGCGTTCCTCTGCTTGGCAGCCTGCCTTCAATCATCTCCGGCCCAAAGCTCCTCAACTCCGGCCTCCACCACGATTCCCACTCGTTCTGAAACCATGGTGGTTCTTGGTTCCGCTGCGCCCGTACCGCTGGCGGAGTCGCCGCGTTCGGTTGTAGTGCTGCCCCTGCGAGGCAAAACGCTGGCCGCTGAAACTCCCATCGATTTTCTACGGCAGGACTCTTCCGTCTTTATCGAGCAGCGCGGCGCGGGGGGCGCGCAATCCGACATCGTTCTGCGCGGGGGAAGCTTTGAACAGACGCTGGTCCTGCTTAACGGATTTCGCATTAACGACAGCCAGGCCGCGCACCACAATCTCGACCTGCCCGTTCCGCTCGAAG
The DNA here is from genome assembly GCA_964419175.1 of uncultured Occallatibacter sp. Lineage (GTDB taxonomy): Bacteria > Acidobacteriota > Terriglobia > Terriglobales > Acidobacteriaceae > Telmatobacter. Next base: position 17,914 of record CAYQOQ010000089.1, on the reverse strand, counting down.
CCATGGACTCGATCCAGATTCTCGAAGGCGCAGGGTCCACGCTGCACGGCGTCGATGCGCTCTCGGGCGTAGTCGACTTCATCACCGCCGCGCCCGATCATGCTTCGCTGCTGCTCCGCGCCGCTGAAGGCAGCTTCCAATCGAACGAAGAGTCTCTGCTGGCCGGCGCAACCCGGGGCCGCTGGAGCGGACGCGCAACCGCCAGCCGCAACTTCTCTGAGGGATTCGCGGCTGACCGAGACTACCGCAACGAAGACGCGTCCACAGAAAACTGGCTGGGCTCGCGCCTGGGGATTACCGATCTGCTCTTTGCCGCAAGCGATCGCGCCTATGGCGCCGACCAATTTTACGGCCCCTACAACTCATGGGAGCGCACCAAGGGCTGGTTCGCCTCCGCGCGCCAGGAGTTGGGCAGCCGCACCGTTGCCGCCTTCGGGTATCGCCGCCATACCGACGAATTCGTCCTTCTGCGCAACGTTCCCTCTGTCTACGAGAACAACCACATCGACAGCTCCTGGCAGGCGTCCGCGCGGCACACGATTCCTCTGGCAACCCCATCGCTGCTGCTCATCGGCCTTGAAGCCGACGGCGACAGTATCCACTCGAACAACCTGGGACTGCACGCCCGCAATCGCGGCGCGGGTTATGTCGATATCGATCTACGCCCGGCAAAGAAGCGTTGGAGCCTTTCCGCAGGCGCCCGCGAAGAAATTTTCTCCGGCGGCGCACAGGCCGCATTCGCCCCGCAGCTCTCCGGCAGCCTGCGCGTGACGGATCAGCTCAAGCTGCGCGCCAGCAGCGGCTACGGCTTCAGGATTCCTACTTACACCGACCTCTATTACTCCGATCCCACGACCATCGGCAATCCCAGACTCAAGCCGGAGTCGGCCTGGTCGGGCGATGGCGGCGCGGACTGGACACCCTCGACGCGCGTCTCGCTCTCCGTCACCGGCTTTTACTCTCGCCAGCACGACGCCATCGACTATGTACGCGCCAACGCAACGCAAAAATGGCAGGCCGTCAATCTGAGCGGGCTCCGCTTCGTGGGCGTCGAATCCACCTTCACCTGGAATCCCACGCGCGCGCAATCTGTGCGCATATCCTGGACCGGACTGCATGGCGCGCAGGGCGCACTCAACGGCCTTCAGTCTGAATACATCTTCAACTACCCGGTCCAGAACATTCACGCCGCATGGACGGTCGCACTTGGGCGCGTCTTCGCGATCAGCAACTCCGTGCAGCTCGCGCAGCGCTACCAGCAAACCGTGTACCCCGTCTGGAATACGGCCTTGACGCACGACTCTGGCAGAATTCGCCCCTTCCTCCGACTCAGCAATCTCTCCAACACCGGCTACCAGGAGATCACCGGCGTCGCGATGCCGAGCCGCTCCATCACTGGCGGTTTCGCCTTGCAACTTGGCCGCTGACGCACATAAAGATTCCCCCGCGTCCCGAGCGAAATTCTGCTAACCTGTCCCCGTACCTATCGGGTTTGTTCTGTCCTAGCCCACTACTCCACGCAGCAAAACGCATAGGAGCCCGTGGTGAAAGTCCAAACGGACTAAAACCATCCGTCGGGGCTAAACAGGCTGCGAAAAAAGGGTTGATTTTGATTTTTGGGCGAAGACGAGTTTTGCAGGGGCTGAAGCCCACGTTGATTTTGCGGCATTTGCGGCCCGACTAAAGTCGTGCCCTGTTACAAAGCCTTGAGGATTTGCTCCAAATATGAGTTTTTCCGCAGCCTGTAAAGGCCATCGTTTTTTGTCCAGCCGGGCACTTCCTTTCACTTACGGCACGGCTGAAGCCGTGCCCTTTCAAAACTCGACTTTTGCCACGGGCTGATAGGAGACCTGTCATGAGCAATCCCGCACTGCACAACAGAATCACGTACATCGAATTCAGCACCACCGACATCGCGCACACCAAGCAGTTCTATGCCGCCGTTTTCGGTTGGAGTTTTCAGGATTGGGGTCCGGACTACATCGGCATCGCCGGCGCCGGCATCGACGGTGCTTTCAGCAAAGTCGATCCGCGCGAAGTCCAGGCCAAATCCGCGCCACTCGTCATTCTCTACTCAGCCGACCTGAAAGCTACGGAAGCCGCAGTGGTCGCTGCAGGCGGCACGATCGTTGTGCCCACCTTCGAGTTCCCAGGCGGCCGCCGTTTCCACTTCTCCGACGGCGCTGGCAACGTGCTGGGCGTCTGGTCGGAGTAGGAGCAGAATCCGAGGGTCCGAAGCGTTCGCTCGGACCCTCAGTTCACCTGCGGCGGCAGCATTAACGGCTGGCGCAGTCCCAGTTCCTCGCGCACCAGCGTCAGCCCCAGGATGTGGCGCTCAAAGCGGTCCGAGAGCCGCGCGAACAAAGGCGCTTCCTGCTCATACTCGAACAGGTTGAACTGGCTTACGATGTAGTAACTCTCCTTGCCCGTCTGAATCAGCTCGCCAAGGCTCGGCTGGTGATGCCGCAATCTGCGACTCGATCCCATCGCCTCCGGATACATTCCGGCCACAAACAGAGCATAATCGCCGATGTGTTTGCGCAGCGCGCGTTCCGCATCGAACGAAGGCGCAGGGCCATGCACGGGATCCGCGGCCCGCACCATCTCCGTCAGCTCTTCAATGGGCCGTCCCATCTCGTCGCGCATATTGTAGAGATTGTCCGCCGCTGAAAACTCGCACAGCAGCCGGGCTACGTAGGCTGTCACATCGGGATCGTTCAATCCCAGCTTGCCCTCATAGCTGTTGCGAACCGCCTGCTGAAAGAAGGGTTCGAGTGGATGAGTCTGAGCCTGCATACACGCCTCCCGTCGATTGCATTCGAGCATTCGTTCTGCTGCGAGGCAGCGGCGGCTCCTCATCGATCGGAGATGGGAAAGAAGCCGGCCTTGCCCATTGATGTTGATGTAGCACTTGGACTAGCCGTTCTCTTTGCTGTAACACAGATAGTACAGAAAATTTATCGCTCTCTGTGCGCCGGGAGCCAAGTTTGTTGGCAGAGTGGCGGCTTGATTGCGAATGTCGCTAACGAAACGAGGGCGACCATCGCTGGCCGCCCTCGTTGCATTACAAATTCAAGATTGGAATTACACCGCCGCAGCCGTGCGCGATTCCAGAGCCGCCAAGCGGCCGGCCAGCAGCGTCTCCAGCTTCACCAGCGCCGCCGAGAAGCCTTCGATCCCTTCCTTCAGCTTGTCGGTCGCCATGCGATCGGCGGCATGAAGCCGGTCGAAGGTGGCCTTGTCGACAACAATCTTCTCAATCGGAAATTTCTGCGCTGTTTGCGGGTCGAGCTTGCGCGGCAAGTCGGCTTGGGTCGATTCGAGCTCCGCCAGCAGTTGCGGCGATATGGTCAGCAAGTCGCTGCCCGCCAGCTCGGTAATCTCGCCGATATTGCGGAAGCTCGCGCCCATCACCAGCGTCTTGTAGCCGAACTTCTTGTAGTAGTCGTAGACCTTGGTCACAGACTGTACGCCGGGATCGTCGGCACCGTGAAAATCCTTGCCGGTGTCCTTCTTGTACCAGTCCAGAATGCGGCCCACAAAGGGCGACACCAGCGTAACGCCCGCGTCGGCCGCCGCAATGGCCTGGTGCAAGCCGAACAGCAGCGTGAGGTTGCAGTGAATGCCTTCCTTCTCCAGCACCTCCGCTGCGCGGATGCCTTCCCAGGTCGAGGCAATCTTCACCAGGATGCGATCGCGCCCGATGCCCGCCGCGTCGTACTGCGCGATGATGCTGCGCGCCTGCTTGATGGTGGCCTCAGTGTCGTAGGACAAGCGCGCGTCCACTTCGGTGGAAACACGGCCAGGGACGATCGCGAGAATCTTTTTTCCGAACGCAATGGCCAGCCGCTGGAACGCAAGATTCGCCACCGCCTGGTCGCTCGCACCGTCGCCCAGTTCCTTGCGGGCATCGACGAGTACGCCGTCCACAATCGGCTGGTACTGCGGCATCTGCGCCGCGGCCGTAATCAGCGAGGGGTTGGTGGTCGCATCCTGCGGCCGAAACTTCTCCATCGCCTCAATGTCGCCGGTGTCAGCAACGACGACGGTGAACTTGCGCAACTGTTCTAGAAGATTCTGCGGCATGTTTCCTCCTGGGAAGGGGACTCCCGTACATCGGTATTTTCGGCTCCAGTGTCTTTGACTGTGTGATTTCGTACCTTTGGTTCATGCGATCCCAGGTCCCAAAATCGGGATCTCCACCCCAAGGATAAAAACCTGTCCTTGGGGACCCCGGACCTGGGGCACCCGCAGTTGGTACAACAACAAGCGGCCAGAGAGCTAGTGTCCCACTAATTAGGATGCGGGCACAAGGCTGAAGGTGCAACAACTCCGGAGGAAATCTATGCCTGAGAAAACCGCACGCAGTTTAGTTCTCGCTGGCAGCGATTGCGGCTCGATAGATTGCTTCAGCTTCCTGCTGGGACATGCTTCGGGGATTGTTCTTCATCAGGCGTGTGACACCCAAGCCTGCGGCAGCCAAGCGCGGAATTTCACTTTCGTTAATGCCGAGGGCGGAGAGGCGCATTTCCAAGCCCGTGGCGTGGATGAGGGTCCACAGAAGGCGAATGCCGCTGAGAGCGGTGGCTTGATCGGAGGATTCCGGTTTCGCGCCCAAGGCAAGGGCCACAGCGGCATAGCGATGTGGAGCTGACGGCGTATTGAACCGCATGACGTGGGGCAACAGAATCGCGTTGGCATGTCCGTGCGGAATATGAAACCAGCCGCCGAGCGGATAGGAGAGCGCATGCACCGCGGCAGTATTGACGGGGCCCAGACAGAGGCCACCGTAAAGGCTGCCGAGAGCCATCTTCTCTCGTGCTGACAAACTCGAAGGCTTCTGGACTGCCTCGACCAAGGCGCCGGCAATGAGGCGGCAACCTTCGAGAGCCCATACGTCGACCACCGGATGAGAGAAGCGATTGGTGTAGGCCTCAATACAGTGCGTGAGTGCGTCGAGACCGGTGGCGGCGGTGACTGCGGGAGGAACGCTGAGCGTCAGCTCCGCATCGACGATGGCTGCGTCTGGCACGAGCCAGGGACTGACGACGCCTTTCTTCATGTTGTCGGATTCGTCAAGCAGAATGGCGTTCGGAGAGACCTCACTGCCAGTGCCGGCGGTGGTGGGAATGCAGACAAGCAGTGGGCTTCTGCCTTTGAGCAGCCCGATGCCAAAGACGTCATGGATCTGCTGGCTGCCATCGAGAAGAGCGGCCACCAGTTTGGCAACATCGAGCGCGCTGCCTCCACCGAATCCAATCACAGCATCGGGGTTGAACTCGCGCGCTTTGGCGAGAATCCGCTTGAACCCTGAAACAGTAGGTTCGTTCTCGATACTGCTTTCGATTTTTGAGTGCGGAATCCCTTTCAACAAGGCCGTAGCGCTATCCTTCGCGAAAGGCGGGGCGATGAGGAACGCGCGCTGGATGCCGCGGTCCAGCAAGAACTGCGTGCACTCAACGCGGCATCCGCTACCGATGGTCAGCCGGGGAAGTTGCATCGGAGAGATGGTGTTCATTGCGCAACCTCAGCTAGCGAGGATCGAGCGGGCTGCTCATTCAGCAATTGGCGGGCGGAGCGGAGCGAATCCAACGCGGCCATCTTGAGGCAGGTAATATCGTTGGTGCAGAAGAGAAGATCGACGCCGGCGTCAATCCAGAATGGGTAATCCGATTGCGCGCAGGCCGTGGCGACCAGTTTGCCGTGTTTGCGCGCGGCAGAGACGATACGAGTACACGCCGCCTGAACTTCGGGATGGTTTGTTTTGCCTGGGTGTCCGAGACTGGCTGCCAGGTCGGCCGGGCCGATGAACAAGTTGACGTCCGGAACCGAGGCCAGTTCGTCGAGCCTCTCCAACGCCGCGGCCGTCTCAATCTGCGCGAGAAGACAGAGTTCGTTGTTGAGTTGTTGCTGTTCGTTGGCGACGGATTCTACGATGCCGTAGTTGACGGCGCGCGAGACGCTGAAGTAGCCGCGCTCTCCCTGCGGCGCAAAGCGCGCGTACTGGCGCAGATCGTGTAATTGCTCGGGCTGCTCGACCATGGGCACATCAATGATGTCGGGGCCGCACTCGGCGGCTTTCAAGACGCTTTCGCGGCGGGTATCAGGAATGCGGATCATGGTCAGCATTCCACTGCCACTGGCCATGCGACAGAGGTCCGCGGCCTCGGCAAAAGTAATGGGGGCATGTTCCATTTCAATCCAGATGACCTGGTAACCAAGGTGCGCGCAGATTTCGAGGAAGATCGGGTCGTAGAAGTAAACCGCGGCGCCAAGCAGCGTCTTGCCATTGTTTTGAGCTAATGCTTTCTGTAAACGATTCATCCAGGTTCTCCTACGTGAACTGTTGCCTGCCGGCTCTCGCGGCGCATGGTCAACCAAGCCCACAGGGTAAGGTGCGAAGGCCCGGAGGCCTTCACAGGTATGAATTGCGCAGTAACTAAACCGGCGAGAAGCAACAAGAGATTGCCAACCCCGCCGATGGTGAACTCATGCCACTGATAATTCCAGCGGTGGAGGTTTACTGTGTGACCACCGCTCATGGTCAAAGTGGCCCAGGTGGTGAAGCATAGATTGACGCCGATGCCTACGAGCGCAGCGGCTCTTCCTGCTTTTTTGCTGAGGAAGGCAAGCAAGAATAGTCCGGCGAGGCCGCCGGCAACGATCGCAGTGATGGTGTAGTAGAGGGCAAGGGCGCTGCCGCTTGTGGTTGCGAGCCGGAGTGCGACGGTGATGGCAAGCAGGCCGCAAACGCCGATGGACATTTTGCCGACGCGAAGCTTTTGCCGGTCGGTGTGGCGCGGGAAGAACTGGCCGTAGAAGTCTTCCGTGATGATAACGGCGAGGCAGTTGAGGTCAGACGCGAGCATCGACATGGCGGCACCGAACAGAGCAGCCAGGAAGAGTCCGGCGAGTCCGAGGGGCATGTGCGTCACCATGAAATGCGGGAACACCTGATCCGGCTTGGTGATGGAAGCTGGCAGAGTTTCACCGGAGAGATGGTAAAAGGCCCACAGCAAACTGCCGATGAACATGAAGGCAATCCATGCCGGCAAACAAAGGGCTGCGCCCATGCCGATGCCCCTGAGCGCCTGCTTGTCGCTGCGCGCGGCAAGATAGCGCTGCACTACGGTTTGGTCGGCTGTGTACTTCTGGAGGTAGAAGAACAGCCCGTAAATGCAAAGGGTCCAGAAGGTGGGAGCGGAGAGATCGAACCTGAAGCTGCCCAGCGTCATCTTGTGGTTGTCGATCAATACGCGCATCATGGCGCCAGCCGGCACATGACTGCCGAAGAGCAGGATGCCGATGGTGACCAGCACGCCGCCCCACAGGACAAAGCCTTGCACAACGTCGGTCCAGATGACAGCCTCAAGGCCGCCGATGAGCGTGTAAAAGACGGTGATGACGCCAAGGATCGTGATGATAGCCGCTATAGGCCATCCTGTAATTCCGTTTACCGAGAGGGCCAAGAGGTAAAACACGAAGCCCATTTTTGCGAAGTGTCCGACGGCGAAAGCGAACGACGCATACATACGCACGAGCTTGCCGAAGCGCTTGCCGAAATACTCATAAACGCTCATGGAGACAGCGTGACGAAAGAAGGGAATGATGACGCTGCCGATGACGGCCACGACGACCACAAACATGATGCCAGGAACAAGGAGGTTCCAGTCGCCTGCGTAGGCGGCCCCAGGATATGCGATGAAGGTGACGCTGGTGATGATGGTGGCGAGCAGCGACATGCCGGCCGCCCAGCCTGGGATGGATCGCTCTGCCACGAAGTAGCGCGCCGTGGTGGTCTGACGCCGCGCGGTTCTCAAGCCGATCGCGACCAGAGCCATCATGTAAAGCGCGATAATGAGAACGTCCTGCCAGTGCATATCAGCGCTTCTCCGCGATCAGTTCCGGACCACCTGCCGCCGGCCCGCAGCCATCCGAGCCGCGAGCTTCATAGCAGCTTTCATATTCCGTGCATCCGCCTTGTTGTTGCCTGCGATATCGAACGCTGTGCCGTGGTCCACTGAGGTGCGGATGATGGGGATTCCCAGCGATACGTTGACGGTTTCCTCGAAGTCGATGATCTTCATGGGAATGTGTCCCTGGTCGTGGTACATGGCGACCATCAGGTCAAATTCACCGCGAAGACCACGGACAAAGGCTGTATCCGGAGCCAGTGGCCCCGAACAATCGATGCCGAGCGCGCGCGCCTGTTCGATGGCAGGCAGAATGGCATCGTGATCCTGATTGCCAAAGAGGCCATGCTCGCCAGCGTGTGGATTGAGGCCGCATACGCCGATGCGCGGCGGGCGCAAGAGCATAAGATGGAGCGCATCATTGCCGAGTTGAATTGTGCGCAAAACGCGTTGCGTATCTACCCTGCACGCTTGATCCAGGGGTACATGCGTTGTGACGTGAACGGTGGACAGGCGTTCGCTGGCCAGCAACATGCGCGACTCGGTGGCATGACAAAGTTCGGCGATGTACTCTGTATGCCCGGTGAACGGCTGGCCGTTCAGCACCACGGCCTCCTTGTTAATAGGGGCCGTAACCATGGCGGTTGTTTCCCCGTCCAGGCACATCAGCGTTGCACGGCGCACATATTCGACCGCGGCGCGACCATATTCCTTGCGCAACTTTCCGAAGACGATTGGTTCGGTGGGAGCAAGCATGTTGCAATGCACATAGGTGCAGCGCAGAGCCCCTGGGTCGATGCCGCAGAGACGGCCGGCGGACTGCAACGGCGCCTCGTCTCCTACAACAACCCAGGACGCCAACTGTGCGATCACTGGATCGGCCAGTGCCTTCAAAACGATCTCAGCGCCTACGCCGGCGGGATCTCCCATGGTGATGGCAATTCGTTCGCTCATGCATGCACCTTATGATGGCAAAAATCAACTGCGTTGCTGAGGGAAAACTCTCTGCCGAAGCCCCCGGATTTGGTAATGACGGTGCAGCCTGCCGCGAATCCGTCCTCCACAATGCCCCACGGAATGCCGGGCTCAACCTCGCCGCTCAAGCGAAGGGAGGTGGCATCGAGCGAGCGCAGAACGAAGGCGGCGGTGTCTCCTCCGGTAAGGACAAGAGAGTGGATCGGGGCGGAGCCTGGCTGTTGATGACGATTCCAGAATGCGCGCACCGACTGCTCGGTTGCTGTTTCCCACGCAAGCGATACGACTCCGCAGCCGCCAGCAAGAAGGGCTGCTGTGCCGTCCAACTCCAAAGCCAGGGCGTGCGGAGTCAGACGATCCATTTGCAGTGAGGTGACTGGATGCGTTGTCCCGCAAAAGACGATGACGCAACCTGAAGGGGGATTTGGGTGCTTGGCGGGGATCGCGGCGTCAGTTTCCGCCTTTGTCAGTTCAGCAACGGCCTGGGCTAGTCCTGCCGAGCCCGTCCAGAGCAAGCGCAACGGCAAGGCCGACGCTGCCCGCGCGATTCGGCACAGATCGGCCTGTTGGCGCGCATCGCAGAGCCAGATGTCTTGACCCTGGTTGTGGGCCTGCAACATGCTCTGCCGCAATGCCGATTCGCTTGCCACGGGGATTTGCTGGACTCTGTCACGGGCGTGGCTGGGGATGAGCGTAAGCAGAGAAAGCTCGTTATTCTGCCCGCAAACATCTGTAATGCGCAACAATCCCTGAGACACCGTTCGCCCGGCGGCGGGAAAGGCCGGTGCGTAAACGACGACATCGCAGCCAGAGGCGCGCAGGATCGTCAGCATTTCCGCGCCGGCGTTGCCTCGACCGACCGAGTCGACCTTTTGAAACAGAACAGAAGCGGAGAGCGGATGCATGCGCGCGACGTGGAGCAGACGTTTTTCCGCTTCGTCCACGGTCAGATTTCTGGTTTCAGTGGAGATGGCAAGGACATCGGCCGACACGGCAGACAGATCGGCTTCCGAGGCTGCGCATCTGACGGAAACTGAGTGACCCGCTTTCAGGAACTCCAAGCCGCTATCGCAGGCGCCAGTCAGGTCGTCGGCAAGAAGGAGAATGGCGTGCTTCCGCTCTTGTCCAGGGGCCGCTGGTCCGGAATTCTCGCGCTTGGCCCCGCGCGACGACTCGAATTGGAGGCCTGTCGTACTCATTGCTTATTTATTGTCAAAATAATACATTTATTTTTATACTCCCGCCAGAACGATTTTAAACTGTTCGTCCGGCACTTTATCCAATTCGAGGCCGCAGACAAGGCCTGCAGAATGCGCTGGGGGGCAATGAGGAAAAATGACAATAATGCTACGAACCCGAATCTCAGTAGGCTAGTATTGACTAGATTGGCGATTAGACTTTATTTCTCTCTTGGAGATAACTGACATATGCCACGAACGGTCAAGCCGGCTCCATCAAAGACTGAGAAGGGGATAAGGCGCCGCATTCCCCAGTGGGCGTTACATTCCAAGGAGACAGGCACCTCGGTGGAGCAGTATCTTCTGAGATCCATCAGCCGTGCTGTCGATGTGCTGGATGCGTTTGACGGCAAGCAGACACTCTCCCTCAAGGATTTGAGCGAGCATACGCAACTTCCTGAATCTACGGTGTTTCGCATTCTTCTCACTCTGGAGCACTGTGGCTATCTCACCCAGCAGGTAGATGGCACTTACCAGTTGGCTCCGAAGTTGCGGGTGGGTTGGCAGTCGCAACATGCGAGTATCCTGCGCGACAAGGCCCGTCCGGAACTTGAGCATTTGGCGATTCGATTCAATGAAACAGTGAGCATGGCCTGCCTTCTCGACGATCGAATTCAGGTGCTGGACTGTGTTGAGACGTTCCACGAGATCAGGATTTCCAACAGAATTGGCCGCGTGCTTCCGCCCCACTGCAGCGCCATGGGCAAAGTGATTACGGCATTCCAGGATCGACCGCTGATTGATCGAATTCTGGAAGTTTACGGCTTGTTTCCCCGGACACAGCACACAATCGTCAATCGCAACGATCTCTTTAGGGAATTCGAGACGATTCGCAAGACAGGTATTGGCTACGACCGCGAGGAATCGGTTCTGGGAGGGCTGTGCATAGGCGCGATTATCCGGCCGAATGGCGTGCAGCCCATCGCCGCGATCAGTGTTTCCACTCCTTTGACTCGCATGACCGAGGGACGCGAAGAAGAAACGCGCGCCGGCGTGCTGGAGGCGGCTCACAATATCGCGAAGATTCTAGAGCAGGACCAGTAGAGGCGGAGCCGGAGGTTGTGGCGAGCGAAGTGCGCTGAGAGATGAATTTTCTGCAATCGCAGAGCAGGATCGAGCTCAATCCGTATCCGCTTCCACCCCGTGCACGAGCGTTCCCAGCCCGGCAATTGAAACCTCCACCCGGTCCCCGGCTTTCAGCGGCCCTACCCCGGCCGGCGTCCCGGTAAGGATCACGTCGCCCGGCTCGAGCGTGAACGCCGCAGTAATGAAACTCAGCAGGGTGGGAATCGAAAATATGAAGTCCATGGTCGAAGCCTGCTGGCGCACTTCGCCATTGACGCGCGTCTCAATCGTCACACCGGCCAGCGGGTCCACTTCGTCGCTGACCAATGGGCCCAGCGGGCAAAATGTGTCGAAGCCCTTGGCGCGCGTCCACTGCACATCCTTCTTTTGCAGGTCGCGCGCGGACACATCGTCGGCCAGCGTGTAGCCGCGAATCACGCCGCGCAAATCCGCATCGGGCCTCAGCTTGTGTACGCGGCGGCCGATTACGAGAGCCAGTTCGCCCTCAAAATCCACGCGGGTTGAGGCGCTCGGCAGCCGCACGGTTCCGCCCGGACCGAGCAGCGACGAGGGCGGCTTGAAAAAAATCAGCGGCTCGGCTGGCACCTCGTTGCCGAGTTCCTTGACGTGGTCGCGGTAGTTCCGGCCGACGCAGATAATCTTTGAGGGTGTCACGGGAGCCAGCAGGTGGGCCGCGCCGATCGGCATGGGCTCAAAGTCAAAGCTTTCGGTGGGGGCATTCCGCAGGGCCAGCCGGAAGGCGAGATCCTCCTCGGGGGCCGGCGCCGGGCCGGTAATCCAAAGCTCGCCCTTGCGGTCTTCCAGAGCGCCGTAGTGGACCTGATTGTCGAGCAAGAATCGGCAATACTTCATGAGAGAAGCCTCCTTATGCGGTAAATGGCTTTAGAACAGTTTCGGTAATGGTATAGGGAAATGATCATTCCCTCAGGGGCTAAAGCCCGCTTTCTGATTGGTGAATTGGATGTACGGGCTGAAGCCCGTACCCTTCACCTGAAGCCCGTACCCTTCAAAGCTGCTCCACACCAATGGTAAAAATGTTCTAGTGTCCTGTCTCCGAATTTGTTTGAAGAACAACAGCAGATCCTTCGACTCACCACCCCCACGCTCCACCCCAAAGAGCAAAAGCGCTCTTTGGGGACCCCGGAAAGCGCTTGGGGCCCCGTTCGCTCAGGATGACAGCCTCTTGGGGGAGTTCAGGATGACAACCTGTGTTTTGCTGCGAATATCTGAGACAGGACACTAAGGCTCTGGAACTGTCTCCGCGGCTTCGGCAGACTGCCCGCTTTCGTGGCCGCTCTGGTCAATGGCACTGACGACGTAGCTGTAACTGTGCCCCACCAACACGTGTGCGTCGTAAAATGCCGGCCCGACCACAGGCTCAGCGGGCGAAATGCGCAGCCAATCCGCGTTCCCTTCGCGCCGGTAAACGATATAGCCTGCCAAGTCCGTTTCGGTATCAGGCTGCCAACTCAGGTCGATCGCCGGCTCGCCGCCATTTTCGCCAGCCACCGCCACCGCCGCCAGGCCTACAGGCACGACCGGAGGAAACACGTCGCGCACCTCGACCCGCAGCGGCGCGGTCAGCGGCCCAGCCAACTCCAGCGTCTGGCCGTCGACCGTTACGCGCGCCATGCGCTGCGCGCAATACTCGTATGTCTCCCCAAGCCGCGCATCTTTATCCAGCGCGCGAACAGGAGATTTGCCGTCCGAGTCGACCAGCAGATTCTGCTCTACCGGTTCAGGCGCGGGGGCAAGCACTCCCCCCAGCGGCCCATTTTCCCCAGTGCTTTTCTTTTCAGACTGTGGGGTCAGCAGCTTTCGATGCAGACGGATCGCTGCCGCTGCCGCATCCGGCGCCGCCGGGCTCCAGCGCAGCACAACGCCTGCTTTCCGCACCTCCGCGACCAATCCCGTCACCGGCCCGGGCGCCTCTCCCGAAAGTACGACTGCCGCATTCGAAAAGCCCGCCGAGCGACCATTGCGGTTTCTGAGTTCGACAAAATAGGAAAGCACGTGTGGCGCACCCTGGGTGAGCGCCTGCGGGAGCGACTCGGTGAAGGCTCCTTCGGCTCCCGGAGCCACCTGGAGATCGCCGGCCGGCGCACACGCGCCTGTTGCGCCTTCCTTGCGGCACACGCGCACTTGCACGTCTCCCTTGAGCAGCAGCTTGTCGGTATTCTTTTTCGGCATCGTCCAAGCAAGCGAGACTTGGTCACCTGTCCGGGTGGCTGCCAGATTCGTTATCGGCACAGCCAGATTCAGCGATGGCGGCAACGGCGCCCCCGGCATTCCACACCCGGTGAGCGCGGCCCCCAAGGCAACAGCCGCCGATGCCCACACACATCTCTCTGCCCATCTCATCGCCTTTCTAGTCTACTCGAGCCGTGCGAAGGCCGATAAGCCGGGACCACCGCACCGAACTGTGGCGGCCGGGTTTCTACGCGCGAGATTCAGCCTTTCTTTGGCCCCGTGGGTCTGTGATGCTGCACTACACTGGTAGGCAGCCATGCGCCGCCACCTACATTTTGCATCCTGCGTTCTCGCCTGCCTTGTCCTCGTCACGACGGTCTGCTCCCAAGCGCTCAAGCCTCGGATGCCGGAGAGCGAAACACGCACGGCGCGCGCCTTCCTCTCTTACAAAAGCCAGGGGCCACTGGCGTTGCACGCATTTCTTGAGCAGTTTCCTAAGGGCGCCGACCTGCATGTTCACTTGTCCGGAGCGGTGTATGCAGAGACGTTCATCCGCGACGCCGCTGAAGACGGGCTGTGCGTGGATACGGTGGCGCTGAAATTTACGAAACCACCCTGCCGTGGAAAGTCGATACCGGCATCGGCGCTCTCAGAAAACATGACTCCGGTCAACCAGGATTTGTACGATCGGCTGATCGACGCGTTCTCGATGCGCAGCTTTGTGCCAACGACCGGCTTCAGCGGGCACGACCAGTTCTTTGCCACGTTTGCGCGTTTCGGCGGACTCGATAAGCGGCATACGGGAGAGTGGGTCGACGAGATCGCCAGCCGCGCGGCCGCTCAGGATCAGCAGTATCTTGAACTGATGGAGACGCCGCCCTTTGGACACGCCACCACGATTGCGCACGCGATTGGTTGGAATTCGGATTTCGCGAAGTTGCGCCAGCAATTGCTCGACCGCGGATTGCGCGACGAAGTTGCCACCGACCGCGACGATGTACGGCAGGCCGAGGCACAGAGGCATCAACTGGAACGCTGCAGAACGCCGCAGGCTACGGCGGCCTGCGGGGTCGAGATTCGGTATATCTACCAAGTGTTGCGGGGCTTTCCGCCGGAACAGGTTTTTGCGCAGACGCTGCTGGGATTTGAGACCGTTCAGGCAACCATGGACGCGCACGAGCCGGGCTTTGTCGGCATCAACTTTGTGATGCCGGAGGACGGCTTCATCTCCATGCGCGACTACACGCTGCAGATGAAGATGCTGGACTATCTGCACTCGGTCTATCCCCAGGTTCACATCAGCCTTCATGCCGGCGAGCTTGCGCCGGGACTGGTGCCGCCTGAAGGGTTGCGGTTCCACATCCGGCAGGCCGTGGAACTGGGCCACGCGGAACGCATCGGCCACGGGGTCGATGTGATGGAGGAAGACGACGTTCCGGGCCTGCTGAAGGAACTGGCGCAAAAGCACGTGATGATTGAGATCAACCTCAGCTCGAATGAAGGCATTTTGGGCGTCGAGGGAGACGAGCACCCTTTTCCGAATTACCGGCTGGCGCACGTGCCGGTGGCACTCTCTACCGATGATGAGGGAGTGAGCCGCATCGATATTACGCACGAATATGTGCGCGCGGCCATGGACTACCACCTGAGCTACGCGGACATGAAGACGCTGGCGCGAACGGGCCTGGAACACGACTTTCTGCCAGGCGCGAGTTTGTGGGCGAACCCGGATGTATTTAACACAACGGCGGCGGCGTGCAAGGGAGATACATTAGGCGCGCAGAATCCGTCGGTCGGGTGCAAGGCGTTTCTGGATGGAAGCGAAAAGGCCGCGGCACAGTGGGAGTTGGAACGACGGTTCCGCGCATTCGAAGCCAAGTGGTAGGTTCTGAGCGGTTGCTTGCTGTTCGCGGCTAGACGTGAGCATCGGATTCCCGTGCTGCTCTTTTCACGGGGGTGTTTTCCGGCTTAAACTCAGCCCTATGGACAACGAGTGCATCCGCGAGATTTGCCTGGCGCTGCCCCATGCGGCGGAGACGCTGAACTGGGGACACCACCTCGTCTACTGGGTGGGCTACCGGGAGATCGGCGGCAAGATGTTCGCGATGACCGACCTGGATGGGACGGGGAGTGGCGTTCTCTGGTTCCATTGCGGGGCGGAGCGATTCCACGAGCTGATGGAGACGGAGGGGATCTACGGCGCACCGCACCTGGCCAGGGCATTCTGGGTGGCCGTGGAGCGCTGGGATGTGCTGCGGCCTCGGGAGATTGAGGAAGAGCTGCGGCGGGCTCATGCGCTGATCTATGAGAAGCTGCCGAAGCGGACGAAGGCTGTGCTGGGTTTGCCCGAGAAAGAGCGGGCGAAGCTGATCCGCGAGCGGAACAAGCTGCTGGCCGCGCGCGCCAAGACGAAGATGGGCTAAGCGGGAACCGCTCTCCGCGAACGCACGTATCTAGCAGCGGATAGTCCGATGCGCGGATCTACTTGGTAGGACGCCGGGATGGAGACGCAATGGTGAAGTTTCTTCTGTGGTGCATTCTGCTTGTATTTTGCTGGCCGCTGGCACTGTTGGCCTTGATCCTCTATCCGCTGGTATGGCTGTTTCTGCTGCCGTTTCGCCTTTTGGGGATCGCGGTGGACGGGGTGCTGGAACTGGTCCGCGCAATCGTCTTCCTGCCGGTCCGGCTGATTCGTGCCGTCTGAGGGATTCAATCTCTGCAGTCCTCGATATATTCCTCTGAGCGAAGCCCGAAGATCTCCGCGTCTCTCGACATTCCTTCCGGCAATGCATTAGCGTGGCCGTATGGCAGGTGTTTGTCTGGCGTTGGATGGTAGGGTCGCGCTCATCACGGGCGGCTCGCGCGGGATCGGCGCGGAGACGGTGCGCATGTTCTCTGAAGCTGGAGCGCGGGTGGCGTTCAGCTACCGGCAGGCGCGGCAACAGGCCGAGGCGCTCCAGTCTGAATGCGGCGGTCGTGGGCGGTGCATGGCACTTCAGCAGGAGTTGAGTACGCCGACTGATGGTCATGCCCTGGTGGCTGCCGCCGTCGCTGCCTTCGGGCGACTGGACGTGCTGGTGGTGAATCACGGCATCTGGCCAGCCGAGGACATGCCGATCTCCCAAATGCCTGAGGCGCAGTGGCGGCGCACGCTCGCCGTGAATCTGGACTCGGTCTTCGGTCTTGTGCAGGCTGCGGTAGCGCAGATGGAAAGGCAGGCGCTAGTCCCCAGGCAGGCGAGGGGGCATATCGTGCTGATCAGTTCCACGGCGGGCCAGCGCGGCGAGGCGAACCATGCCGACTATGCCGTGACCAAAGGCGCTGTTATAAGTCTCACAAAGAGCCTGTCGAGCGAACTGGGGCACAAGGGGATCATGGTGAATTGCGTGGCGCCGGGGTGGGTGGCTACGGAGATGTCGGCAGCGGCGGTGGGCGATGCTGAGTTGGGGGCGAAGATCAGGGCTGGTATACCGGTGGGGCGGGTGGCTACGCCTCGAGAGATTGCCGGGCCGGTGCTATTCCTGTGCACGCCGCTGGCTGGGTTTATCTCTGGCGAGGTGCTGAACGTGAACGGCGGGGCGGTTCTGGTCGGCTGAGAATGGACGCGAAGAGGAAGAGATGAAGATAACCAAAATATTTTCTGTGGCGGCGGCGGTGGTTGCATTGGCCTGGCCGCTCGCTTCGCGGACGCAGACGGCGAACGACGAGGCGGCAAAGAACACGCAACAGGCACACGCAAAGCTGGATGCCATGGTGAAGGCTCTTGGTGGACAGGCATGGCTCGACATGAAGAATCAGGTTCGCGAAGGGTATATTGCCGCTTTCTACCAAGGGAAACCAGACACCGGCACTACCCAATACTGGGAGTTCCACCAATGGCCGGATTCGGACCGCGTTGAACTGACCAAGCATCGCGATGTGGTGGAGTTTTACCTGGGGCGAGAGGGCTGGGAGGTGACGTATCGCGGGAAGAAGCCGATGGACAAGGAGATTCTGGACGACTTTCTGCGCAGGCGCGACCACTCGATCGAGACGGCTGTGAAGGTTTGGTTGAAGGATCCCAATACGATTCTGGTGGATGAGGGGCAGCACCAGGTGCAACGCCGCCTGGCGGACCAGGTGACGCTGATTTCGGCGCAGAATGAGTCCATTACTATCCTGATGGACACGGAGAGCCACCTGCCGCTGCGTCGCGTCTTCCAGTGGCGCGACCCACTCTACAAGGACAAGAACACGGACGCCGAGGAGTACGACAACTACCACGTGATGGATGGCTTCCCGACGCCGCTGTCGATCACGCGTTTCAGGAACGATGAGATGTACCGGCAGTACTATGTGAAGAAGGTGTCGTTCAATCAGCAACTGCCTGCGGATTTCTGGAGCGTGGATGCGGCGGACAAGCGGATCAGGAAATAGAGGCGGGAAGTCAGTTTGCAGGAGCATTCCCTCAAGGGCTAAACAGGCTGCGGAAAAAGGGTTGATTTTGATTTTTGGGCGAAGACGAGTTTTGCA
>CAYQOQ010000088.1:0-20385 GCA_964419175.1 uncultured Occallatibacter sp. | reverse complement strand
CGGAAACAATCTCGATGATCTCCTTGGTGATGGCCGCCTGGCGCACGCGGTTCATATGCAGCGTGAGCGAGTCAATCATGTCCGAGGCGTTGTTGGTGGCCGAATCCATCGCCGTCATGCGGGCCGCGTGTTCGGCGGCGACCGACTCCGTCATGGCGTGATAGAGCACGGAAAAAATGTATTGCGGCAGCAGGCCGTTGAACAGTTCCTCGGCTGGTTGCTCGTAGATATAGTCCACATTGGCGGTGCCGAACTTCTTGGCTTCTTCGTCGGCCTCGACCGTGTCCGCGGCCTCGATCTCGATGCCCGCTGAAAGTGCAGCCTCTGCCGCGCGCTCGCGCTCTTCGGCAGTGGGCTCGACAGCGCCGGTAATCTGCGGAATGCCGATCTTCAGCAACGGCAACAGCCGCTCGACCACAAGGCGCTGCGCGATGACCGACTTGAACTCGTTGTAGACGACGTAGACAGCGTCAATCTCTTCATGCACGTAGCGGCTGATCAGGCTCTCGGCCAGCTCGAAGACCCGGCTCTGCTCCAGCTTGAGCAACATGCCCGGATGGTCGCCTGTGACCTCGACCGGAGCTTTGCGGTCGCGGACCTTGCGCGTGATGCCCTGGTCGTCTGTCTGCTCGGTGTAGACGGCGGCAGGGTAGCGGCGGCGCATCATGTCGCGAGCCTTGCGGCCGACGGGCTCGACGTCGATCTGCTTGTCGGTGTTGCCGGAGATGAACTGGAAGGCGGTCTTGAGAATGTTGGCGTTGAACGCGCCGGCAAAGCCCTTGTCGCCGCTGACGACAAGCAGCAGCACGCGCTTTTCGGGGCGCGTGATAAACAGCGGATGGCGCAGGTTGCCGGTCTGCTCGTCGAAGAGCTCGACGCGGCGGGTCAACGACTCGAGCACGCTGGTGATCATCTTCGCGTAAGGCCGCGCGGCCAGCGCCCGCTCCTGCGCGCGCCGCAGCTTCGCCGCCGAGACCATCTTCATGGCCTTGGTGATCTGCCGCGTGTTTTTCACGCTGCGGATGCGACGCCGTAGATCGAGTACATTCGCCATAACGTTAGTTCTCAGTTCAAAGTTCTTAGTTCACAGTTTCTGTTTACAGCCCTTGGCATTTCAGCAGTTCGTTATTTTACGGCGAACTGTGAACTGCGAACTACGAACTGCATTTACGCTGTTGCCGTAGCCAGATCCGCCTTGAAGGTTTCCAGGTATTCCTTGAGGGCGGCGTGCAGGCGGCTGCGCATGTCGTCGTCCAGAGCCTTCTTCGCGGTCAGGTCGGCGATCAGCGCGGACTGCGCGCTATCGAAATACTTGTAGAGTCCGTCCTCGAAGGCACGAATATCGGTGACCTTCAGGTCGTCGAGATAGCCCTGCGTGCCGGCAAACAGGACCACCGTCTGCTGCTGCCAGGTGAGGGGCTGGAACTGCGGCTGCTTCAACAACTCAGTCAAACGGCTGCCGCGGTTGAGCTGCTTCTGGGTGAGCGGATCGAGATCGGAGCCGAACTGCGCGAAGGCCGCCAGTTCGCGATACTGGGCCAGATCGAGCTTGAGGGTCGAGCCCACCTGCTTGACCGCCTTGATGGCCGCCGAGAAGCCCACGCGCGAAACCGAGAGGCCGACGTTTACGGCCGGACGCACGCCGGAGTTGAACAGGTCGGTTTCGAGGAAGATCTGGCCGTCGGTGATCGAAATAACGTTGGTCGGAATGTAGGCCGAGACATCGCCGGCCTGGGTCTCGATGACCGGCAGTGCTGTCAGCGAACCGCCGCCCTTCTCCTTGCTCATCTTCGACGAGCGCTCGAGGAGGCGGGAGTGGAGATAGAAGACGTCGCCCGGATAGGCTTCGCGGCCCGGCGGACGGCGGAGCAGCAGCGAAATTTCGCGGTAGGCCATGGCGTGCTTGGACAAATCGTCGTACATCACCAGCGCATGCTTGCCGTTGTCACGGAAGTACTCGCCGATGGAGGTGGCCGCGTAGGGCGCCAGATAGAGCAGCGGCGCGGGCTCGGAGGCTGAGGCCGCGACAATGATGGTGTGGCCCATGGCGCCGGCTTCGGTCAGCGTCTGCACAACCTGCGCGATCGACGAGCGCTTCTGGCCGATGGCGCAGTAGATGCAGATCAGATCGTTCTTGGCGTTGTTGATGATGGTGTCGAGCAGCACGGCGGTCTTGCCGGTCTGACGGTCGCCAATGATCAGCTCGCGCTGGCCGCGGCCGATCGGAATCATGGAGTCGATAGCCTTGAGGCCGGTGGCCATGGGCTCGCGCACGGGCTGGCGGTCGATAATGCCAGGCGCCAGGCGCTCGACGGGCAGAAACTCGGTGGTGGCGATCGGGCCCTTGTCGTCGATGGGGATGCCGAGCGCGTTGACCACGCGACCGATCATCGCACCGCCGACCGGCACGGAGAGAATCTTGCCGGTGCGCTTGACTTCGTTGCCCTCGCTGAGCTCGGTGTAGTCGCCCAGAATCACGGCGCCCACCTGGTCTTCTTCCAGGCTCAGGGCGAGGCCGGCAATGCCGTGCGGGAAGGCGAGCAGCTCGCCGGCCATCACCTTGTCCAAACCGTGCAGGCGGGCAATGCCGTCGCCAAGCGATGTGATGGTCCCGACCTCGTCAACCTGGACCTTCGAGTCGTAGTTCGCGATCTGCTCGCGAAGTAATTGCGTAATCTCGTCTGCCTTGATCTGAGCCATTCTGCGTTCCTTTTTCAGCGGAGAGCGAACTCAAAGTGAAAAGTGATCAGTGAACAGTGGTCAATTAAGAAGTTGCTACTAGCTGACGACTGGTTCGCCGAATCTAATTTCCTGACCGCTGTTAACTCACCACTGACTACTGTTCACTGCCAACTGTTCACTGCCGGCTTCAGCCGGCAATCAATGCTTCCTTCAACCGGTCCAGCCGTCCCCGCACTGAACCGTCGTAAACGGTGGAGCCGATGCGCACAACCGTGCCGCCGAGAATCGATGCGTCCTCGGTGAAGCTGGCCTGGATGCGGGAGCCGGCAAGTATCGCGATCTGGGCAACCAGCGCGTCCTGTTCCGCCTTGTCGAGTGCGCGCGCGGTAACAATCTGAGCCGGGCTGATCCCCATCTGCTGCTGCAACAAGCTGCGCCAGGCCTGGGCCACTTCGCTCACCTGGCCGATGCGGCCGTTCGAAATGAGCACGGCGATCAGGTTGCGCAGTTCCTTCATGAGCTTCAGTTGCGCATTCAACTTGTCGAGAATGGCCACCTTATCGACAGCGGGAATGGCCGGGTTCTCAAAAAATTCGCGGAGTTCCACGCTGCCGTTCCATGTGGCAAGAAAATCGGTCAACTGCGCGTCGATGGCAGTTGTATCCAGTTTGGCGGCCGTAACCACATCGGCGAAGGCGCTGGCATAGCGGGCAACGAAGGCGGCCATCTAGTTCTTCCCCCCTTTGCCGTCGCTTGAAACCTGCCCGATAAACTCGGCGATCAGGGCGCGATCGGTCTCCGGCGTCAGCGTCAGTTGCCTGGCGGCCTGCTCGATGGCCAGATCCGCGGCAAAATGGCGCAAACCGCGGCGGGCCTGTGCGGCGGCCACGCTCAGCTCCTGCTCGGCGGCCTGGACAATGCGGGCGCTCTCTTCCGTAATGGTTGCCTTGATGCGGGCCTCGTCTTCCAGGCTTTCCACCTCTACCTGGGCGCGGAACTTCTTGATCTCATTGTCCAACCCCGCCAGCTTTGTTTCGACCGCGCTCAGCCGGGCGTTCGCGTCCGCAGTTGCCTCGCGCGCCGTCTTCAGGCTGTGAACCAGGGTCTGAGACCGCTTGTGAAACACCTTGGGAAGAACGCGCGCGATCGGAATGCCGACCAGCAGGACAATCAAGCCGAAGTTGAGGAACTCGAAGATCGTTGCGGTGGTCTCGACGCTGAGACCGGAGGTTTTGGCCGACCACTTGACGATGGGGCCTTCGAGCCGGAAGACGTTGTTCTGCTCTTCCTGCGTCTTGGGCGCTTCGGACTGAGCCTTGGGCGCCTCGGCAGCGGCCGTACTCGGCGCGGCTGCCGGAGTGGATTCCTGCGAAGCCAGCCGAAGGGGGGCAACCCCGGCGGCCATCACGGCTAAAAACACAAACCCAAAAACACGGCGGGAAAAACGCGAAGGTGAAATGCGCTTTGGCAACGATTCGATCAACGGGACCCCCCGGCGGCCATGGGCAGCACTGCGCGGACGACCTGGCCAGCCAACTCGCCGGCTGTGCCCAAAATAGTCTGCTTTGCGGCTGCGGCCTCGGTCTCAAGCTCAGCCTTGGCCTGGCCTAGCTTCAGCCCGGCAGTCTTGCGGGCGATGTCCAGGGCGGCGTCGCGCTCGGCGTTCCACTGCTTGACGCGCTGCTCGCGCACCTTGTAGACCTCGGACCGCGCCTGGCGCAGTTTGTCGGCATACTCGGCGGTGCGCGCCTCGGCATCGGCAATCGCCTTCTGCGCGTCTTCCATGGCGCCTTCGGTCAGCGCGCGGCGCTGCTTAAGCGTTGCCGTCAGCGGGCCCTGCACCAGAAACTGGTAAGCCAAAACCAGCACGATGAACAACAAGGTCGTGGGGATGGCGCCTACGAACATGGCTCCGAGTTGTTGGATGATCAGTTGCATGGTGGTAGCGATTCAGTGCGGCCGTCAAACGAAATTTTATCGTATGGACAACACTTTTTGTAACAGGGGCAGCCCCTCAAGTCAACGGAGTTTGGGTCTAATGAACGGGGAGCGGTGACCGCTGTCACGGAATGGGAATTTGGTTCAAAATAGGACTTGCTTTCGCCGAGAACAAGCCTAAACTAAACATACCACCTAGACCCGGACCAGGGTCCAGCGGGCAGCCGGTTTCGGGAAGTCCTTCCACTCCCGATTCCGGATGCCCGCCTCTTAGTTTTTGGGGCCCTTTTTGGGGCCCAGCTTCCAGCCGCTAGCTTCTAGCTTGTTTTGTGGGAACCGGGTGCAATTGCCGATCGTAAAAACCATCATTTGCATACTTCCGCTTGTTTTTCAATGAACAGGCTAGGGTCCAGTCTCCGAAGTTGATTGAAAAACAACAGCAGCTCCTTCGACTCACCACCCCCACGCTCCACCCCAAAGAGCAAAAGCGCTCTTTGGGGACCCCGGAAAGCGCTTGGGGCCCCGTTCGCTCAGGATGACAACCTGAGTTTAGCTGCGAATATCGGAGACAGGACCTAGAAGCTAGCAGCTGCTTTTCACCGCTTCGCTCCCACCGCATCCTTGTCGATCGTCAGCAGCCCTTGAGCGCGCAGCCAGTTTTCCAGCAGGCCGGGCCATTGGTCGAGAGCTGCGTCGCCCTTGCCGAGGCCGGTGCCGTGGGGGCCGTTGGCAAAGACGTGCATCTCCGATGTGACCCCTGCCTTTACGAGCGCGTCATAGAAGCTGAGCGCCTGTTGGACGGGAACTGTCTGGTCGGTGAAGGTGTGATAGATAAAGGTGGGCGGCGTGTCTTTGGTGACGAACAACTCCGGCGTGTAGGCCGTGCGCAGTGCTTCGCATTTATCCATCAGGTTGAAGATCTTGCAGTAGCTCAGGTGCGAGGTGTCAGAGGAGATGGCGCCCAGCCACGGGTAGCCGAGCACGAGGTAATCGGGGCGGCTGGAGACGCGCTCGGCTGGGTCCACCGCGTCCGGGTTGCCGGCGACAAACTGGGTTCCGGCGAGCGCCGCCAAATGGCCACCGGCTGAGAAGCCGATGATCACGATGCGGTTGGGGTTGATCTGGTAATCCCTGGCCCGCGAACGCACCAGTTGCACCGCGCGCCGCGCATCGAGCAACGGCACCGGAAGCACGTAGCCGTGCGACGTGAGGCGGTAGCTCAGGATGAAGGCGCGGAAGCCGCGCGCGGCAAACCAGTCCGCCACGTCGCGCCCTTCCAGATCGCCCGCCAGCCCGAGGTACGCCCCGCCCGGCAGCACAATCACGGCCGAGCCGTTGGCGTTGCCGTTGCGCGGCCCCAGGATGGTCAGGGTCGGGATGTCTTCGCAGGTCTTGCCCTTCGCTTCGGGCGCGTCGCCGGGCCACAAACGAACCGTCTGAATGTTCAGAAAGGCGTTGTCGTTGCCGGCCGTGGCGCAGGTTGACAGTTGCGCTTGTGCCGTTGAGCAGGCAAGCAGTCCGGCAGCGATGAATGCAAGGGATAATTTCATGGAAAGGCCTCCGCGGGTTTCGGGAGGATTATACAAACAGGGAACAGGGAGTAGGGAATAGAAAAGCTACCTGGTTGAGTGTTTTGCTATCCCACCCAAACCGCAAAGAGCGCGGTTTGGATGGGGCACCCAGCTTTGTCGAGAGGGACGATGCACCCGCCCTTCGCAGTCTTGGGAGACGCGTAGCCGATAAGCTATTCACGGCCTGAGGTTGTCGCCGGAATGATTACACTACGGGAGCTTTCTATTCCCTATTCCCTATTCCCCGATTTCTTACAGCCAGATGGCCGTGTGTCCGGCGCAAGGGATTGCGGCCTGGGCGCTGAGGGATTCGGCCAGTTCGAGGCCGTAGCGGGCAAAGTAGTAGGCCGCACCGTGGGTGCGCTCCTGCAAGGCGCCGCCGGGACAAAGCGACTGGCAGAGGAATTCGGCGTGGCGGGCGAGCGAGGCTTCGCGCTGCAACTCAAAGTTGGCCGCCAGCCTGCGCAGGCGATTCATCTGGTAACGGATCTTGCTGGCCGAGGTCTTAGCTGACTTGCCCAAGCCCTCATCGAGCGAGGCCGTCCACTCCAACAGCGCCGTCAGTTCGGCGTCCATTGCATTTCCGGCAGCCGCGAGCTTTTGCTTGCCCTCGACGGGGATGCGGCGGGCGGCAAGCAATTGGGCCAGTGAGGTTGGAGTTTCGGCAAGGACACGGTCCAGCGTGAGGTCGTGCTTGCGCAATAGCTCCGCGATCGCCGGCTCGATCAGGGTTCCGAAGAAGCGCGCCTCTGGGGTCGTTTGGCGGCCGAGAATGCGCTCGTAGAGCACGGCTGACTGCGCGAAGTAGGCAATCTCGGCCGGGCCGCCGATGATGAGCGATGTGGAGAGGAGGAAGTCCTGAAAGACGGGGCGCAACAGCGCCGAGGGGGAGATGCGCTCGGGCTCGGCATCGAGAATGCCTACCAGATCTGCGGTGGAATAAGTTTGCTTGCCGGCCTGCCAAAGCCCCGCGGGCTCGGCGGCGGAGGGCGCGGTGCGCTTGAGGGCGAGGCGCGCGCCGGTTTCTGCGTCGACTAAAAACAACAGGCTCGATTGCGCGGTGACGGCGACCTGCGCGTGATAGCCGGCGGCTTCCAACGCGCGGTTGCGGTCGAGGAGCGCGGAGTGCAGCTCGTCGGCGCGCTCGATGCCGGCGCGCAGAACTGGCGCGCCGAGGCGGTGAAACTCGCGGCCGCTTGCGTCGAGAACCAGCAGGCCCTGCGCGGCAAAGAGCTTCGAGTAGAAATCGGCGAAGGCCCGCGCGAAGGTGCGGCCGGGCTTGTAGGCGGCGGCCAGAGCTTCCATGGCGTCGGAGGGTCCGAGCAGCTCCCACGCACGTTCGATCAGCGGCGTAATGCGCTCGTCCAGCACCACGCCGCCGACGGGGCGCGCTGCGGCAGATTCGTTGCCTTTGGCATACTGCAATTTTTCGAGAGCGCGCCCGGCGGGAAAGCTGACGTGATCGATCTCCGCAAAGTCATGGTCTTCGGTAGCCAGCCAGAAGATCGGGGCATGCGGATGTCCTGCCGCCGTAGCTTGCCGTGCCCTGGCCACCGCCGTTGCGGCCTTGAACGGGGTATAGAGAGGCCCGCCGAAGAGCCCCACCTGCTGGCCCGTCACGGTGACTCCCGCGCCGCCTGCAATCGCCGTCAGAGCGCCAGCCGCTGAGGCCGCCGGATTCTGCGCGGCCAGCAGGCGGACCAGTTCCGGCCAGTGCGCCGGAAGCACAGGACGCTGCCGCCAACTTCCGGGCAGGAAAGAGGCCGCGTAGAACGCCTGCGCCGCCGCAGAGCCGCTGTTCAGGTCGAGAAACAGCCGGCTCATTCCCGGCATCACGGTCATCGGATAACAGTCTGCGGTCGGCAACTCGTTCACTTTCGGTGATTCGGTTTCAATTGAACCGCTACCCGCAGGTTTGCCTGGTGTCGAAGCAGGAGAACGGGCGCGGAAGGATAAAGCGGCTTCATTAAGGATGCCACGCCAGGCGGGATTGATGCAGAAGTGCGGCCGGAAAGCAACCGCATCCTGGCGGCAGACCGTATACTCGTCTTGAATCGCGCCTTAGACAGCAGTATTTTGCGCGCGCAGGGAGAAGAGGTCGAAATGCCCAAAATTGCAAAGCCGAAAGCTGCCGTTGCCAAGGCGGTGAAGCCCCAAAAAACGAAGGTAGCCAAGACCGGCAAGCCAGCCGTGAAGGCGAAGATTGCGAAAGCCGTGAAGCCTAAAAAAGCTGCAAAGACCAAGAAGGGTGCAAAGGCCTTTCAGCCCATTGAGATGAAGGAAAAAGCGCAACTGATCAGCTCCAAGGTGGTTTTCGAGGGCAAGCTGTTCCGCGTTCTGCACGACAAGATCATCGAGCCGGGCGGCCACCAGAATGAGCGTGACGTCATCCGCCACAACGGCAGCGTCGTCATTATGGCGATGGACAGCTCGAAGAGCAAGAAGAACCCCTGGATCGTAATCGAGCGCCAGTACCGCCATGCCGCCAACCAGTTTTTGTGGGAGCTGCCGGCGGGCAAGATGGAACCGGGCGAAGACGCGGTGGCCGGCGCCAAGCGCGAACTGGCCGAGGAGACCGGGTACAGCGCCAAAAAGTGGAAGCCGCTGGTGGAGTACTACGCCAGCCCCGGTTTTCTGGGCGAGTCGATGAAGGTTTTTCTGGCCGAGGGCCTGATCGCCGGAGACGCGCGGCCGGAAGAGGACGAGAAGATCGAGTTCCGCCTGGTCAAGATGTCGGACATTCTGAAGATGATCGACAAGGGCTCCATTTTGGACGGCAAGACCCTGACCAGCGTGCTGCTTTATGAGCGGATGCTCGGGAGCAAAAGAAAAAAGTAGAGATATTTCTAGAATTTCTTTCAGACGGCGTCCCTGCTTGCTCCAGGTCAAGGGACGCCGCTGAAAACCAATCCTATACTTCAATCGCCGCACGATCTCGAGGGCAAACGGTTCAATCTGCGGCGTTTTTTCGAAGCCGTGGAGAGGGCGAGCCCAGCGGCGTTTGAAATCTGATGGTGGGCGTGCAGGGAATTCAGCGCGGAGGGGTTCCACAATTCGAGAGAGGAAACGGGAGATCCAATCAACCTTTTTTCCGTTTCTGTCGTCTTAGCATCTATCGGTGTGAGATTCCCCCCTGGCTCACCCGGATTCCCGCACGACCCAAGGAAGGCAGGAGCCTGTGGCTCAGTACAAAGGTAAGGTCAAGTGGTTTAACAACGCCAAGGGCTATGGATTCATCGGACGCGATGATGGGCCGGATGTATTCGTCCACTATTCAGCAATTCAGTTGGACGGCTACAAAACGCTCAAAGAAGGTGACGATGTCGAATTTGACATCGTTGAAGGCCAGAAAGGTCCCCAGGCGGATGGAGTCATCCGCTTAAGGGACAGCGCCCATAGCGCAGCCTAGTCCAGCGCGTTGGTTCGGGCGTATCACAAGCACTGCCTGGAGCGGTCAGGTTGAGTTGTGCCCTGTCGTCAGTGTCTTGTCACAGAGGCGAATTGGGGCGCTGGGCTGAATTTCATTGAACCTGTTGCCTCGGCGAGTTTGAGCGTGTCCCCAAGTGCCTCGATGCAGGTTTGCCTGAACTCCGTTTCTTGCTCACAAGACTCTTTCTTTCGCTGACTTCTGACATCTGATCCCTGTCTTGCTTGATACTGTTCGCGGAGGGTCAGGCAATGGACAACGCCACGATGGCTCGGCTGCTGGAAGAGACCGGCGATCTGCTGGAGATCGACGGCGGGGACAGCTTTCGCATTCGCAGCTATCGGCGCGCCGCCGAGGCTGTTGCGCAAACGACGGTGGACCTGGTTGCCGCCGCGGGCGACACTGCGCGTCTGCTGGAAATTCCCGGCATCGGCAAGGGGATGGCCGCCAACCTTCAGTCCATCGCCGCCACCGGCTCGCTGCCGCTGCGCGACGAATTGCTGGCCCGGTATGGCGCCGGCCTGCTGGAACTGCTGAAGCTGCCCGGCATGGGGCCCAAGACGGTTGCGCTGTTGTGGGACGCAGCGAAGATTTCCAGCATTGACGCACTCGCCGAGGCGATCGATGCCGGACGGCTGGCCGGGTTGCCGCGCATGGGCGCAAAGCAGATTGAAAAGCTGCGCAAGGGCATCGACGACTACCGGCGCAGTTCGGGACGCTTCCGCATCGACGTGGCCGAGGAGCAGGCGAAGCGCATTGCTGCTTACTTGCTGGAGTTTCCCGGTATTGAACGGGTGACTCCGGCTGGTTCGCTGCGGCGGGGACGCGAGACTGAAGGCGACCTCGATCTGCTGGCTACCGGTTCGGCATTCCACCCCAGCAAGCCCAATGCGGGCTTGCCGGGGGCCCCGGCATGCGTACCGGAGCACACGGCCGCGGCGGTCGAGTATGTGGCCGCTTACCCCGGCATTCAGGACATTATCGCCAAGGGCGAAAACAAGATCAGCTTCCATGTGGGCCAGGGCATGCAGGTGGATGTGCGCCTGCTGCCCACGGCCAGTTACGGCGCGGCGTTGCAATACTTTACCGGCTCGAAGGCGCACAATGTCTCGCTGCGGCAGCGGGCGCTCAAGATGGGCTACACGCTGAGCGAGTGGGCGCTGGCGCGGCTGGACGACGAATCCATCGTTGCCGCGGCTACCGAGGAGGAGATCTACGCCGCGCTGGGTATGGACTGGATACCGCCCGAGATGCGTGAGAACCTGGGTGAGATTGAAGCCGCGGCGCGCCACGAGCTGCCACAGTTGATTGAGGCCGCCGACATCAAGGGCGACCTGCACATGCACACCACAGCCAGCGATGGCCGCAACTCGATTACCGAAATGGCCGAGGCGGCGCTGGCCGTTGGGTACCGCTATATCGCGATCACGGACCACTCGAAGATTCTGGCCATGACGGGCGGCTTGGACGAAAAGCGTGCGCTTGAACACATCCGTAATATTCAGGAAGTCGATCGCCGCATGGAGGGCCGCATACGCGTCTTCAGCGGCATCGAGGTGGATATTCTGGCCGATGGGGTGCTCGACCTGGACGACGAAGTGCTGGCGGAGATGGACGTGGTGATCGCCAGCGTCCACACGCGTTTCGAGCAGAGCCGCGAGGAGATGACGGCACGGGTTCTGCGAGCCATCGAGAACCCCAATGTGCGCATTCTTGGCCACCCCACCGGAAGGCTGCTTTTGCGCCGCGAGCCGTTTGCGATCGACATGGGCGCGGTGCTTCGCCGCGCGGCCGAGCTGGGTGTGGTTGCCGAGCACAACGCCGCTCCCGAACGGCTCGACCTGAACGACCGCGACCTGCGCCTGGCCAAGGAACTGGGCTGCCGTGTGGTGATCAATTCCGATGCCCATGACAGCCGCAACCTGGGCAGGATGGAGTATGGCCTGCGCCAGCTTCGGCGCGCGTGGCTGGGCCCGGGGGACGTGCTGAATACGTTGGAAGCGGAGGAAATGCTGGTGGCGTTGCGGGCGCGGGGGTGAGCGATCCAGTCTCTGGCCGCATAGTTTGGCACTTTTGGTTCATGCTATCCCAGGTCCCAAAAGCGGGACCTGGGGCACCCGCGGGGGACGTGCTGAACACGTTGGAAGCGGAGGAAATGCTGGCGGCGTTGCGGGCGCGGGGGTGAGCGGGGGCTGAAATTGCCGATTTCAGTGCAAAACCAGGCACAATTTCGCTGGGGTCTTCAGGATTTCATGGCCTCTGAGGCACTTATCAGGCTAAGATAAGGGCGCTATGAGTCTCCTTCATCAGGACACACCGGAAGCAATCGACGATTCTGCTCTTGGCGAGGAATTGACCAAGGGTTCCAGCCACCTGGTCTGGACCACAATAGTTGCGGCAGTTTTGGTCACCATCGCCATAGCGATCTACGTGATTGCCGGTCAAAAGCCGCCCGCGGTCGTCGGGGATGTGGTTGCGGTGTGGGCTCATCCGCAGCACACGGAGACCTCGGGCCTGGACGCCAATGGCGAGTCCATGGCCAAGGATACCTTTGACCAAGTGCTTGTTTTTACTGAAGTGCGGCTGCGCAACCAGAGCAAACTGCCGCTCTCCCTGGTCACTGTGATGACCAATGCCACGCTTGACGATGGCATCCACTCCAGCTATGCGGCGTCACAATCCGACTATGACCGGGTGTTTCTGGCCTATCCGGATATGCCGGTTCCCCACGGCCCGGGATTCCCGATCAGCGTGACCCTGGACCCAGGGCAGTCCGTGGATGGAACGTTCGTCTCGTCGTTTCGGCTGACCAAACAGCAGTGGGACGCGCGTAAGAGTCTCGACTTCAGCTTTACCTTCCGCTATCAGCCAGTCCTCAAACTCACGCCCACTGCCGCGGTTATTGAGCGCTAGTGGCTCTTGGGCATGGACAGGTAACCGGAAATCTGGTTCTTCGAATTGATGGAATTCACCACGATCTCAAACAGCGCCGGATCCTTGCCGCTATAGAACTGCAAGGGCTCGTTCACGTTCCTGTCCTTCTTTTCGTAGTTCTTGTCATCGGCAAGAATATTCAGGGTGAACTTGTTCTTTTTCTGGTCGGTCTTTTTCAACTCGAGGCTCACCGTGCCCACGGGCTTCTTCTGCCCCTTGTTGATGGTGAACTCGACGTAGTTGCGGTCGCCCTTGTGTTGCAGCAGAACAAGTTCGTCGTGGTTGCGGGCGATGACGCTGTTGGTGCTGCTGAGGTCGCCCTTGACCGCCATCAACTGGCTGATGGTGGAGGCCAGGTCGCTCTGGGTTTTGGCCACATCGGTCTTGACGCCGCCCACGTCGGTCTTGACGCTGGACACGTCGCTGGCGACGGCGGTCACCTGCTGCGCGGTCTGCTTCTGGGCGGTCTCGAGCCGCTTGGCGTTGGCCTCGTTGGCCTCCTCGCG
Organism: uncultured Occallatibacter sp.; assembly: GCA_964419175.1. Classification (GTDB taxonomy): domain Bacteria; phylum Acidobacteriota; class Terriglobia; order Terriglobales; family Acidobacteriaceae; genus Telmatobacter. The sequence goes on along the minus strand of CAYQOQ010000088.1, from coordinate 7,327 downwards.
AGCAATGAGCTGCTGGGCGCGGTCGTCCATCTGCTTCTGCGTCAGTCCCAGCGATTTGCCCAGCTCGTCGGAGGTCACCTGCAGGCGAGCGTCGGTCTCGCGCAACTCGGCGGCCAGCTTCACGTTTTCCTGCTTGGCATCGGCCAATTCCGTTGCCTGGGTTGATGCCTTGTTGCTGAGCGTATAGCACCAGATCAGGCTTCCGAGCGCGCACACAAGCGCGGCGGCAATGACTCCAAGAAGTGCGCCGGAGTAGGTTCTGGGTGTTTCTTCAAGTTCACTCATGCTTAACCTTCCTTCTTTCGGGCGGCTCCTGCCTGGAACCGCTCCGGGTTGATTGCGTCTTCCGGTTCGGTTAGACGCTTCTTCGGAAGAAATTCTCCTACATTTTCAGGAGCTTCCCATGTGTTCGCCGAGATCGAACTCCGCTCATCAAGCCGGGGAGTATTCGCTCCGCGTGCCTCCAGGGGGAATCTACAGAATAGCGGAGAAAGCCGGAATGCGCAGAAAATCCAGTAGATCCGAGGCTCATTTTCTCTCCCTCGGGCAGCTCTGGCTGTCCGCAATTGCTCACACTCTGTCCCGCTCTCCGTGACAACCACCGAATGGTTCCGTTATAAACATCTTTACCGCATCTTTTTGAGCCGGGTGCTCGTTCCGTACCAGAATCCCCAGCAAGATACGGGGTCCCCGGCGACGGGTCTTGGTCGCAGGGGTGTAAATGCGACACGTTCATCGTAAGCTTAGATAAACCATTGCAAGGGAGAAGCGAAAGGCTATGTCGACTGCTGCTGCTGGAAAGGGTCTGGAAGGAATTGTCGCCGCAAACTCCGGAATCTGCTGGATTGATGGAGACGCCGGCGTTCTGTCCTACCGGGGAATCGATATCCATGAGTTGGCCGACCATTCGACCTTCGAGGAGACGACCTACCTGCTCTGGAACGGCATTCTGCCCAACGCGCTGCAGTTGCGCGAATTTCAGTCGCAACTGACGCTAGCCCGCTCGCTCGATCACCGCATCATCGAGATGATGCGCGCCTTTCCCTCCACGGCAACGCCCATGGAGGTGCTGCGCACCACCGTTTCCGCGCTCAGCTTTTACGATGCCGACGAGAAAGACAACTCCCACGACGCCAACGTGCGCAAAAGCTACAATCTGACCGCGCAGTTCGCCATGATCGTGGCCATCTACGACCGCATCCGCAAGGGCAAGGAGATTATTCCGCCGGATCGCTCGCTGACCCACGCGGCCAACTTTCTGTGGATGCTGAATGGCGTGAAGCCCTCTGAAACCGCCGTTAAGACCATGGACATGGCGCTGGTGCTGCACGCCGAGCACGAACTGAACGCCTCCACCTTCGCCGCGCGCGTGATCGCCGCCACCCTGGCCGACATTCACTCCGCCATCACCGGCGCCATCGGCGCGCTGAAGGGGCCGCTGCACGGCGGCGCCAACGAGGGCGTGATGCGCCTGCTGCTCACCATCGACAAAGCCGGCGCCGATCCGGTGGAGTATGTGCGCAACATGCTTGCCGCCAAGCAGAAGATCTCCGGCTTCGGCCACCGCGTCTACAAGACGGAAGATCCCCGCGCCACGCATCTGCGCAAGATGAGCGAGCAGTTGGGCAAGGATGCCGGCGAGCCCAAGTGGTACGACATGTCGCGCGCCATCGAGCTCTACATCAACGCCGACAAGAAGCTCAATGCCAATGTCGACTTCTACTCCGCCTCGACGTACGCAACGCTGGGCATCGACATCGATCTCTATACGCCGATCTTCGCCATCAGCCGCATCGCCGGCTGGGCCGCGCACGTCATCGAGCAGTTGGACGACAACCGCCTGATCCGCCCGCGCGCCGAATACATTGGGCCGGTTTACCCCGCGCCCTATATTCCCATCGAGCAGCGGCCGTAGGCGGTATCGGAGCCACCGGCGCCGCGGCAGGATTGGACTTTTCTCACCCCTGCCGCGCCTTCCACAGCAGATACAATCCCCACGCCGATAGCGTGCAGCCGTCGCGGATAGCGCCATCGAGCATCATGCGCTCAAACTCTGCTACGGGTACGAGACGAGCCACAAGATCGTGCTCTTCCGCATCGGGATCTTTTTCTGTTGGCGTGAGCCCGGTGGCCAGAAAGACGTGCAGCTTCTGGTTCATGCAGCCGGGGGCGATCCACTGCGTTCCCAGGTGGACCATCTGGGCGGCTTCCAGGCCAAGTTCTTCCTTGAGTTCGCCGCGCGCCAGGTCTTCGGGGTTGCCGACGGCCCTCTCCCAACTGCCCTGAGGCAGTTCCAACGACCTCTGCTGCACCGTGTAACGGAACTGCTCCACAAGCCAGACGCGGCCCGCATCGATGGGTAGAATGATGGCTCCGTCGTGCTTGTCCACCACGCCGTAGAGGCCCTTCTCGCCGTTGGAGCGGAGGATCTCGTCTTCGCGCACCCGCATCCAGTGGTTGCGGTAGACTTCGCGGCTTGAAAGCGTCGTGATGGTGGGGGTGGTGTTGTTGCTGACCGGATTCATGCGGTCTCCTTCGTGCGGTGACAAGAGGATAATCGGCAGGGCGTTGCGCAATGATGAAAAGCTGGGCTATTCGTCGCGCAGGCGGTACTTGCGCAGACGTCCCACGAGCGACGCCGGGCCGCTCACAGCGAGACGCACCAGGTTGCCCTCGTACGCGCGGCTATGCACCACCATGCCGGCTTCAATCGTAGCCAGCACGGCGCCCTCCTGCTGCGGAACCCGCAACTCCGCCGAGAGGATCGGATCGGAGTGCAGTGCCGCGTCAATGGCCGCGAGCAGTGCATCCATGCCCTCGCCGGTCACGGCCGACACAGCCACTTCGCCGGTTGCCCCGCGCCTGCTCAGAAGCCCTTCTCGCTCGTGTTCGCCGAGCAGGTCGATCTTGTTCAGCACTTCGATGCGCGGCTTGCCGAGGGATTCCAACTCGCCCAGAACTTTTTCCACCTGGCTTTTCTGTTCCTCGCCGTAGGTGGAAGCGGCGTCGCGGATGTGGAGCAGCACCTCGGCCTGCGTTACCTCTTCCAGCGTCGCCCGGAAGCTGGTGACCAGCGTGTGTGGCAGGTTGCGGATGAAGCCGACGGTGTCGGACAGGAGCACCTTGCGCCGGCTGGGCAATTCGATGGCGCGCAGCTTCGGATCGAGTGTTGCGAACATGCGCGCCGACTGCAGCACGTGCGCGCCTGTCAGGCGGTTGAACAGCGAACTCTTGCCGGCGTTGGTGTAGCCGACCAGGGCCACTGTCGGCACCGGCACAGACTCGCGCCGTTGCCGCTGCTGTTTGCGGACCCGCCGCACGGCTTCGAGATCCAGTTTCAACTGATCGATGCGCCGCTTGATCTGCCGCCGGTCGGTTTCGAGCTTGGTTTCGCCGGGGCCGCGCGTGCCGATGCCGCCGCCCAACTGCGACATGGATTTGCCCCGCCCGGCCAGCCGCGGCAGCATGTACTCAAGCTGGGCCAGCTCCACCTGCAACTGCCCCTCGCGGGTTCGTGCGTGGCGGGCAAAGATGTCGAGGATCAACTGAGTGCGATCAAGCACGCGGCAGGGAAGCGCCGCCTCAAGATTGCGCAGTTGCGTGGGCGTCAGTTCGTGATCGAAGAGTACGAGGTCGGCTTCGACGGAAGCCGCCACTCCGGCAATCTCCTCCACCTTGCCCGAGCCGACAAGTGTGGCAGGGTCGGGTTTGGCGCGCCGCTGCATTATTTCCGCAGCAACGACGCCACCCGCGCTTGTGACCAGCTCGCGAAATTCGGCGAGCGACTCCTCGGCGTCCAGTGCCGTCAGGTTCTGGGCCGGTTCCTGGGGGACGTTGCTTTGAGAGGAAGAAAGGGAAGATTCCGAGTCGAGCGCGTCTGCGCACACATCCACCTTGCGCGCGCCGGACAAACCGGTGCGACTGCCGCCGGAGCGGACGGCAATGTCCACTCCTACCAAGACCGCACGTTCAGGCTTGCTACCACCCCCGCGACCAAGACCTGTCGCTGGGAACCCTGGCTTGCTACCTGTGCCGTCGGTCCTGCGATTCTCACTCGCCAATCGAGGCCGCTCCCCGCGCGCTATCGCGGCTCCGCAACGATCGGAGTTGCGTTGGGCACGGCAATTGGCGTCCCAGGGACGCCCGTTCCGATGACAGCCGGACGATGCTCTGTGTGCATCACGCTCCGGTTGCTCACCACGGTTGAAATGGCGTGTTTAAAGATCAACTGCTCCTGGCTGTTGTTTTCCAGCAGCACCGAATATTTGTCGAAGGACCTAATTTTTCCAGTCAACTTGACGCCGCTGACCAGGTAAATTGTGATCGGGGTTTTGTCCTTGCGAACAGTGTTCAGGAATGTGTCTTGAATATTTTGTGCCGGCTTGTTCTCCATGTGCCGATCTCCGCTCTCTTCTTGAAGGGTTGGATTTTTGTGCTGCACTAACTTGAAAAAAAGAAACCACGGGCACGGTTCCGGCAACCCCGGAGCCGCCAACTCCCGCAATGTGTTAACAATAGAACGGTTTGTGAGTCTTTTCAACCCCGGGTTTTCGTCAAACTTGGTTAAAGGCCTGTTTTGCCCTTCCGCAGGGGAACGAAACGCTCATCCATGGTTGGTCATAGATCGCTCGGCGGCTGATAAAATAATTGCGTGCAAGACGCCGCAATCCCGCCCGTGAACCCCTCCTACGCAGCCCAGCCTGTACCGATGCTGGACCTGAAGCGCCAGTACCAGCCCCTCCACCAGGAACTGCTGGCGGCTGTTGGGCATGTCCTTGAGACGCAGCAGTTTATCCTTGGCGAGCAGGTTGCCGCCTTTGAGCAGGCCGCTACCCGTCAACTGGGCGTGGCCCACGCGCTGGGCTGCTCCTCGGGAACCGACGCCCTGTGGCTGGCGCTGGCTGCAGCCGGAATCGGATCAGATTCGACCGTTCTCACCACGCCCTTCAGTTTTTTTGCCTCCGTGAGCGCAATTCTCCGCGCCGGCGCCAAGGCAGTGTTGGCAGACATCGACCCGATGACCTTCAATCTTTCGCCTGCCGCCGCCGAAGCGGTTCTCGACGGGCCGCAGGGCAAGGGCGTTCGCGCCATCCTGGCTGTCCATCTCTATGGTCAGTGCGCCGACTGGACTTCTTTTTCCCGAATTGGGCAAGAGCGCGGTTTGAAGTTGATTGAAGACGCCGCCCAGGCCTGGGGCGCGGAGTGGGATGGCGTGAAAGCCGGCGCGTTGGGTGACGTTGCCGCCTTCAGTTTTTATCCCACCAAGAATCTGAGCGCCGCGGGCGACGCCGGCATGGTCACGACGAACTCCGACGAGATTGCCGAGCGTGCAAAGATGCTGCGCCAGCACGGGATGCGCCGCCGCTACTATCACGACGAGATTGGCTGGAACACGCGTATGGACGGCTTCCAGGGCGCTGTTCTCGAGGTCAAGCTGCGCTACATCGGCGGCTGGAACCACGCTCGCCACACGGTGGCCCGTCGCTACAACGCGCTGTTCCACGCCGCAGGACTGGCCGAGGCTGGGCCTTATCCTAGCCGCGGCGTTGTGCTGCCCCACGAGGTTGCGGGCAGCCGCCACGTCTGGCATCAGTACGTGATCCGCACCGCGCGGCGCGACGCGCTTCGCGCGTTTCTTGCCGAGCGCAAGATTGGATCGGAGATTTACTATCCTGTTCCGCTGCACATGCAGGATGCGCTGAAGTGCCTGGGCTACGCCGCGGGCAGCTTTCCGGAAGCAGAGCGCGCCGCTCGCGAAGTGCTTGCGCTGCCCATTTTCCCGGAGTTGCGCGAAGACGAGCAGCAGACGGTGGTCAACGCGATTGCGGAGTTTCTGAGCTAGCTCTGTGACAACATAAATTCGTACATTGAGTTCGTATTTTCCCAGGTCCCAGAATCGAATCCTCACCCCAGCGACGAAGACCTATCGCTGGGGACCCCGGGACCTGGGGCACCCGGCACCCGGAATTAATACAAGCGCAAGCGGTCAAAGGCTCCAGTTACGCGGGCTTCTTCACTTCTACATGCGAGAGGTTCTCAATTACCGTAGCGATCGCTGCGTGATCGAGATCCCCTTTGCCGTCGGCGATGAGCGAATTCAGCATCTGCTGCACCAGGGCGGTGAAGGGAAGGAACACATTGTTCGCCTCCGCTGTTTGCAACGCGTTGCGCAGATCCTTTTGATGCAGCTTGATCTTGAATCCAGGCTTGAAGTTGCGCGCGATGAGCATCGGGGCCTTCGCGTTGAGTACGGTGCTGCCGGCCAGGCCGCCCTTCACCGCGTTGAACACGACTTCAGGATCGAGGCCGCAGCGCGTGGCCAGTGTGAGCGCCTCGCCCATGGCTGCAATGTTGCAGGCAACCATGATCTGGTTTGCCAGCTTGGTGGTGTTGCCCGCGCCCACCGGGCCGGTCAGCAACACGCTTGAGCCAAGACACTTGAGAATAGGCTCAGCCTTGGCGAATACCTTCTCGTCGCCGCCCACCATGATGGCCAGCGTTCCGTCGATGGCTTTCGGCTCGCCACCGCTGACCGGAGCATCCAGAAAATCGACGCCCTTGGCCGCGCAGGCCTTGGCGACTTTTTGCGAGACGCCCGGATTGATGGAACTCATATCGATGATGAGCGTGCCGGCCTTGGCGCCTTCCAGCACTCCGTTGGGTCCAAGCACGACTTCCTCTACCTGCGGCCCGTCGGGCACCATCGTGATGATGATGGGCGCGCTTGCTCCCACCTCTTTACACGACGTTGCGCGCTTGGCTCCGTCTGCCACGCTGCCGTCAAGCGACTTTGCAAAGGCGTCATACGCAATGACCGTGTGACCGGCCTTCAACAGGTTCCTGAGCATGGGTCGGCCCATGATGCCGAGACCGATGAATCCTAGGTTTGCCATTGTTTTTCTCCTTTGGTGCGGAAGTGTTTTTAGCTCCCAGCCTTCAGCTTCAAGCCAGGGATCTGGAGTCACAAGCTGAAGGCTGAAAGCTATGAGCTAGTCTTTATGAAACCTTGCTGCCAACTGTTCTGCTCCGCGGGCCAGAATGCCGGCATCGCTGCCCACGGCCGTAAAGTTGAATCCCATTTCGATCAGCGTCTCCACATCGTCGACACTGCCGGTCAACATGCCGGCGGATTTTCCCGTTGTCCGAATACGCGTCGCGGCATCCTTGAGCGCTGCCCGCACCTCGGGGTGCTTTGGATTGCCCAGATGCCCGAAGTCTGCGGCCAGGTCGCTGGGGCCGATGAAGATTCCATCCACGCCGTCGACGGACGCAATGGCCTCGATCTCCTTGAGCGCGGCCCGCGTCTCCAACTGCACCAGCACGCAGG
>CAYQOQ010000087.1:0-20409 GCA_964419175.1 uncultured Occallatibacter sp. | reverse complement strand
CCTGGCTGACAGCGATTTCGGACGCGGGTTCGACTCCCGCCGCCTCCACCAATTCTTCTTATCAGTAAAAGCCACGGATCCAAATGGACCGTGGCTTTACTCAGAGTGGCTGTCCGCACGACTGAGAATCTGAACAACGTCGTCGAGCGCAGCCTGCCAGGTTGCGAGGCGCACGCCAAAACGGTCGTAGAGCTTCTGGTTCGACAAAATCGAGTTGTGTGGACGTCTTGCAGGCGTCGGATAGTACTTTGTGGCAAGCGGAGTCAGCTCTGGCGGCTTCACCTGGAGGCGCTGTTCTGCACTCGCAAAGATGGCTTTTGCAAAGCCGAACCACGTCGTCGAGTCCGCGCACGTCATGTGGTAGAGTCCCGCCCAATCGGTGGGCGCGCCAAACTGTTCCGCAAGAATGCCCTCGGTAATTGTGCGCGTTGCGCGCGCAAGTTCGATTGAAGTGGTAGGCGAACCGTACTGATCGTCAACAATGGAGAGGCGGTCGCGTTCGCGCGCCAGTCGAAGCATGGTGAGCAGAAAGTTATTGCCGTGCGGACCGTAGACCCAACTGGTGCGAAAGATAAGATAGCGTCCGCCCACCTGCTGAATGGCCTGCTCGCCAGCGAGCTTGCTTGTCCCGTAGACATTCAGCGGGTTCGGTTGATCGCTTTCAACCCACGGCTGCTGCTTTTGCCCGTCGAATACATAGTCGGTGGAGTAGTGGACGAGCAACGCGTTGAACCGGAGAGCTTCTTCGGCGAGCACGCGGGGCGCGGTGGCGTTGATGGCCGTGGCCAGGTCGGGCTGGGACTCCGCGCGATCGACCGCTGTGTAGGCGGCCGCGTTCAAAATCACATCGGGTTTGACGCGGCGAACCAGAGCGCGGGTCTGATCGGGGTCCGCAAGATCGACAGACTCGATATCGGCTGTGACCACGGAGCCGAAGCCAGAAAAACTGCGCTGGAGTTCCACGCCTACCTGTCCGGCGGCGCCAACAATGAGGATTCGAGGCTGTTTGGTCTGACTTCCGGTCATTAAGAAAGCTCCAGAAAACACAACTTGATTCTATTTGGATTCTACCGATCTGGCTCGTCTGGGCCGCATGAGTGTCTCATACTCCTTGTTTAATTCTTTGTTGTTGTTTCATTGACGCTCAGCTATTCCCGGCGGCCAAAATTGCGGTTGCCAAAGCGAGCAGGGCTAAGCCACCGTAGAGCGTTCGGCGAGCACTACCAGGTGCCGTGGTCCATTCTCCGGTAAGCAAGCCACCCAGGTTCGCGGTCATGATCATGAAGATCTGGAAGAGCCCCCAGCCCACTGAAGTACCGAGCGCGCCCAGGCAGACGGATGCGACGCCATAGACCGCCATTGCCCCCATCCATAAAACGCCCATCAGCGCAGCGAGCGAGGCATCGCGCAGGATTGGGCCGCGGAAGAGACTCCAGGTTCTGTTCTTGAAAAGAAGATAGATGCAATAGGCAAGGTTTGGAATAAGTCCGCCGGCCAGCGCTACCGGCCACACTGCGTAGGCCGCACGAACCGGGGATACGCCCATTTGAACAGCGCGGCCAGCGATCTCCTGACCGAAGGCGAAGGAGTAGTTGATCATTGGGGCGAGCAGTCCGCAGAGTACAGCTAGTACGAGCGCCATTATGTATCCCGCGCCGGCTTTTCTTTTCCGCCCTTGCTCACGCTGACTTCCGGCGCGGGCGGAGACAACGATACCAGTCAGCATCACCGCCAAACCGGAGAGGATCAGCGTACCGTTTGAGGTGCCGAGTATCGCGCGATTCTGGAAGAAGAGCGGAACGAGCGTGCCGCCCAGAGAACCGAGGCCAATGATGATGGCGTAGCCAAGCGCCATGCCCAGGCGCGCTATGGACAGGCCGAAGAGAACCTGGGCCACGCCCCAGCCTGCACCGAGAAGAAACGGCAGCAGCAACTGATTGGGAGAGAGTGAAGCATAAAGACTGCCAAGGTTTCCAGCCAACAGCAGCGCCAGCGACCAGGGCAGGATGAGCAGCGAGACAAGGCTGAAGACAAGCCAGAGATTTTCCCAATGCCAGCGCTGGGCGAACTTCATGGGCAACATGCAGTTGCCCGCACTGAGTCCTGCCAGAAGCGTTAATGCGACTCCGCCCCAGACAATCGCCGGCACGGTTCAGCAACTCCTTTGTGCATCGTATTCGCGCACAGCGCTGTACATGGCAAGGATGTTTTCTGCGGGAACGTTGGCCATGATGTTGTGGACCTGCTGGAAGACGAATCCGCCACCAGGTGCAAGTACCTCGCATTGATGGAGCACGTGATCACGAACCTCGGCAGCAGTACCGCGCGGAAGGATGCTCTGGGTGTCGCAGCCGCCCCCCCAGAAAGTGAGATCGCGTCCGAAGTCGCGCTTCAGACCCTCAGCTTCCATGCCGCGGCAACTGATCTGTACGGGATTGATTGCGTCGAGACCAGCGTCGATCAGGTCTGGAAGCAAGGGACGCACAGCCCCGCAACAGTGGAGCATGACCTTGACGTTGGCGAGCTGTTTGGCGCGTGTCCACATTGCGGCGTGGCGCGGCTTGAAGAATTCGCGGTACATGCGGGGGGAGATTTGCGGGCTGTTCTGTGCGCCCAGGTCGTCGCCGAAGACGATGACGTCAATGAAAGGACCAACGGCGCCAAGGAACTTCTCGAGGTTGCGCAGGTGGATTTCGACCAGTGCGTCGAGGAAGCGGTGGGCGCGTTCGGGCTCGCCCGCCAGCATCATGAGGAAGTTGTCCATGCGGTAGTAGAACTGGCCCATCTCCAGCAGGTTTCCACCGAACAAGGCAATAATGGCGCGGCTGGAGCCATGGCGAAGAGCACGGGCGCCAGCGGCCAGTTCGTCCGAAGTAGTGACGGAGGGCCCCGGCGGAGAGGCGACACCGGTCCACATGTGTTCGGGATAGAGCTTCTCGATTTGGGCTAGATCCTCCTCTACATCGAGAAAGGGCCAATAAGTCTGGTCGAAATGGAGGGATCCGGCTGGCATGCGCGCGATGACACGTCCACCAGGGGAGCGCAGGCGCCACTCGTCGCCGGCGCGCTCGGGTTGGGCCCAGGCCGGCATGCGGCAGGCCGTTCCGTCGGGGAGGGTCCAATCGCTCCACCACTTGTCTTCAAGGCAAAAACCGCGGCCGAGCTCGATGGTGTCCACGCCTAGCAGGTCGAGTACGTCATCGTGGCAGATTGCAAGCTGCTGCACCGGATCGTAGACGTCAATGGAGCGCGGCGGGAGGCCCAGTGCGGTTCGGAGCTTTGGATAGGCAATTGCGGAAATACCGGAAGACCGATAGCCCGATAGATCGACCGGGACCCTATCGGGTTGCTGATGATTCAAGGCAGCGAGCACACGTTCCTGCGATGTCATTAAAGTCCTTCAGCCTCTTTTCTTACCTGTTTCCTGATGCTGGACGCACACTAACAAGCAAATATACACCTCGTGCGCAATTACAATCCTATTCGGTAACGAGCAGCGGCGATGGCTTCCCGAGAGTTACTAAGGGGCAGGTTTTCCAGAACTGGCCGGGACGCGCTCGGGACTCAATCAAGATATGATGAAAAGCCGGAAGTGGTGTTTTTATTTTCGTTAGCTAAGAGGGCACGAACGTGGCGGGGAAGCTGGAACTGATGATGGGGCCGATGAGGAGCAACAAGACCGCGGAACTGTTGCGCCGCGCAGATATGCGGCGCCAGTACGCGAGTCAATATGTGTTGGTTCTGAAACCCAGCGACGACACCAAGGGCGGTCCAGGAGTGGTGGAGAGCCGCAACCCGAACGGCCACGGCAAGATGGATGCGCTAGAGTTCAAGTCACGGAACCCGTGGGAGGTTCTTGACGTGATTGCCCAGAGGGAAAAGGAAATCGGCAAGAAAGTGGAGTGCATCGCTATCGATGAAGGGCAGTTTGTGAATGAGCTGTTCGTATTCACGCGGCACCTTCTCAACGCCGATCACGATGTGCTGATCGCCGGACTCGATCTGGATTTTCGCGCACTCCCGTTTGGCGAGATGTTGAACCTGACCTGGCTGGTGAATGCGTATGGCGGCAGCATTACAGAATGCATGGCCTACTGCAGTTGCGGCAATCGCGCCCTCTATTCGCAACGCTTGATTGCCGGAGAGCCGGTGCCCTACGACAGCCCGATCACGTTGGCAGGGGACTCGTACGAGCCACGGTGCGCTGAGCATTTTGTGTTGCCTGGAAAACCGCATTAGGGCGCGAGTTACCGCCGCGGCACTCCCTGGCCTTTCGATCCTTGTGCGCCCCCCGCTGTTAAACTAGAGACTCATGATTCTCCCGTTTGTCCGTGAGATTTTTGCGGATCTGGAGCACTCTTCGGGATTTGAACGCGTAAGCAGGCATCTGAGCCTGGGTACGGGGCGGAGACGTGTGTCCGGCTTGACGGCGACGGCGCGGGCGATCTATCTGCCGCTCATGGCGCGGGCGGCCAAGCAGCCTGTCATTGTCGTGGTAGCCGATAATAAGGCGGCGGAAACGCTGGAGCCGATGCTCAAGGCCGGCTGCGAATTGACCGGCGCGGTGGATTCTGCGCGCGTAGTGCGGCTCCCTGCCCATGATGTACTTCCATTCGAGAATCTCTCCCCGCATCCTGACGTGCAGGAGCTGCGGGCGGCGGCTTTGTGGAAGCTCGCCACTGGCGCAGTGGACATCCTGATTGCCCCTGTGGAGTCGGCGGCTCTGAAGCTCTTCGACCGCGACTATTACGCCGGGCTAGCCGTTACCTTGCGCCGCGGCGAAGAGGTGGATGTGGAAGTACTCACAGCCCACTTGGCCTCGGTGGGCTACACGCAGATGGACTTGGTCGAGATGCCGGGGCAGTTTACGCGGCGTGGCGGTATTTTGGATGTTTACTCTCCCGAGTACGACCGGCCTGTGCGCATCGAGTTCTTCGGCGACGAGATCGAGACCATCCGCAAATTCGATCCGGAGACGCAGCGGTCGCAGTCGGGCCTGGACGAGACGCAACTGCAGCCACTGACCGAGACGCCGGTGACGGAGAAACTGCTGGCGGCGGTCCATGCGCGCTTGAGCCGGCAGAGGCTTGAAGGAGACACCGCGGAGATGGCTGCCGACCTGGCGGCTGCCGGCGGCGTCAGCGTCTTTCCTGGCTGGGAGTTTTTCAGCGCGGTGGCTGGCGCGGAAAAATCCCTGCTGTCCCTGGCGCCGAAGTGCGCTCTTTTTGTTGACGAGCCGGGGATGGTGCGCAACCAGATTGATCGCTGGTGGAACAAGGTGGAACAGCGGCACGAGCGGTCGGGGATCGGTTCGCTCATCGCGCCTGAGGATATTTATCTGCGGCCCGAGATCCTCCAGGCTCAGCTTGCATCGCACATGGGCCTGGATCTCGATCAACTGGGCGCGGTCGACGTGCTGGAGGAAGATGCGACACTGGGCGAGATTGAACTGAACACGCGGCCGACGCTGAGGTTTCATGGATCGATTCCGGCGCTGACCGAGCAAATCAAAAGCCTGATGCAGACGGAAACGCGGATCGTACTGGCCGCGCCGAACCAGGGCGATGTCGAGCGGCTAGCGACCGTACTGCGCGAGTACCAAATTCCCTACCGGCTCGGAAGCCGCGCCATGCGCCCCGGCGGTGAAACGGTGCTTGACGAAGCGAGTTACATGGCCGGCGACTTGCGCGTGCCGGTGATTGTGCGGACACCGCTGTCGGCCGGCGTAAGCTTTGCGGACGCCAATCTGATTCTCTTTGGGGCCAATGATCTCTCCGATGACGCGGATGTTGCGGCCCGTCCCGAACCGAAGCGATCGAAGACCGCGGCGTTTGTCTCCGACTTTCGTGATCTCGGAGTTGGCGACTACGTAGTCCACGTCGAACACGGAATTGCGCAGTATCAAGGCCTGAAGGAAATTGTGCAGGACGGGCTCTCGGTCGAGTTCATGATTTTGGAATTCGCCGAAGCTGCAAAGTTGTATGTGCCGCTGACGCGCCTTGACCTGATACAAAAATACCGATCCACCGACGCAGGACCCGCGCCGGTGCTTAATAGATTGGGTTCGCAGCAGTGGGCCAAAACCAAGGCGCGCGTCCGCAAGGCGATGCAGGACATGACCGCCGAGTTATTGAAGTTATACGCGGAACGAACCACCGCGCAGGGTAACGCCTTCTCGAAGGACAACGAGTTCCAGCGTGAATTTGACGACTCGTTCGATTACAACGAGACCGACGATCAGTTATCCGCAATTCGCGCCATTAAGTACGACATGGAGTCGACCACGCCGATGGACCGGCTGTTGTGCGGCGATGTGGGCTACGGGAAAACCGAGGTGGCGATGCGCGCGGCATTCAAAGCCGTGCAGGATGGCAAGCAGGTGGCCGTGCTGACGCCGACAACGATTCTGAGCTTTCAACATTTCGAGACCTTCAAGAAGAGGTTTTCGCAGTTCCCGATCAATATCGAAATGATTTCCCGGTTCCGCACGGCGAAGGAGCAAAAGCTGATCGTGGAGCAGGTGGAGGCAGGGAAGGTCGACATCCTCATCGGGACGCACCGACTGCTTTCAAAAGACATCAAGTTCCAGGACCTCGGCCTTCTGGTGGTGGACGAGGAGCAGCGCTTCGGCGTGCGCCACAAGGAGCGGCTGAAGCAGATGCGGAAAGAGATCGACGTTCTCGCCATGAGCGCCACGCCGATTCCGCGCACGCTGCACATGTCACTGGTCGGGTTGCGCGACATGAGCGTGATCGAAACGCCGCCCAAGGACCGCATGGCGATTCAGACTGTGGTTGCCAAGTTCGATGAGAAGATTGTGCGCTCGGCTGTCGAGGTGGAACTAGAGCGTGGCGGACAAGTCTACTTCGTGCATAATCGCGTGGAGTCCATCTACGAAATTGCATCGCGGATTCAGGAACTGGTGCCAGGGGCGCGTGTTGCCGTAGGCCACGGACAAATGAGCGAGACCGAACTGGAGCGGGTGATGCTGGCCTTCATGCGTCACGATTACGACGTGCTCGTAGCGACCACGATTATTGAGAACGGCCTCGACATTCCACTGGCAAATACGATCCTCATCAACCGCGCGGACCGGCATGGGCTCAGCGAACTCTACCAGTTGCGCGGACGCGTTGGCCGCTCGAATCGACGGGCCTATGCGTATCTGCTCATCCCGCCTGACACCGAGCTGACTGAGATTGCGCGCAGGCGTCTGGCGGCGCTGAAGGAATTCAGCGACCTGGGTGCAGGTTTCAAAATTGCGGCGCTCGATCTGGAGTTGCGCGGCGCGGGCAACATGCTGGGGGGCGAGCAGAGCGGTCACATTGAGGCCGTGGGCTTCGAACTCTACACGTCGATGCTGGAGGCCGCCGTGAAGGAGATGAAGGGCGAGAGCAGCGAGGAGCGGCCGGCGACGCAATTGAATCTCGGTATTGCATTGCGCATCGACGAAAGCTACGTGCCGGAAGAAAACCAGCGGCTGCGCCTGTATAAGAAGATCGCCGGTGCGGCAAGCGAAGCGGCTGTGGCAGAGGTACGCGCGGAGATGGAAGACCGCTACGGAGCGCCGCCCGATGCGACGGTATACCTTCTGGAGGCTGCTAGTTTGCGCCTTGAAAGCGAACGGATGGGCATTGCGCAGATTGACCGCAAGCGCAATGAGTTGCAGATACGCTTTATGGAGAACGCGGCCGTAGACCCGCAGCACCTGATGCGGCTTGTTGCGCGCAACGCCAAACGGGGCGCACAGTTCACGCCGCAGGGATTGTTGAAATTTCCACTTGCCGCCACGCGATCCGATGAGGTTCTGCTTGAGATCCATGAGTTACTTGAAAAGCTGGCTCCCGTGCCGGTTGGCGCATAACTACCCAACCTCGAATTAGAGAGGAATCATGAAAAGAATCATTGCCCTGATAGCAATTGGAGTTTGTATGTCTGCTGGTATTACTGCTCACGCCGCCACGGAGAACTGGAAACAGCAGTTCGCAAAGGTCTCCGATGACTACTTCGACCAGGTGTACTTTCACTACGGCCCGACAAATGGGACGCAGGTGGGGTATCACCAGTACGACGGGCAACTGGAGAATTACTCGCGAAAGAATATCGACGCGGAAATTGCGGCGCTGAAGGCATTCGAGAAGCGCATCGAGGCAATTCAGCCCGATGCCAGCGCCGCGGATTTTGCGCCACGGAGCGACCGCGAAATAGTGCTTGCCAACATTCGTTCGCAACTGCTGACGCTTGAGACGATACGCCCGTGGGAAAAGAATGCGGATAACTATTCGAGTACATGCGCCAATGCAGCGTTCGTGCTCATGGAGCGGAAGTTCGCAACTCCCGATGAGCGGCTGCGCTCGCTCATCGCGCGTGAAAAGCAGATGCCGGCGCTGCTCGATGACGCACGCGTGAACCTGAAGAACCCGCCACATATCTTCACCGAAATTGCCATCGAACAGTTGCCCGGCATCATCAGCTTCTTTGAGCACGATGTGCCGCTGGCCTATGCCGATGCCAAAGACCAGGCGCTGAAAGCTGAGTTTGCACAAACAAATGTGGCCGTTATTGCGAGCTTGAAGAGTTATCTCGACTGGCTGAAGACGGATCTTCTCGCCCGTTCGAACGGGGACTTTCGCATTGGCGCACAGACTTTTAGCGAGAAGTTGAAGTACGACGAGATGGTGGATATTCCGCTGGACAAACTGCTTGAGATCGGCTGGGCGGATCTGCGCAGGAACCAGGCGCACTTCAAGCAGGTTGCGCATGAGCTTGAGCCAGATAAGGAGCCAGGCGCGGTGCTTGAGGAACTCGGGGAGAACCATCCCGCGCCTGCTCAATTGCTGGATGCGTTTCGCGCTACATTCGATGGGCTGGCGAGCTTTATTCGCTCGCATCATATCGTGACCATTCCTTCCGATGTGCGGCCGATCGTTGAGGAGACGCCGGCGTTCATGCGCGCTACAACGTTTGCGAGCATGGACACGCCGGGGCCTTTCGAAACGCATGCCACTGAGGCTTACTTCAACGTGACGCTGCCTGATCCTTCGATGACGCCTGCGCAGGTGGAAGGCTATATGCATTCGTTCAACGTCGGCACGGTGATTTCTACGGCGGTGCATGAGGCTTACCCAGGACATTATGTGCAGTTTCTGTGGCTGCCAGAGGCGCCGAGCAAGGTGCGCAAGTTGCTGGGAGCGAATACCGATGTGGAAGGCTGGGCGCACTATACCGAGCAGATGATGCTTGATGAAGGCTATGGCCAACCGGGCGCGGGCGCAAAGGATGAGCGCGAATCAAAGTTTTTGAGGCTCGGGCAGTTACAGGATGCGCTGCTGCGCAATGCGCGCTTTATTGTCGGCATTGAGATGCATACGGGTAAGATGAGCATCGAACAGGCTGAGGAGTTTTTCCAGAAGGAAGGCTATCAGTCGAAGGAAACGGCAATTGTCGAAACGAAACGCGGCGCGGGCGATCCTACTTATCTCTATTACACGCTGGGTAAGTTACAGATCATGAAGCTGCGCGAGGATGTGAAGAAGAAGGAAGGCACGGCCTTCTCGCTGGAGAAGTTTCACGACGATTTTCTGAAGCAGGGGTTTCCGCCGGTCAAGATTGTGCGAGAGGCAATGCTGGGAGACGATTCGCCGACGCTTTAGAGTTGTAACTACCTGCTCAAAAACAATGAGCGAGTTAGCAGGCAAGTTAGATAACCTGCTAACTCGCTTATTTATGCTTTCCACTTGATGTTGCAGCCGATGGAGGGGTGCTGATCGGTTGGAACGGGCTTGCCCGCAAGGGTTGTGTCGATGGCGGCGCGGAGGTCCTGTCCGGTGACGGGAACGCCGTTGCTGGGGCGGCTCGCGTCGAACTGGCCGCGATAGACCAGATGGAAGTTCGCGTCGAAGAGGTAGAGGTCCGGGGTGCAGGCGGCATCGTAAGCATGCGCTACGGATTGCGTTTCGTCGTAGAGATAGGGGAAGGCGAAGCCTAACGTCTCGGCTTGCTGCTTGAGGCCGGTTGGGCTGTCTCCGGGATGGGTAACCGCGTCGTTCGAGCTGATGGCGACAATTGCGAGTGGCTGCGCCTGGTAGTCCTTGCCTAGCTTCGCGAGTTCCTTTTCGATGTGTTTGACGTAGGGGCAGTGGGCGCAGATGAACATGACGAGCAGAGCTTTATTGCCGCGAAAATCGTCGCGACGCAAGGTTTTACCGCTGACCACATCGACGAGCGCGAAGTCGGGAGCCGTGGTCCCCAGGGCGAGCATGGTGGATGCAGTTTGTGCCATGGAAGTTTCCTCCTTGTTGAGCCGGCATATTGGGTTTTGTCGTATCCCTGGTCTCAAAATCGAGACCAGGGGCACCCGAAGTTCATTTAAAACAGAGGTGTTTGGCGGTGGGGCATTGCGATGCCGAAGTGTTCATAGGCCAGGCGAGTGGCGACGCGGCCTCGCGGGGTGCGGTCGAGAAAGCCAATCTGGATGAGGAAGGGTTCGTAGACCTCTTCGAGCGCGTCTTCCTCTTCGGCGAGAGTTGCGGCCAGAGTGCCGAGACCGACGGGTCCGCCATCGTACTTCTGCATGATGGTGAGCATAAGGCGGCGGTCGATTTCGTCAAAGCCGTGCGCGTCAACTTCAAGCATGGTGAGCGCGGCGTTGGCGGTCGGCCGGTCAATCGATCCCGAGCCGCGAACCTGGGCGTAGTCGCGAACGCGGCGCAGGAGGCGGTTGGCGATGCGCGGTGTGCCTCGCGAACGAAGCGCAATCTCCGCGGCGCCGTCCTCGTCGATGGGGATCTGCATCACTTCCGCGGAGCGAGTGACGATGAAGCGAAGTTCTTCCTCGGTATAAAACTCGAGGCGGAGGAGTATGCCGAAGCGGGAGCGCAAGGGAGAAGAAAGCAGGCCGGGCCTGGTGGTTGCGCCGATGAAGGTAAACGGGCGAATCTCCATGACGTGGGTACGCGCCGCGGGGCCTTGGCCGATGATGATGTCGAGCTTGTAGTCTTCCAGAGCGGTGTAGAGCTTTTCTTCGAGCACCGGCTGCATGCGGTGAATCTCGTCGAGAAAAAGCACTTGCCGCTCGCGCAGGTTTGTCAGGATGGCTGTGAGGTCGCCCTGGATTTGCAGAGCCGGCCCGGAGGTCTGCTGAAAGCCCACGTCCAACTCATTCGCAATGATGGTTGCCAGAGTCGTCTTTCCCAGGCCCGGCGGGCCGAAGAGGAGGACGTGATCGAGGGCTTCTCCGCGGGATTTGGCGGCTTCAAGCGCGATGGCGAGCTGTTCCTTGGCCTTGGATTGACCGATGAATTCGCCGAGCCAGCGGGGACGCAGTTTGAGTTCAAAGCCCTGCTCTTCGTCGGCACGCGCAGCGCTTACGAGACGTTCCGGCGTGTTGTCGCGGGCGATGACCATGCTGAGGGAAGTGTAGCGGGTTGCGGTGCTGTGGGCAAAATAGGGGCGGGACTCTGTTGGTCTCGGAGCGCGCGATTTCACAGTTTTGGTCCATACGAATCCCAGGTACCTCCGCCGCGGCGGACGAGGCAGCTCCACCCCAAGGACGAAGACCTGTCCTTGGGGACCCCGGACCTGGGGCACCCGGCATAAATCGGACACCGGGACCGCAGATCTTTCGACTCCGTTTGGCCAAAAAGCCGGGCAAACTCCGCTCCCCATGAACAAAGAAGGTCGAATGAAAATTTTTATGAACAAAATCAGCGAGTTAGCTTCCGCTTCGCGGAAATAGCGAGTCAGCAAGTTGGCGGCAGTTCATTCCAGCCGTAACTTGCAAAGGCTAGTCAGGCTGTTCCTGATGAACGGGGGAGGTTGAGTGCATGGTATCCCACCCTTGCCGCGATGAAACTGCGTCAAGGATGGGGCACCCGCAGTGTATGGCGAGTCGGCGTGGGTTCATCTCTGGACGTAACTCGCCGCGGCGAGTCAAGATGCTCAAGATGACAGTGCAATTCTGATGCGAACTTCTGACTCAGGACACTAGATGGGGGCTTGCACTCCCGGCCAGTAGCGGAAGGCGCGGAAGGTGGCCTTGCCCGACCCGTAAGCGCAGAGAGCGGGGCGGACGTCGAGGAAGCCGCCGAGTACATTGTGATTCATGCCGGAGATTTCCGCGGATTCCACGGTGCGACGCCAGGGGTGGCCGGGAAGACGGTAGTAGAAGTCGACCTCCTGATTGTCATTGACGATGCGGAGGGTTGCCCGGGTGGCGCCTTTCTCCATGTGCGAGTGGACGCTGCCTGAGGCGAGACGAGCAAAGATTCCCTCGGGCGAGATGAAGATGCCGGTGGAGTGTTCCGGGTTGTAAAAAAGTAGGAGGCCTGAGATGCAGTCGGGCTCCACTTCAACATCGATCTCGATGGTGTAGGCGTGTCCGCCGACCGGAGTGGTGAGGACCGACGTGTCGGCGAGGGATTTTCCGCGGGCCTGGAGGGTGAGGGCGTTGCTGCCGGTGGTGAAGCGGGTGGGATCGTAATCGCGCCAGAAGGCCCATTGGAGACCGAGGGCGGGGGTGGCGAAGTTGTCGGAGGGATCGAGGTAGGGTTGCTGGGTTGCGCCGGGCACGGGCATGGGAAGGACGGAATCGGCGGAGATGCCGGCGGGGATTCGGAACCAGCCGTCGGGAGTCCACTCGACGGGCAGCAGAAGCAACTGGCGGCCCAAGGCACGGTATCCATTCTCATAGGAATGGACGGTGATGAACCATTTTCCGTCGGGCGTATCGACGAGGCGGCCATGGCCGAGAGAGAGCCAGCGGTCGTTGCGGGATGGGGTGTGGACGACGGGATTGTGCGGCGAAAACTCCCAGGGCCCGTCGGCGTGACGGCTGCGCGCGGAGACAACAACATGGCTGGTAGCCGGGCCGGCAGTACCCCCCTCGGCGACATTCAGATAGAAGTAGCCATTGTGTTCAATCACCTTTGGACCTTCTAGGCATGTACATTCGGCGCGCATGTCGGCAGGCAGAGGCCAAGCATCGAGCACTGTGCGGGGCTGTACCTTGACGGCCAGACCGTCGGCGGTGAGTTCAGCCATTCTGCCGCCCGCGATGTACAGAAAGCGGCGGCCGTTTTCGGCAATATGGGCGGGATCGATGGCCTTGATACCGAGATCGATAGGGTCGCTCCAAGGGCCTTCAGGGTGTGCTGCGTGGATGACTTGAATTTGGCCGTTCGCGGGAAAGTAGATATAGAAAAGGCCCTGGTACTCGCAGAGGTAAGGAGCCCAGATAATGCCGTAGTAGCGATTGAGCGCAGCGGCAACGGGACGCCAGTTGACCAGGTCACGCGAGTGCCAGATGAGCAGGCCGGGCACGTAATCAAAACTGGAGTGCGTGAGGTAGAAGTCGCTACCAACGCGAATGGGACTGCCGTCGGGATGATCGCCGCCAAGGATCGGATTGCGATAGGTGGCGGTGGTTTGGGCCAGCGAAAAGCGCGATTGGGCGGCGAGAGCAAGGGCGGCGGTGTTGAGGACAAAGCGGCGGCGAGAGATCATGGTCCGGTCAGTGTAGCGTGAGGGCGTTTGCCCGGTAAAGCGGAGAGGGCTATTTTGCGATTGCGCGGAGATCGCAAGAAAAGCAATCGCGAACGCGCGCCCCCTCGGCGATTTAGACTGGAGTCTGCCCGCTGACGTGATGACCCACCGGTTCGGAATCCTTCGCCGCTTTCGCTTCAATCTTCCGCAACGCATTGCGGCGGGAATGCTGGGCCTTTTTCTCATCCAGGGTCTCTGGCTCATTGGACACCAGACGCTGACGGATCGCGATTACCAGTACGCGCGCTGCGGACGGGAAACCTGGGAACGGCCCACGGCGCTGGCCGGCTACTATACGACCTGCGGCAATATACACGATGGGATTTTGGCCTACCGTCTGGCGGGGTTGCCGCTGACGCTGAATTTTCTGGCCGAGCGAGGGCTGGACTACTTCCGCAAGCCCGAGGACAGGGTTGTTCAGGCCGGCGGGGAGGTGGGCACCTGGGAACTGCGCCACCAGATGACGCACATCCTGCTGCTTGTGCGGCTCCCGTTTCTGTTTGCGGGGTGCGTGCTGGGCGGGTGCGTGTGGTGGGTGACGAGGCGGCTTTACGGCAACTTCGGCGGCTACACGGCGCTGGCGCTTTACTGCTTTTCTCCCGCGGTGCTGAAGGCCTGTGTCACTCCGAATGCAGAGGTGTTTGCCGCGCTTGGCGTGTATGGCGGCGTATACACGTGCATCGGCGTTGCTCACGCCATGCAGGGGCCCCGGCGCAAATGGCGTCCGCGCATGGTTCTGCTGACACTTCTTTTTGGCGTAGCGGTAGCCGCGCACATTGCCGCGCTGCCGGTGGTGGCATTGCTGGGACTGTTGCTGATGCTGTGGGTTGCCGAGGGACACAGGAGCCAGGCGCTTCCCGTGGTGCTGATGGCCACGGCCGGGGCTTTGGTGCTGCTGTTTGTGTGTTACGGATTTTCGCCCGATGCCTTCAGCTACGTCTTTCGGTCCGCGGGGGGATTTCTGTGGTTCTCCTTCGAACCGGCGTGGCGGTTTTTCGGTGCGTTGGACAATGCCGGCATCACGGTGGCCTGCTGCGCCGCGTTCGCGCTGTTCGTGGGGCTCAGGCGTTCGCGCTACTTTGGCAATACAACGCCGCTGCTTTGCGCGCTGGCCTTGTTTGTGCTGGTGATGACCGGCGCACAGGGAAGTCCATGGTTTTGGGCGCTACCGTTTCTGGTCACGTTTGTGGGCGGCGTCTTTGCGGACGCGTATGAGGGACCGCGCGGGCGGATGGCGCTCGGAGCCGGCGCGGCTATTGTGCTGCTGCAGGCTGTGTTCTGCCTACTGAGCTTGCCGGGGTTGCTGTAGGGGTGGATCTGGAAAGAAGCAGAGTTCCCGCTGGGGAGTGCATTGCAGAATCCAAGTGGAGCGGATGGAACAAAGGCAGCAAGTTAGCCTCCGCTGCGCGGAGACAAGCAAGTCAGCGGGTGAAATGCGACGGCGCGGTTTATCGCTTCGCGGGGCGGTAAAGCTGGCGGGAGACTATTCCGTATCGATCGGTGACTTCCGAGTTGGAAATAGATCAAGAATGGTGGAAAAACCGCAAGCGAACATCCAACAAATCCGGTGCAAAAATCAGGCTGGCGGGGGATGTTTTTGGAGACGCTGGAACGGCTGGCGGAAACTCTTCATAAATTCAAGCAAGATAAGGACTTATTAAGAGCATCCAGCCTTGCGGAAAGCGGCCCTCGACGCGTAAAATAGAAGCATAGCGCGCGGACCCGGCCCAGCCTTTACCGGACCACTTTTGCCGCCCTCCGGCGAGCTTAGAAAAAACACTATGGCAGACGATCAGAATCCCCAACTCCCTCTGGAAGGCGGCACGCCTCCCAATAGCGGCACAAACCTCATTCCCATCAACATTGAAGAGGAGATGCGCCGCTCCTATCTTGACTACTCGATGAGCGTGATCATCGGGCGCGCGCTGCCGGATGCCCGTGACGGGTGGAAGCCCGTGCACCGGCGCGTGCTCTACACGCTCCACGAGATGGGGTTGCAGTACAACAAGAAATACTCCAAGTGCGCCAAGGTCGTGGGCCAGTGCATGGGTGTCTATCACCCACACGGCGACTCGTCGATCTACTTTACGCTGGTGCGCCTGGCGCAGCCATTCTCTTTGCGTTATCCGATGGTGGACGGGCAGGGAAACTTCGGCTCGATCGACGGCGATCCGCCGGCGGCGATGCGCTATACCGAGTGCCGCCTGGAGCGGATCGCCGGAGAGTTGCTGGCCGACATCGACATGGAAACGGTCGATTTTGTGCCCAACTACGACGAGTCGACGTTCGAGCCCTCGGTGCTGCCGACGCGCATTCCGAACCTGATCGTCAATGGGTCCAGCGGTATCGCGGTGGGCATGGCCACCAACATTCCGCCGCACAATCTGACCGAGGTCCTGAACGCCACCATTGCGCTGGTAAAGAATCCGGACGGGGGATTGACCGAGGTACTGAAGCACGTGCAGGGCCCGGACTTCCCGACTGGCGGCTTTATCTACGGCAAGAGCGGGATTGTGCAGGCTTACAAGACCGGGCGCGGGCGCTTCATGATGCGCGCGAAGGTGGCAATCGAAAACCTGACCAAGGAAAAACAGGCGATCATCGTCACCGAAATTCCTTACCAGGTGAACAAGTCGGTCCTGATCCAGCGCATCGCCCAACTGGTGAACGACAAGATCGTGGATGAGATCAGCGATGTGCGCGACGAGAGCGACCGCGATGGAATGCGGATCGTGATCGAGCTCAAGCGCGGCGCGCAGCCTGAGATTGTGTTGAACCAGCTCTACAAGCACACACAGATGCAGGAGAGCTTCTCGATGATCTTCCTCGCGGTGCTGAATGGGCAGCCACGGGAGCTGAGTCTGGATCAGGCCATTCGCGCCTTCATTGACCATCGTGTCGATGTGGTGCAGCGGCGGACAGTATTCCTGCTGCGCAAGGCACGGGACCGCGAACACATTCTGGAAGGCTTGAAGATTGCGGTCGACAATCTGGACAAGGTGATCAAGATTATTCGCGGATCGGGGTCCAGAGCTGAGGCGCGCGAGAATTTGTACGCGTGGGGCAAGGGCAGCGAAATCGTGATCGTGCTGGACCGCGTTCACTTGCCGCACGAAGAGAAAGGCCTTACGCTTCGGCAGATCGACGCGATTCTGGAGTTGCAGCTCTACCGGTTGACGCAGCTTTCGATCGACGAACTGCTGACCGAATTGAAGACGGTGCGCGAACGGATTGCCGAGTACGAATCGATCCTGGCCAGCGAGACGAAGCTGCGCGCGGTGATCGTGAAGGAACTCGAAGAGGTTCGCGACAAGTATGGCGACGCGCGGCGCACGCAGATGATTGACGAAAGCGCCGAGTTGCAACTTGAAGATCTGATCGCCGACGAGCAGGTTGCGGTGACGGTGAGCCACCAGGGCTATCTGAAGCGAACGCCGATCTCGATCTATCGCTCGCAGCGGCGGGGCGGGGCGGGCCGCATGGGCATGAAGACGCGCGAGGAAGATTTTGTCTCGCAGCTCATTGTGGACTCGACACACGCGTTTCTACTCTGCTTTACCAACACTGGGCGCGTGTACTGGGTCAAGGTGTACGAGGTTCCCGACGTGGGCGCCGCGGGCAAGGGCAAGTCGATGCAGAGCCTGCTCGACCTGCAGCCGGGCGAAAACGTGCGCGCCATTCTGCCGGTGCGGGATCTGGAAGAAGAGGGCAAGTTCATCTTCTTCGCCACGCAAAAGGGAACGGTGAAGAAGACGCCGCTGAAGGACTTCTCGAACGTGATGGCGCGCGGCATCATTGCCATCGGCATCGACAAGGACGACGAACTGGTTGCGGCGCGGATCACCGACGGCTCGCAACTGGTCTTCCTCGCGACACACCTGGGCATGGCGATCCGCTTCGACGAGAACGACGTGCGCTCGATGGGACGCCCGGCGTACGGCGTGCGCGGCATAGCGCTGGCCAAGAACGATTACGTGGTGGGAACGGCAATTACTCCCAAGGAACATGCGCCGGGCGACTATCGCATTCTTGCGGTAACGGAAAACGGCTTTGGCAAGCGCACGGATGTGGACCAGTACCGCTTGCAGACACGTGGCGGAAAAGGCGTGAAGAATATGGCTGTCACGCCGCGCATCGGCCGCGTCAACACGATTCAACTGGTCGATGACACTTCGGAACTGATGGTCATCAGCCAGTTCGGCAAGATCATCCGTTGCGACACAAAAACCATCCGCAACGCCGGCCGGGCTACCCAGGGTGTCCGCATTCTGACGTTGGAGCCGGACGACAAGGTGGCCGCGGCGGTGATCATTCCGCCCGAGGAACTGAAGGACGACGAGCCGACACTGTTGCAGTAGGGCTGCACAATTCGCCGGTGACATCCGGAAATCTACGGGGTACATGAGACCATGCCGGCGACAGGAGCTAAACCGTTAGGCGCGACGGACGAGGCGGGCGCGGCGCAAGCCGTGCGCCAGATGTTTGACTCGATCGCGCCCCGGTATGACCTGCTGAATCACGTTCTCTCAGCCAACGTGGACCGGCTCTGGTGGTGGCGTACGGCGAGGCGGTTTCGGCCCATCCTCGCCAATCCCGAAGCCGCGGTTCTCGATATCTGCTGCGGCACGGGCGACATGACCATGGCTCTGCTGAAGCATCGGCCCAACGGTGCGCGGCCGATTCTGGCTGGCGATTTTGCACGAGGCATGTTGAGCCGGGGAGCCATGAAATTCGGCGCGGGCAAGATGGCAGACGGTAAGCCGTACGCAGTACCGCTCGAGGCCGACGCGCTCCATCTGCCGATTAAATCCGCATCGCTCGATCTGATTGTGACGGCCTTTGGATTCAGGAACCTCGCCAACTACGAGGCCGGCCTGCGCGAATTTAAGCGTGTGCTCAAGCCGGGCGGGCAACTGGGCATTCTCGAATTCAGCGAGCCCGGGGGCCTGATGGGCAAGGCCTACGCAGTCTACTTCCGGCGCGTACTGCCGGCAATCGGGCGGCTGATTTGCGGCAAAGACGGCCCTTACAATTACCTGCCTACGTCGGTCGGCAGTTTTCCGCCGCCGGTTGAGATGCTGGGGTTGATGCAGGGTGCTGGATACGATCAATGCGCGTGGCAGCCTTACACCTTTGGAATCGCCGGGTTGTACACGGCTAAGCGCTCGCTTGTAGTCTAAGAACTCAATGACTCGCGCCGCGTCCAGTTCGCCTGTTCTAGACCAAACCGCAATCACTCTGGCCGAATCCTCGGCGGAGAAGCGGCATGTGGCGCGGAACTCGATGCTGGCCGCCGGAGCCATGACGCTGTTGAAGCTGGCCGCGGGACTGCTGTCGGGATCGCTGGGCGTGCTGTCGGACGCGGCGCACTCGGGACTGGACCTGGTGGGCGCCGCGCTTACTTTCTTCAGTGTGCAGGTGAGCGACAAACCGGCTGACGAAGACCACACCTACGGCCACGGAAAGATCGAAAACCTGTCGGCGTTTTTCGAAGCCATCCTGATGGCTATCTCCTGCGCGTGGATTATTTGGGAAGCGCTGGCGAGGATCTTCAGCCACTCGATGGAACTGCATCACTCGGTGTGGCCGGTGCTGGTGCTGTTGACGTCCATCGCCGTGGACTATTGGCGTTCCAGGCAACTGCGCGCGGTGGCTCTGCGGACCGGCTCTCCGGCGCTGGCAACCGACGCGTTTCACTTTGCCAGCGACATCTGGTCCACGGTGGCGGTGCTGGGCGGGCTGGGCGCCAGTTGGGCAGGCGCGCACTACGGAATCGTCTGGCTCAAGTACGCCGACCCTTTTGCGGCGGTGGTGGTGTCGCTTATGATTCTGCGTCTCACGCTGCTGCTGGGCCGCGAGACTGTGGCTGTTCTGATGGACGAGGTGCCGGTGGAGACACGGCGCCGGCTGGTGTGGGAAGTGGAGCAGGTCGAGGGTGTGTTGGCGGTGGAGCAGGCGCGGGTACGGCGGGCAGGGGCGGGTTACTTTGCCGACCTCACGCTGGCGTTGCCGCGGCGCTTCACGTTCGAACATACCGGCGAGCTGGTGCAGTCGGCCACCGATGCAGTACACCGCGCATTGCCCAGGGCGGATGTTGTGATCCACACAGTGCCGCGCAAGGCCCGCGCGGAGAGCTTGTTCGACCGGGTGCGCGCCGTGGCGGCGCGCAACAACGTGAGCGTGCACGAGGTCAGCGTGCAATCGTTTCATGGAAAGCTGCGTGTGGAGCAGCATGTGGAACTCGACGAGAAGATGACGTTGCGGGAGGCGCACGGCTTTGTAAGCGCGCTTGAGGCCGAGATTCTGCGCGAAGCTCCGGAGATTGACGCCGTACTGACCCATATTGAAAGCGAGCCGGCCACAATCGAGCAGCCGGAAGAGTTGGTTGAAGAAGACCGCAAGATCGAACATGTGCTGCGCAATACGGCCCATTTCTTTCCGGAAATCGTGGACGTGCACGAGATCATGGTGGGCCGCTCAGGCGAACACATCTCTCTTTCCTGCCATTGCACGCTGCCGGACGATCTGCCCATGCAACAGGTGCACCTGGTGATTACAGCGCTTGAAGATCGCTTCAAGCTCGACTGTCCCGAGGTGCAGCGGGTGACCATCCATCCGGAGCCGGTCACGGACAATTTACGATAGAGCGCGAGAAGATGTTAATCAGGGGTGAGTTGCGAGGATGAACAGCCGGCCAATTGTGAATTTTTTCCAGGTGGCATCTCTGCTGCTGCTTCTGGTCGCGGTGGCGCTGCTGGCGGCCATCACGACCATGCACTTCGCCATTCATGGAGCGGAGGTGCAGGTGCCGCCGCTGAAGGGCATGACGGTGGCCGATGCACGCAGCGTGACCGCCGGGCTGGGGCT
>CAYQOQ010000086.1:0-21035 GCA_964419175.1 uncultured Occallatibacter sp. | reverse complement strand
GCATGATCTCGCAAGGCGCCAGCGAAATCAACATGAGCTTCATGATCGAAGAAGAAGACGCCGACGAAGCCGTCCGCTCGCTCCACGCCGCCTTCTTCCAGCAGCCCGACCCTGCGATCTTCGACGTGGAAGCAAGAAAACAGCTTCCAACTTCCAACTCCTAGCTCTTAGTACCGTGACCGCGTGATTTAGTATTCGTGGCCACCAACTTCGGGTGCCCCAGGTCCCGATTCTGGGACCTGGGATCACATAAACTCAAAGTATGAAATCGTGCCGTCAGAGATCTAGGAGCTAAGAAATGCTCATCCTCGTACTCGGCAAAGGAAAAACCGGCAGCCTCGTCGCTGAAGTCGCGCGCGAG
This sequence comes from uncultured Occallatibacter sp., assembly GCA_964419175.1. Classification (GTDB taxonomy): domain Bacteria; phylum Acidobacteriota; class Terriglobia; order Terriglobales; family Acidobacteriaceae; genus Telmatobacter. The sequence goes on along the minus strand of CAYQOQ010000086.1, from coordinate 20,674 downwards.
CGCGGCCACGGCGTCCGCGCGCTCGACATTCACGAGAACGAGCACGCCTCGGCGCTCACCGCTCCCAATCTCGCAGGCGTCGATGTCGTCGTCGACTTCACCGCCCCGGAAGCAGCGGTTGAAAACATCCGCGCCGTGCTTGCTCTCGGCGGACGAATCGTGGTCGGCACCACCGGTTGGTATACGCATCTCGCCGAATTGAAGGCGCTCGCCATCAAACGCGGCGGCGGCCTCCTCTACGGCACCAACTTTTCCATCGGCGTGCAGAAGCTCTTCCGCCTCACCGCCGAGCTTGCCCGGCTCGATGGCTACAGCTTCTCCATCGACGAAACCCACCACACCTCCAAGCTCGACGCGCCCTCGGGCACCGCGCTCACCTTAAAGGAGATCATTCTCTCCGTCCGCCACGGCATCGAGATACCCGTTACCTCGCATCGCGTCGGCGACGCCAAGGGCGAACATATTGTCACGGCCAAGAGCGACTACGACACCCTCGAACTGCGCCACGACGCCGCGAGCCGCCGCGGCTTTGCTCTGGGCGCTGTGCGCGGAGCCGAGTGGCTTGCCGGCAAGTCCGGCGCCTGGGAGTTCCGGGAAATCTTCGGTGAGCTGTAAGCGCCGCCGCCCGCCTGATCCTTAGCGAATACGCATTTCAAAGAGGGAAAGAATATGTCTCCGCTGCCGTTCAATCTGGATGTCATTCAGTTTCTGGCAGACCACAGAACCGTCCCTCTGACGAAGTTCTTTTATACCGTTACCACCCTCGGCACTTTCAACTTTTACGTCCTCATCGTCACGCTCATCTACGTTGCGTGGAACAAGCAGTTGGCCATTCGGCTGTCTGTATTGCTGTTGCTGACCTCGTCGCTCAATGGCCTGTTAAAGCTCATCATCAAGAATCCCCGCCCCTTCGTCCGCGAAGGGACCTACCTGAAGAAATGGGCCGTCTCGGCTCGGGAGGCAGCCGCACTTGCCGGGGAGTATTCAACACCCTCCGGCCACGCCATCTCGGCGGCTGCGTTCTATTCCTATCTCTATCAGTGCACCAGAAACACGTACTTCAGAGTCTTGGCAGTCGTGGCAATTATCCTCATAGGGTTCTCGCGCCCCTATCTCGGGGTGCACTATGTCGAAGATGTTCTGCTCGGCTGGGCGATCGGTCTCGGCTGTGCCCTGGTTGCAACCAAATACTTGCCTGCGGCCGGCGCCAGATGGAACAGGATTTCCTATGCGGGGCAAATCGGAATTGCGGTTGCTGCGAGCCTGGCGCTGTGGCTCCTCGCAGTTGCCCTCAATGGAGGCCACGTGGATGGCGCGCCCACCGCATTCCTCAGCGACGCCGGATTCTTGACAGGTATCGTCATTGCCCGCCCCTTGGAACTGAGGATTGTGAACTTCGATCCCAGAAGCGCCAATGTCGCCGCCAGAATTCTGCGTTTCCTCTTCACCTGCGTCCTGGTCCTATGCACCGTGATAGTTCTCAACCCGGCATTTTGGCATTTAGCTGCCAGTCTTGCCTGGCTTGGATTCCTGTTGCAATACGTTCGCTTTACCGCCGTGGGGGTCGTGAATATCTTCCTGGCGCCGCTGCTGTTTACAAAAATGGGATTGGCCGAAACGTCGCCTGCCGGAGCGAACTGACCAGCCTTGAACCTCCCCGCCCCCAATCGGTATACACTCTCTTTTGGTGGAAACTCCAGGTTTTCGCGGGGCCCAAGTTTTGCGCCTCTCCGGGTTCCCGGAAATTTCGCCGGATCTTCGGCAAGTTCTTTATCCGCAATCGAACGGAAAGGCGAAGACTGTGAAGCGCGCATTTGGATTTTTTGGAATGGTTTTCATAATGGCAATGGCCCTGACGGCCGTTGCGCAAGGAGAGGTGAAAATGTCGATCTGGGGACATACTGCTGAGGGTGTTGCCGTGCCGATCTATACGCTGAAAAACGCGCAGATCGAAGTCAAAGTAATGGCATATGGCGCGAAGCTGGTGAGCATTCGCACGCCGGACCGCACCGGCAAAATGGCCGACGTCGTGCTTGGCTACGATTCGTTGCAGGAGTACCTCAACGATAACAGCACGCACTTCGGAAGCATCGTAGGCCGCTTCGGCAACCGCATTGCGCTGGGCAAGTTTTCCATCGACGGCAAGAGCTATCAAATTCCCATCAACAATGGAGCCAACGCACTGCACGGCGGCCCCATGGGCTTCGACCGCTATGTTTGGGATTCCAAAGAGATTCCCAACGGTGTCGAGTTCACGCTCGTCAGCAAGGACGGCGACATGGGCTTCCCCGGAACGCTCACCGCGAAGGTCAAGTACACCCTCTCGGGCAGCACGCTGCGCCTCGACTACTCCGCCACCAGCGACAAGGCCACCGTCGTCAACCTGACCAATCACGCCTACTTCAATTTGCGCGGCGACGACCAGGGAACCATTCTCGACGAGAAGCTCGAACTGAACGCCGACCGCTTTACACCCGTGGATTCAGGCCTTATCCCCACCGGCATTCTCGCTCCTGTCGCTGGCACTCCGCTCGATTTTCGCAAGCCCGAAGTTGTTGGCGCGCGCATCGGCTCCGACTACGAGCAGATCAAGCTCGGCGGCGGCTACGATCACAACTTTGTCCTCAACGGCGAAGCCGGCACACTGCGCCTCGCCGCCATCATGACTGAGCCGGAGAACGGCCGCCGCATGACGGTCGAAACCACCGAGCCCGGTATCCAGTTCTACTCCGGCAATTTCCTCGATGGAACCTTCACCGGCCGCCACGGCGTCAAGTACGAAAAACGCACCGGCTTCTGCATGGAGACGCAGCACTTTCCCGATTCGCCGAACCACCCCAGTTTTCCCAGTACGGTTCTGCGCCCCGGCGTAACGCGTCACTCCACAACCACCTTCTCCTTCAGCACCGTCAAGGCGGAGGCCGCAAAGCCCGAGTAGTGCGAGTCAATTCAGCCGCATCAAACACGAAGGGGACGGGCGCAGCCCGTCCCCTTCGTGTTGTTGCACGCATCGATCTATTTCGTCGCGTCAATCTTCGCCGGCATCTTCAAAAACTTGTCCGGCTTGAGCACCCCCGGCGTCATGCGCGCCATCAGCACCGCTCCCTTGAAGTAGAAGACCTTATTGATGCGCACGCCCACCGAGCTGTGGCCCGCAAACTGCGGCGTCAGCTCCAGCGTCCCGGAGCCTTGCAGCTCATCGCCAACGTAGTTGCGCAGCTCCTTGCCGTCGTAGACCGCCGTCACGCGATACCACTGGCCGAGCGGATGCAGAATCTTGCAGTTGAGCAGGGTCCGATTGCTCGCGCCCGACGAGGCAAAGCTGTCCAGGCACCATTGCCCATCCACAATGCGGATCTCAAACAGCATGCGGTTCTCGGTGTCCTTGCCGGTCGCCGGGTCCTGCTCCTGCAGGTGAAAAAAGCGCTGCGCCTGCGCCCCGTCCGCGTCGGGCCGGAAGATCACTTCCCACGTATAACTCGAAGCCCCCGCAAGCGGATGAACCGGAACGAAAAGTCCGTCGTCCACGCCGTTGAACTCCACCGCCTTGCCGTAAGGCGATTCGATCACGTGCGGATGCCCAACTACCTGGGTCGGATGCCCACCGATCTCCGCCGTCTGATTGAAGTACCAGGTCTCGGCATGCGGTGCGGGCAAGGTTGCACTCGCCACAGCTGGCGCCTGCGCCCTGGCGCTCCAGGTTCCCGCCAGAAGCAGAAGCGCGGAAAGCGCGGTGACGGGCATTCTTGAAGAAAATGTAAACAAATTCATGAATCATCTCCTGGTTCTTAGGGCCTGTCATCTAATTCCCAGGGCGTAGCGTTGCGAGAGAAAATCGGGCCAGACGAAGCCAAGCCCGAAGGCTGTGGTGGTTCCACTGTCAAGGGCGAGAATGAAGTATGGCCCGATTTTCTCCACAACCCTCCGGGCCGGGGCCAGTTTTCCCGATTTCTGCGTCCCTCGTCGCTAGCAGACACCCGGTATGCGTCACTCCTCACTTCTTGAACTCAGAAAAACTGGCCCCGGCGCTACGCCCTGGGAATTAGATGACAGGCCCTAAGGCACGTCTAACTGTAACTTGCCGCGGAGCAACGCGCGGACTCCGCTTGCGTATCGAAAACCGATGCCGGTTTCCCACCGGAATCACCCGCCCATTCGTTATAAACTTAGCTGTGATGGAAACTATAGGTTGCGGTACAGCTATCGTTACGCCTTTCAGGGCCGATGGATCGGTCGACGAGCCTGCCCTTTGGGCGCTGGTTAACTGGCAGATCGAGTCGGGCATCGATTTCCTCGTGGCCTGCGGCTCCACGGGCGAGGCAGCCACGCTCGAAGAGGATGAGTGGCTCAACACGGTGCGCATCGTCGTCGAGGCTGCCGCCGGACGCGTCCCCGTGTGGGGCGGCTGCACCCACAATTGCACCAAAACCCTGGTGCGCCAGGCCAGCCTGCTCGCGCGGCTCCCTGGGCTCGGCGCCGTGCTTTCGGCCAATCCTTATTACAACAAGCCCTCGCAGGAAGGCCAGTATCAGCACTTTCTCGCGCTTGCGCACGCCGTCGATCCGCTCCCCGTCTGCGTCTACAACGTGCCCGGCCGCACGGCGGTAAACCTCGAACCGGAGACCGTGGCGCGCCTCGCCGCCTCGGCAAGAAACATCCAGGCCATCAAAGAGGCCAGTGGCAAGCTCACGCAGTTTGCCGAGCTAGCCCACATCATGCCCCGCGGCTTCAAGATCTTCTCCGGCGACGACAACCTGACCCTGGGCGCCATCGGCGTAGGAGCGCACGGGCTCATCAGCGTAGCCTCCAACGAAGCGCCCAGCGAAGTCGCCCGCATGGTCCACGCCGCGCTCAACAACAACTGGGCTGAGGCGCGCGACATCGAGCGCCGCTTTGCGCAGCTCTTCGAAGCCAACTTCTGGGAATCCAATCCCGGACCGGTAAAGACGATCCTCAAGCTCATGGGCAAGTGTTCCGATCATCTGCGCCTGCCGCTGGTTCCACCTACGGCAGCCACGCGCGCCCGTCTCGAACGTCTTGCCGGCGAACTAGGCCTGCTCAAGCACGTTCCCGTGCCGGAGGGTTTGCGTTCTGAAGTCTTTTAAAGGCCGCGGCCCGCAACTTGCCTCCAGCGCGATGGAATCCCGCACCGAAAGGGAAGTGTAAGCATGGACAACGCACGAAATCGCCGCCACGCAACTGGACTCCTGGCCCTTCTCACCTTGGCGTTCATGCCCTCCCTTCAGCCGCTAGCTCTTGCACAGGCACAACCCGCCGCCGCTCCGCAGCCAGACCGCGCCGCCCTCTTGAAGGTCCAGCCCAACATTGCCGGCCAGCGCAATGGCGTCTTCATCGAGCCGGACCCGATGGACTTTGCCGATCACTCCGGTTACACCTCTCTGTTCGACGGCAAAACCCTTTCCGGCTGGGATGGCCTGCCCGGCGTCTGGAGCGTTGAGAACGGCGCAATCGTCGGCCAGTCCACTCCTGAAAAAATCGCTGGCAACACCTTTCTGGTCTACCACGGTGCAGAGGCCAGGGACTTCGACCTCAAGCTCGAAATCAAGGTCGAGTGGGGCGGAGGCAGCGGCATCCAATACCGCAGCAGCACCGGCATCCCCCCAGGGCGCGTCGCCGGAAAGGGCGAGCCGCCGCTTGATCCCCGCTGGGTCATGATTGGGCCCCAAGCCGACTTCTGGCTCCAGACAAACGAACACTCCCGGCAATACAGCGGCCAGCTCTACTCGCAGAACACCTCGCGCGGTATCATCGCCTGGCGTGGGCAGGTCGTCCAGTCGCTTCCCGGAAAGTTTCCCCAGTTGGTTGGCGCCATTGGCGACCGTGGACAGCTCGGCGCCCTAGTCAAAGACAACGACTGGAATCAGTACACGATCATCGCCCGCGGCGGCGTCATCCTGCATATCCTCAATGGCCAGTTGATGGCCGTCCTCGTCGACGACGATCCGGCCTCATCCAATAACGTCGCCGGATTGTTCGGCTTGCAGATTGAGGGCACTCCCTGCAAAGTCTCCTTCCGCAACCTCTGGCTCAAGAAATTCAACTGAGAATCCAGCGTTTGTCCCGGAACCGGCGTCCCGCCCTTCGCCCCGGAAAGATTTTCTTGCAACCCGCCCCATTTTTTTACATCTATCTTCGCAACTAGTTCAGCCGTTTTGTGTCTGACTGAGCAACGGCAGATAACGACTCCGCAAAAGCATGCCTGCCGATAGATGAGAATTCCGGCGAAAGCTCCGTACACGAGCGCGCCCTGGAACGACTTTTTTCCTCTCCTGTCGAGACGAGTTGAGCCCATGCGGGTTCGCGCCTTCGAGCGTTCCGGGTTGGGCTTGCTGCCTCGGCAGCGAGACGGTACCAGTCGGTTTAGGTGAGAGGCAGGCAATCCTGCCCACTCGGCGCTTGTTCTGCATAAGTTGCGGCGGCCCGCAGAAAGCGAAGTATCCGATATGTCCCCCAAAATTCTCGATAGGCCTTTGAGGCTGGCATTCCTTGTGCTCACTGCTGCCGCGATCCTCGCATCCGGCTGCACCAGCGGCTCCATGCTTACCACCGCAACTTCGAGCGCGACCGGGCCGGTATTCGTCGTCGGCACCGACGCGCCCATGGCGAGCGTCACCTCCTTTGCCGTGCAAATCAAGAGCATTGAATTGACCGGCAGCGGTGGCAACACCTCATCGCTCGTCAGCGGCACGCCCACCGTGGACTTTGCGCGCTACAACGGCCTGCAATCTCTGCTCGACATGAACGACGTGCCAGTCGGCACCTATACCGGCGTCTCCATCTCGCTCGGTACTGCGACCATCGGCTATCTCAACACCACCTCCGCTCCTCCAACCATCGCGTCTGAAGCGGCAACCCTCACCACCTCCACCGTCAACATCACCTTGAATAAGCCATTGGTGGTCACCAAGGCTGGAGCGCCCGTCGGCCTTCGCATGGACTTTGACCTGCGTCAGTCCATCCAGGTCGATTCCACCGGCGCCATCACCGGCACCGTCGATCCAACATTCGATGTCACCACCGTTGCCCGCACCGACACCGGCGGCTACATCGACGAGTTCATCGCGGCAGTCGTCAGCGTAAATGCCAGTGGCCAATCGTTCGTCGTTCAAGGTCCGCACGGCGAGCAGTTCACCATCTCTGTCGATGGACAGACGGAGTGGGACGGCAGCGCCAGCCTCAGCACCTTGAACACCAGCAGCATCGTGCAGGTTTCCGGTCAGCTCGATCCAGCCGACCAGACCCTGGACGCCGACGAAGTCGCCGTTCTTTCCGATAAGGGCTTCTTCGCAAGCGGCCAGGTCACCTACGTCACTCCGTCCTCCGGCCCCGCCACCAGCTTTGATCTCTATGTGCGCGGGTTGCTGCCCACAACCACCGGCATTCAGCTCGGCCAGATCGCGCAGGTCAACCTCACCGGCAGTGAGATCTACTCCGTCTACTGGATGCACAATCCCTTCACGCAGTTCCTCTTCAACTCCAGCGCGATGGTGGCTGGCCAAACCGTCGCTGTCGGTGGTCCTGCAACCGGAGCCGCCAATGCCAGCGCCGTTACCGTAAACAGGGTGTCGCTGCGTAACTGGGGCTTCAACGGCACCATCGTCAAGGGCAGCCAAAGCTCCGCCAACGGTACCTTCCAGATGCAGATCAACGGCTTTGCCGGGGTGTTGGTCCCGCAGAACGTAACGGTCTATCTGGGCGCCAAGTCGGACTTCCGTTACGGAATGGGCAAATTCGGCGACTTGGCCGACGGCGCCAGCATTCGCGTAGTCGGTTTGCTCTTGAAGAATCCAACCACGGGTCAGTTGGTCCTGCTGGCGCGCCACGTGGACGGATTTAACTTCACTGACTTTGCCGTAGCCGCTTATCAATAGATCCGCACACATTGAACGGCATTCATTGCGCCGAAGCCAGATGGGATGGCTTCGGCGCTTTTTTAGTTCTGCGCCAGAAGACGGAATGCCGGCTATAGTATTTTCGGAATTGCTGTAAACCGAAGACATGCACTCAAGCCGCTTTTTCATCAAGAAAAAGCCACCTCTCTATGCACTCAAAATGTCTATACTAATTCCGAAAATGCTCTAAAACAGGTCGGCAATCGGCGGAAACGTGAGCAGAAGGCTCAGCACAAGAAGGATGAGCGCGGCGCGCGTGATGGGCCGCAGCGTAATCACGCTCGAGTGCCACCGCCAGTGGAGAATGGCCCACGCGACGAGCCACACAATTATTGCGCTCGTAGTGACTCCCGAGAGCGGCCCAGTGGGCTTGTAGAAGATCATCGCGCTCTTTACGGCGTTGGACTTGTCTGCCAGCAAAGCGAACAACGCAACTGCGAATGAGCCGATGCCGGCGGCCAGCAATGCAGCCGCGCCATCGCCATTGCGAAAGTCCTGCGCGTGAACTGAAGTGGAGCGGTCCTTTGCGCTCATGGCTTTTCTCCGTGAAGCAACTGGATGTTGGGTCCGCCCTCGACCGGCGCATACTTGTTCAGCATCGCGCCCAAAAACCCCGCAACGCCTGCGGCAAATATTGAAACAAAAACAAAACCAAGCACCGCCGAGTAAAGCTCGGGATGACGCCTTAGATTACGTCCGTACCGGATGAACACCGCCGCGGCCATCGTAATTGAGATAGGCACGAGCCAAGCCACGTATTCCTTCCATTCCATCCCGATCGAGTGCCACGCAATCGTCGAAGGGTTTGCCATCAGCATCCGTTGCGGAAAGCCCGCCAGATTCGCGGTTCCCGGCGGTGGAACAGCCCGATACCAAGGGTAAATAATGTAGGTCCCCGTCAGTACAGTAAGCCAGGCGAGCGCAGCCATCACAACCAGATATGTACTCAAAAACCTCTCGTCCCGAACCTCGACCGGCGTCTGGCAAGTCGGCGCATACCGGCGGTATAACTCGACAATCGCCCCCGAGCAGGCCAGCAGATAAAGCGCCCCGAATCCCATTCCGTGAATCAGCGTCATAAGACTGCGTTCGGTAATTTCCATTCACTTACCTCATGCGTGGTTGAGTTTCTGCGATCTGACTTATGTGGAATTGAGTCACCGAGTTACTAACGGGCTTAGTGCGACTTACAACCCATTCCTGTAACTCTGTGCCGGAAACAAACTGTTCTTCGCGCCTTTCTTCTCGTCTTTCCCCCACGTCCAATACATCCCCGCATAAGCGTAGTTCTCCGTTTGCCCCGCAACAGAGTGCCCGTAGCAAAACAGAAATTGCTCGCCGGGATGATTCTTGAAGTGATAGTACCCGCCCATGTCGATCATTGCGGAGGCCTCCGTCTGTGCCGCCGCGGGCCCTTCGCTTCCATGAGCAAAAACCTCCACTCCCAGTTCAAGCCTCTCGCTCAACTCTTTCTTCACCAGCCATCCTGTGTACGGAAAATTGCGGTAATCGGTCTGCGGAACCACCTCGTAGCCGCCGCCTCCGTCAAAGGTCCATTTGCCCACATTCTTCTGCAGCCAGATCGGCAGCTTGTACCAGACCTTGCCCACCCCGAGCCCTTTGTCATAACTCCCGGTCGGCATCTCGAACATGGTGAAGCTGCCGATTTGCGGAAAATGTTTCGTCTCCTTGATGAATGCGATCTTCGCGCCCAGTTCCATATCGGTGAGCCCGAAGGCGCTCGGCCCCTGGCCGGACGGTTGATAGACAGGGCTGTTCAAGGGAGCCGACTCGCCGAACGGTAGAATCGCATGGATCTGCAGGCGCGGCGCAGCGCCCCAGTTGAACTCGAAGGCCGGGCCGGCTGAGGCAATCGCGACGGGAGTCCCGTCCATGGCCCCGAAAATATAAAACTCGTAGTGATGCAGATCCACCGGCACCGGATCGTCCGTCTGGTACGGCGGTCCCTGCGCCCAGAGCCGCGTTCCGGCCAGGCAAAGAAACAGAAACAGCATCAGCCTCAAGAGCTTGTGGCGACTGTCCATAGTGTGTTCTTTCCGGCCGGGATGTTGTACTGCGGGAAGCGGCCGCTTCTCAACACTATATCGAACTTCACCAACAGCAACCGCGGCTACCCGGGCCGTCAGCCTATCCGGCCAGTTGCTTCTTCACCAGCTCGCTCACCGCGCGCCCCTCGGCCCGCAACCCGCCCGCCTGCAGCTTGCCCTGAACAGCCTTCATCACCAACCCCATCTCTTTCGGCGTCGGCTTGTGCCCAGCGGTAGCCGCAACCTCGGCCACAGCCTCAGCTACCAGGGCGGATAGTCCCGCCTCATCCAGCGCCTTGGGCAAAAACTCCTCAATCACTTGAATCTCCGCCGCCTCAATCGCGGCAAGCTCCGGGCGTTTCCCGTTCGTATACTGCTCAATCGAATCGCGCCGCTGCTTGATCATCGTGGCCAGCGCCTGCTCTGACTCAGCCTGCGTCAGCGGCGCGCGCTTCTCAATGGCCTTGTTCTTCAGCGCGTTCTTGATCAGCCGCAGAGTGCCGGTGCGGACGGCGTCATGCGCCTTCAACGCGGTGATAACTTGTTTGCTGACAATAGCTTCCAGTGCGCCTGCATCCATGATGGGTCTTCTTTCTGTCTGATAATTTACGGTACCGGGCCGCCGGTAAGGCCGCCCCAAGAGAATTGTACCTATTTTGGGTCTTCCAAGCCGAAATCAAGCCCAAACCAAGATTTGCACAGGAATAAAAATCACAAAAACAACAAAACCGTGTATTCTGTGATCGTTGACCGGCCTTCAAATCTAACCACTACTCGCACCCGGTCCCAAACGAGGAGAAAAAATGATCCATAAGACGCGCTTGTTTACCCCGGGCCCGACGCCGCTGTTGCCCGCTGCCCAATTCGCCATGGCCGCAGCCGACATCCACCACCGCACACCCGAATTCCGCGCCCTGTTCCTCAAGGTTCTCGCCCAGCTAAAGGTCTTCGTCGGCACCAAAAACGACGTGCTTCTCCTCTCCTCGTCCGGAACCGGCGCCATGGAGGCCTCTGTCTCCAATCTCACCTCGCCCGGCGACCGCGTCCTCGTGCTGAGCGCCGGAAAATTCGGCGAGCGCTGGGTAGGCTTGGCCAAGGCCTTCGGTTGCGAAGTGGATGTGGTCAACGCCCCCTACGGCGAGACCTTCGATCTGGCCGAAGTCAAAAAGGCCCTCAAGCCCGAGCATCGTGTCGTCTACATGCAGGCCACTGAAACCTCCACCGCCGTACGTCACGATGTCGAAGCGATTGCCAAGATCGTCTCAGCCACCGACGCTCTGCTGGTCGTCGACGGCATCACCGGCCTCGGTACGACGCACTTCGACATCGACGCCTGGGGAGTCGACATTCTCATCGGCGGCTCGCAAAAGGCCGTCATGATCCCGCCGGGCCTCGCCTATCTCAGCGTCAGCGAACGTGCCTGGGCGGCAATGGAGAAGTCCACCAACCCGCGCTACTACTTCGACCTGCGCAAGGAGCGCAAGAATGCCGCCAAGGGCGAGAGCGCCTACACGCCGGCCGTTGCATTGATTGCTGGCTTGGGCGCCGCTCTCGATTACATCGCCGGTCAGGCCGGTGGCGATCTCGAAAAGGGCCGCATCGCTCTGATCGACAACGCGCAGGTCAACGCCGAAGCAACGCGCGCCGGCCTCGTATCGCTGGGCTTCAGGCTCTTTGCGCCCACCGCCCCTGCCGCCGCCGCCACAGCAGTTTCCGTACCCGAGGGAATGAACTCTGGCGACGTCGTCAAGGCTCTCAAAGCGAAATTCGCCCTTGTCACGGCCAACGGCCAGGGAGAGATGCAGGGCAAAATCTTCCGCGTCGCGCACCTGGGCTTCTTCGACTACCTCGACACCGTCGCATTTCTCGGAGCCATGGAGCACATCGCGAAAGACACGCTCGGTCTCCCGGTCGAATACGGACAAGCAGTAGCCGCCGCGCAAAAGGTCTACGCAAAAGCAGTGAAGCAATAGCGGAGTTCGCGGCGTTAGCCGCGCTTCGCGCGTGTTGGCGGAGTTAGCAAAAACGGCGTCATAAGTCCCGCTAACTCCGCTACCCCCGCTAACTCCGCTGCTAGAAGCAAGGAGCTGTCTCTATGCCAGAACTATCTTTCGGAGAAAAGCTGCTCATCGCCCGCAAGCAGCTCGGTCTCTATCAATATCAGATGGCCGAGCGCCTCGGCGTGCACGCCAACTCCATCACCAACTACGAACGGGGCGAAGGCAAGCCGCATGCGGCTGTGGTGCGGATGTTCGATCTGCTCTGTGAGCAGCAGGGCATCGGCTTTGACGAATATGAGTCCACGCAGAAGGTCAAGGGAGACGCGATGAAGATCGTACTTGCTGAAAAGGTTTCTCCAGCAACTCTGGCTGTGTTCGCGGCCGAGCCGGGCTGGAATGTTCTCACGCACGACCAACTGCCCGACGGATTGGCTGCCGCCCTCGCCGACGCCGACGCGCTCGTCGTGCGCTCCGCCGTGCAAGCCGACGACGCCCTCATGGAGAGGGCGCCCAAGCTGCGCGTCATCGGGCGCGCCGGTGTCGGCGTGGACAACATCGACGCCGCCGCGGCCACACGGCGCGGCATCGTCGTCATGAATACGCCAGGCGCAAACGCCGTCGCCGTTGCCGAACTCACCATTGGCCTCATGCTCGCCCTTGCCCGCAAGCTCCCCGCAGCCAACGCATCCATGCACGCCGGCAAGTGGGAGAAGAAAAACCTGCAAGGCGCCGAACTCCGTGGCAAGACGCTCGGCATTCTCGGCCTCGGCCGTATCGGCCTTGAAGTGGCCAAGCGCGCCCGCGGCTTTGGCCTCGAGATTCTAGGCAGCGATCCGTTTGTCTCCGCCGCCGTCGCCCGCGAGGCCGGCATCAAGCTGGTCACGCTCGACGAACTCATCGCTGGCTCGGACTACCTCACGCTCCACGTCGGCCTCACACCGCAAACAACAGGCGTCATCAACGCCAAGACACTGGCGAAGATGAAGAAGGGTGTGCGCATCGTCAACTGCGCCCGTGGCGAGCTGATCGTCGACGCCGACCTTGTCGAAGCATTGAAGAGCGGCCAGGTAGCTGGCGCGGCGCTCGATGTCTTCGCCGTCGAGCCACCAAAAGAATCGCCCTACTTCGCCATGGACAACGTCATTCTCACTCCGCACATCGCCGGCTCCACGGCCGAAGCGCAGGAGGCCGTCGGCATTCAGATCGCCCGCCAGGTGCGCGACTATCTCAAGCTCGGCGTCGTCCAGAACGCCGTCAATCTGCCTTCCCTCAGCCACGAGGAATACAAAGTTCTCGCGCCCTATATCGACATGGCAGGCCGCCTCGGCTCATTCCTTGCCCAGGCCGGCAAATCCGGCATCGAGTCCATCAGTCTCGTCTATGGCGGCAAGCTGGCCGACGTCAAAACCGAACTGGTGCGTAACGCGGCCATCGCCGGGCTGCTCGAAGGCTCTGAGAACGTGAACCGCATTAACGCCGCCGCCGTAGCCCAGGAGCGCGGCATCCGCCTTCACGAGCAAACGGCCGAGACCCATCGCGGCGGCGCGGCCAGCGTACTCTCCCTCGAACTGCACACGGCCACTGGCATCAGCCGCGCCAGCGCCACCGTCATTCACGGCGAGCAGCCGCGCCTCCTCGAGTTCGATTCCATCGACATCGAAACGCCTCTGGAAGGCAACCTGCTCGTCTGCCGCAACCTGGACGTACCCGGCGTCATCGGCCGCATTGGCACCATCCTCGGCGAGCACGGCGTCAACATCGCCAACTTCGCCCTCGGCCGCGAACGCGCCGGTGCCAAACCCGTCAAGGCGCTCGCCGTCGTCCAGGTCGACGCGCTGGTTTCAGATAAGGTGCTCGCTGCCCTGGCAACCATCGAAGCCCTGATCGAAGCGCGCCCCGTCCACCTTCCGCATGCAGGTTTCTAGGCTGTATCGACAGATAGCTGTCATGCAAATACTTGATATGCAAGTACGTGATAACCAGGATGACTGTCTTCCTGAACTCCCCCGAGAGACGGTCATCCTGCGCAGCCCGACTCGCCTTCATCGGGCTACGTTTGCAAATGGGCTATGCCGACTCGCCCAAAAGCTCGGTATTCACTCAATCCTTTCGTCCTCCCACTTTCCCGACCAAACACTGAGGGTGCCCCATCCATTCCGCGTTCTTTGCGGAATGGGTGGGATACCACGCACTCAACCGTCCCGTTTATCGGGAGCATTCTCGCCTTCGGCTAGTTCCGTGACCGCATGATTTTGTAATGGCCGGAATGTCAGAGAGTGATTACCAAATCACACAGTCTGACTACTAGGCGACAAACCAGGCAGAACGTTATTTCAAGACCTTGCGGCGTTTTATCGTTCCCGATCCCAACCGCTCGGCAAAACACTCAGGGATTCTTGCTTTTCAGGAACCATGGCACTCTCCCGTGTCGGTTCATTACGGCCTCGATCCACGGCTTATGTTGACTGCTGAGTAATCGGCGGTTAAGACTACAATCTTCAAGGAATGGAGACGGAATGAAAACTCGAAGCTTTGGGAAGACAGGCCTTGATATAGGCGAAGTGGGCCTTGGCACCTGGCAACTTGGGGCAAATTGGGGCAAGGTCACTGACGAGACAGCCTTACAGGTTTTGCGCTCTGCATGGGAAAGTGGCTCGAACTTTTTCGACACCGCCGATGTGTATGGCATGGGACGCAGCGAAGAGCTCATTGGGCGTTTCTTGCGCGAAACCAGAGCCTCCGTCTGCGTGGCGACCAAGGTGGGAAGGTTCAATCCTCCCGGATGGCCGGATAATTTCTCGCGGGCGGTGATTCGCCAGCATACTGAAGCGTCCTTGAAGCGTCTCGGAGTCGACGCCATCGACCTGATCCAACTCCACTGCATTCCCTTCGAGGTCCTGAAAGATGGTGAGGTATTCGACCATCTTCGCGAGATGAAGATCGAAGGGAAAATCCGGAACTTTGGCGTAAGCGTTGAGTCAATGGATGAAGCAGACTTCTGTGTACGTCAACCTGACGTGGCTTCTCTCCAGATCATTTTCAATCTATTCCGCCAGAAACCCATCCACACGCTTTTCGAGGAAGCCAGGAAGCGAAATGTCGGTCTGCTCGTCCGTCTGCCACTCGCAAGCGGACTGTTGGCGGGGAAGTACACCCAAACAACCCGATTCCCCGCCGAGGATCATCGGAATTTCAATCGAGACGGACAACAGTTCAATGTCGGCGAAACCTTCGCCGGACTTCCATTCGAGAAAGGCGTCGAACTGGCCGACCGCTTGAAGCCGCTCGTGCCGGAAGACCTAACGCTCGGCGATATGGCGCTTCGTTGGTGCCTCGATTTCGACGCTGTGAGCGCGATTATTCCCGGCGCCAGGAATCCCGAGCAGGCGCGGAGCAATGCGAGGTCATCCACATTGCCGCCCTTGCCGGTAGCCTTGCACCAAGATCTCGCGGACTTCTATGTTCGCGAAGTCGCCCCGCACATTCGTGGAGCGTATTGACCGAAGGAAATGACGTGCATCGAAGCGAGCAACAGGGATACGCGCAGGAGAGGTCATTACTTGGCGGGTGGCCCCGGTCTCGGGGTTCTGTTCCAACCACATTGAGGGTGCCCCCGGTCCCTCGCATTTGGGGACCGGGGAAAACTCAAAAAAACGATTGTGAAATATCATTCCCGCAAAGTCGCCTTATCGGATGAATTTCGCTTGTCGGATTTGGCTCCTGTCGAGTCACCGCCGCTCCCTCAACCTCTTGCCGAGAATTACCACCCAAAAGCGCACAATGAATACATGGGCAGCTCTATCCAAATCGATCCAGACCAGGGCTGCAAAATACACTTCACCAGCCTGTTTTTCCTGGTCCCTACGTCCCTAAGTCCCTTAATCCCTGCCCTACCCCCACCCCCCTCCCCGTCAATTGCACCGATTATGGTGCACACAAAAAATAACCCATTCATAATCAACCAATTATAAGGAAACTCCCGTGCACAAGTAGTAAACATGCCGTCATTTTTTCGCATTTTTCGGCGCTTTTCTTGCCAAAAACTGCCCTCAAACGCCCCTTAATTGGCCTCTGCGTGCATATTTTGAACGCGGCCACTTTGTCGCTACCGATGCGCCGCTGTCGGGAAGGGAACTGACCTGCAACAGAAAAGCCACCGCTCGTAAGCGGTGGCTTTTCTGTTCAGAAGTAAGTGCAGAAACTAAGCCCTGCTCTGGTAAGTCCCTTCGCTGGTATCCACGCGGATCTTCTCGCCCTCGTTGATGAAAGCCGGCACCTGCACCACAAGACCGGTCTCGGTCTTCGCCGGCTTGGACACGCTCGACGCGGTGGCCGACTTCAGCCCCGGCTCGGTCTCCACCACCGTCAGCTCCACCGACGCGGGCAGCTCGATGCCCACAGCCTGTCCGTCGTGGTAGCTCACCTTGATCTGCAGATTCGGCGTCAGGTATTCCACCGCATCGCCCAGCGTCGAGCCCTTCAGAACCGTCTGCTCGTAGTCCACTGGATTCATGAAGTAGTAGTCGTCGCCGTCGTTGTACAAAAACTCCATCGAAACGTCGTCCACCACTACCTTTTCAATCGCGTCGGCCGAGCGGAAGCGGTGCTCGAACATGGCGCCTGTCTTCAGGTTGCGCAGCTTGGCCTGAATGAAGGCGCGAAGGTTTCCGGGAGTGCGGTGCTCGACCTTGAAAACCAGGTGGAGCTGCTCGTTGTGCTTGATGATCATGCCCGGACGTAATTGCGTGGCGGGAATCGCCATATGATTTCGAACTCCTTGCTCAAGTTGCGCTCGCTGCGCAACGAATTCTGGCCTTAGCCCATCTTCCATTGTAGCCTACGGCCATTTCGCGGATACTACTGCTGACAACCCGGCCCGCTGTGTTCTGATCAAAACCATGGCGGCGAAAGCTCTTGCATGGGCGAAAACTGGCTGGGCAGCACTCCTGCTGCTCTGCTTTCTCCTCGCCGTGGGAGCAATGCGTTCCGATCTGTTTCCCGTCTCCGCCGCCAACTCCGTACCGCAGTTGGAAAGGGAAGCCGTGCCATTTGCTTTGCTGGCTCTAGCTGCGGGTCTCTATGCCGCAGCGCGCAAAGCCCCTTGGCCGCGTGGCAGGCAATTGCAATCCTCCATAGTCATCGGCCTCGGTCTCTTCGTCGTCCCCTCTCTGCTGGTGTCTCTGGCGCATGGTTGGGTCTCGGCATTTACGCGCGTCGCCCTCTTCTCCCTTGTACCGGTCTTCGCCGTGGTCTTCGAGCCGTATATCGGTCGAAGAGCCGGCTCGCAAATCCGCGGCGGCCTGCTTGCCGCTCTCGCCGCTGTTGTCGGCTCACTCTGCGTCTTCCCGCTTGATCTTCCCGGTTCGATTGAAGCCTCAGCCGCCTTTGCCGCGGTGATTGTTGCAGCAGCCTGCGTGGCTGCGGCGAATTGCTACGCAGTGCGCGTGGCGAATGCATTGCCGAGCAACGGCCTTGCTTCCATGACCGCGATGGCTGCAGCGTCTGCCGCGGTGGGTCTGGCAGCCGCCAGCGCTGCAACCGAGGGCCTCGTTTTCCGATGGAGTGTCGTCAGCTCGGACCTCGCTTGGTCGGCGATTGTTTCGTTGCCGGGCCTGTTTCTGCTCTTCTGGCTCATGCCGCGCATGGCGGCCTCGCGCATGACCACCCGTTTCGTCCTCGCCCCGCTCATGGCCATCCTCATCAGCATGGCGCTCGATCGGCCTTCCGTAGGACTGCTCACCTGGGCGGGTCTGCTGTTGATTGCAGCCGGAGCAGCGTGGCTCTTGTCAGCACCCGACGATCACGCGGACGCAGACTCGTCCACGCTCAAACTCAATCGCAGCTGAAACCGAATCGCCTCGCAATCCCGCCGCAACGAAAAGGGCAGCGGAATGATTCCCGCTGCCTAGGTCTTTGACCGCTTGTTGTTGTACCAAATGCGGGTGCCCCAGGTCCCGCTTTTGGGACCTGGGATAGCATGAACCAAAAGTACGAAATTATACGGTCAACGTACTTGTCTTTACCGCGGCGCTTCGTACGGCTCCACGCGCAGAAAATCCGTCAGAATCCCGCGCTCCTCCGGCGAAAACGTCCCCTGGTAACGAGCCGAGTCCAACACTGTCCCCCGCTGATCCGGCGGAACTCCGCGCAGATCGTTGAACGCGTGTTTCATCAACGCCTGCCTATCCGCCGGCAGAGTAGCCCACGCCCGCCCCGAGCGGTTAACGCTCATCCGCTGCTCAGGCGTAAGCTGCTCCAGCATCTCGTTTCGCGCCAGCCTCCGCTGTCGCTGTTGCTCCGGCATCCGGTCCACTTGTCGCAACTGCTGCGTCAGCCGTTGCTGATCGGACTGGGGAAGCCGCTTGAAACTCGGGTCGTTGCGCAGTGTCCGTTCCTGATCCTGCACTGGAACATTTCTCTGCTGATTCAGCCAGTCTTCCAGGTGCCCGCGCGGCGCCATGCTTGGATTCGCGTAACCGCCGCCCTGCGCGCCGTTATACGTCGGCCGTCCATAAGAAGCCCCCGGATTCACTGGCCGCGCCCCCACCGCCGGATTACCAACCTGCGGCTGTTGTCCACCGCCGCCGCCCTGCGGCCGCGCCTGGTATTGCTGCCTGCCTTGCGGCTGCTGCCCTGCTCCATATGGATACTGCGGCCTAGCCTGCGATTGCGGTGCCGCCCCATACTGCCCTTGCGGTCCCTGCCTGTACTGCCTCTGCTGCTGCTGTCCGCCGCCGCCCCCTTGCGGCCGCGCCTGATACTGCGGCCTGCCCTGCGATTGCTGTCCCGCCCCGTATTGATATTGATACTGCGGCCTCGCCTGCGGTACCGGCCGATACTGCCCTTGCGGAGTCTGTCTGTACTGCCCCTGCGGAGCCTGTTGCCGATACTGCCCCTGCGGAGCCTGCCTATACTGCGGCCTGCTCTGCGTTTGCGCCGGCCGCTCGGCCTGCCTTTGCCCATTCGGCCGCTGCTGCCCGCCCGCCGCCGTCACACACAGCCCCGCCACCGCCGCGGCCAAAGCCGCAGTGCGCATCGCTCGAGCTGTGTTTACCCAGATCACAAATCTCTCCTTCGGCCCCGCCGAAAAGTGTAAATCCCTAGTCCCCGTTGTTGTTATCGGAGATTGACTCCAACTGATCCAGCAACTGCGCATTGTTGTCCAGCGTCTGCAGATCGTGAACCACGGCGGTCTGCGCCGGCGGCTGAGCAGGATGATTCCAGTCCGTCACGCCCAGGTATGTTCCACCTCCCACCAGCAGCATCACGGTCAGCGCCATGGCCGCCAGCGGCCGCACGTGCGCACCCGACCCATATGCAAAGGCCGCGCGCATCCGCGCAATCCTGCCGGCCAGCCAACCTGACGGCGCAGCCTCGCGTTCTTCCCGCATCCGCGCATCCAGCCGCGTCACAAAGTAGGGGTTCGGCTCCGGAGCCTCCCACGTATCCAGCAGCGCCATAGTCGCCTTCAGCTCGGCCAACTCGGCCTGGCAGCGATCGCACTCGGCAACATGCGTTTGAACCTTGGCAGGCGCAGCCGCCGGATCCAGCAACAGATCCGCCAGCTTCAAATCCATCCCCGTGCAATTTGTCTTCGTCTTTTCCATCGTTGCACCTTGCTCTCCGCCGGTTCACTCCGGCGTGTAACCCCTTACACAAAATCCTTCAGCGTGTCCCGCAGCGTCTGATAGGCGCGAAACAGTAGCGACTTCGTTGCCGACTCGCTCAGTTTCAGCACCTCTCCAATCTGCCGGTAATCCATCCCCTGGTACTTGTGCATCACCACGGCCATCCGTTGCCGCTCCGGCAAAGCCATCACATGGTTCTTGATCGCCGCCATCCGCTCCTTCGTCAACAGTCGCTGTTCCGCGCTCGGCTCATCGTCGGCCACATCCGGCGTCGTGCCCGTTTCCTCGTCCGGCGCATCCAGGTAGATCGTCTGCGCCGCCCGTTCGTGCTTCGTATCCCGCGCGTGGTTCACCGCCAGGTTGGTCGCAATCCGGTAGAGCCACGTCGTAAACCGCGCCTCGGCCCTGTAGCTGTCTCTTGCTCTGTAAACGCGCAAGAACACCTCTTGGGCTAACTCCTCGGCAACCGCCTGGTTCCGCGTCATCCTGAAAAGGAAATGAATCATCGCGCGGTGGTGTTTCTGCACCAGGAAATTGAAGCTTGCCTCGTCGCCCGCGGCCACCCGCAGCATCGCCGCCGCATCGCTCGCCGGGTCCAGTTCCGCATGAACGCCCACGCCGGCTTCAGGCCGTGCCTCGGGCCTTTCCGCACCCGCTCCCAGGGCCGAGTTGTCCAGGACCATGGTTGCCATATCTTCTGGAACCCCGTTCTCGCCCCAAGGTTGCGCCGTTTCAGCTATTTCCTCGCCATTTTCCGCGCCTGAACCCTCTTCGCCGGCCAGCCCGGGGCCGCCACCCTCCACCGTCTCCCCATCCACGGAGAAATCCCCCGTTCGCCCTCCTGCGTGGCGTCCGTCGTGCCGGATTGACCTGGTTCTCCAGAGCATCGTTATGTTTGTGCGCGGGCCCCGGGTCTGTCTCCCTGCGCCCGCCCATTTCGGCAGCCGCAAGGGGTTGGCCGTAAAGCCCTGTTGATGTTACTCTAACCTACGGGATGCCCCGCTTGCGCGGCCATTCCCAACCCCTCCCAGGGCGCTTAACTCAGCGGTAGAGTGCCACCTTCACACGGTGGAAGTCGCAGGTTC
>CAYQOQ010000085.1:0-21317 GCA_964419175.1 uncultured Occallatibacter sp. | reverse complement strand
ATAGCTTCATGAATACGGTTGTCACGGGGAAAGCACCGCCCATTTAGAACTGCTGGTTGGGAATCTTGTCCAGTGCCTGGATTGCGGCATTGCGGCGCACATCGTCCGGACTGATCACCGCAATGGTGAGCGGCTCAGAGCCCAGGGACCCCGGATTTTGACTGGAGGAAGACATACAAATAAAACGCTCTACCCCTGAGTGTAACAACAATGCGCC
Organism: uncultured Occallatibacter sp.; assembly: GCA_964419175.1. GTDB lineage: Bacteria > Acidobacteriota > Terriglobia > Terriglobales > Acidobacteriaceae > Telmatobacter. The sequence goes on along the minus strand of CAYQOQ010000085.1, from coordinate 21,100 downwards.
CATAACCCCTCTTGCTGCTGCAGGTTCCTGTTAGGGGTTATCGGCAGTGGAGGGGCTTTTTGTTAGCGCCTGTTGAGAATCTGCTCAGGGATGACAAACTCGATTGGCTCGAACCGCGCTGCATCTTTGGCGGCCTGCGCTGCGCTGAAGAGCTCTCCATCTATCGGCTGAATCTCCCTTCAGGCTTTGCCGGGTGCTTGAATCCAATGTAGTTCAGGGATTTTGGGGCCGATTCGTTCAAAATCGAACACTCCGCGCAGAATCTTCTTTCGAACCTGAGCTATTTGGTACAGATACAAGCCAGAATTCCACGTAGATACGAGTCTATGCGTCCGATGTGAACGCATATTGGTGCGCGCCCCCGCCCCACTTTGCTTCGATAGGAGAACTGTTCGATCGAAACCTGGAGGCACGGCGCGAGTTCCGGCGAGTGGCATCCAATCGCTGTTATTTGGAATTGGTTGTGCCTGGCTTACAAGAGAACGCACAACGCTTCCAAGCAACAGCGGTAGACCTACTCGATGCACAGCAACAGCTTGTCAGGAGGCCACGATGCAATTGACCGAGTCAATGAGTTTGGTGATTCAGAACCGGAGAGAAGGAAAGTTTTTGTTCGCCAGGATCGCAGGCGGAGCTATGACGCTCTTGCTCTTATTCATCTTTACTGTTCCAGTTCATGCCCAGTTCGGCGCCAGCCTTGCAGGTACGGTGCTTGACGCCTCTGGCGCGAGCATTCCCCAGGCGACGGCAACGCTGACAAACGCAGCGACACAGGCGACGCAGACATCGACTACAAACGAAACGGGCGCATATCACTTCAACGAATTGGCGCCGGGCCAATACTCTCTTGTGGTTTCGGCCGCCGGGTTCAAGACAAACAACCTGACCGGTCTGACGCTGGCCGCCGAAACCCCTCGGAATGTAAATGTGACATTAGAACCGGGCGTGGTCACGGAGTCGGTGCAGGTGAATGGCGACTATGTTCCGCTGCTTCAAACCGCGGACGCGAGCATCGGAACGACCATCAACAGCGAGGAGATTCAGCGCTTGCCCACGTTTGGCGCCGACCCATATGAACTGCTGCGCACAGCGCCCGGCATCACCGGCGACGGCGCGCGCAGCGGCAACGGGCAGGCTGTCTTTCTTCCCAACGGCGGCGGTCCTGGCGGTTCCAACTCCGGGATTTTTCAGACCGAGAACCAGGTTCAGATCTCCGCGGCCGGCCAGCGTCAGGCAGACAACAACTTCATGGTCGATGGTGTGAGCGTGAATTCGCTCACGCACGGCGGCTCGGCGGTGGTTTCGCCCAATGAGGAAGCGGTGGGGGCGATGACCGTTGTCTCCACTTCCTTCGATGCCTCCGATGGCCGCAATTCCGGCGCACAGATCAAGATCGTCAGCAAGAGCGGCTCCAATAACTTCCACGGCTCGATGTTTGGCCTCTATGACGAATCGGGACTGAATGCATATAACAAGTGGGGCGGCCCATCGGGCGCCAAGACTACTGTTGTGGACAACAATCAGCGGAGTTGGACTGCGGCGCTCGGCGGGCCCGCGGTGCACAACAAGCTCTTCTTCTTCGTTTCCTGGGCAGGCTTCACCACCGCCAACAACTCTGAGACCCTTTCCTACGTGGAGACCTCGCAATATCGCACAGCTGTGGTGGCGAATCGCGCCGGCAGCGTGAGCGCGGGAATTCTGGCCGACACCGGCGTGACGCCGAGGATTCGGACGGTGTTGACTCCCAGTTGCGCCGGCCTGACTGCAGGTGTGAATTGCAATGTGGTTGCAGGCGGACTGGATATCGGCTCGCTCACTCCGGGCGGCGCTTCGCAGATTGGAGTCTTTCCGGCGAATACGCAACTTGGTGGCGGTTTGGACGGCATTGCCGATGTTGAAAATGTGCAGCTTTATGTGCCCTCCCACAGCCGCGGCAACCAGTTCAACGGCCGCGGCGACTACGATGTGACGCTGAAGGACCACCTTACGGGAAGTGTCTACTTTACCAAGCTGGACAACTACGGCGTCAGTGGCGCGGCCGGTTCGCGTCCGCAGGCGGATATACCCTTCAAGCCGCAGAACTCCGCGGCGACCGCCATCTACATTCACACATTCTCATCCTCATGGCTGAACGAAGCACGCGCCAACGCCACCCGGTTTGCGGATAACGGCGTGAGGGATGCGGCCGGCGTGGTCAACTTCGGCCTTCCGTACGTCAATGTGCAGACGTTGCCATGGGCAATTCAATTCGGCGCATATGCCGGCTCAACAACGCCTTCCCTCTATGCGGAGAACACCTACGAAGTCCGCGATATGGTGACGCATACCTGGGGCTCGCACGTGATCCGCGCAGGAGCGGAAGTGCGCTTCGAACAGGACAATGACAATCTGCTTGGCAACCAGAGGCCGACCTATGCCATGCAGGGTTTGTGGACAATGGCTAACGACGCGGCCATCTACGAATCCGTCCAGGCCAACCCTCTGACCGGCGGCACTCCGCTTACACAACGGTACTTCCGCTCGGAAGATATTGCCGGCTATGTGCAGCACGATTGGAAAGCAACGCCCAATCTCACGCTTAACATGGGTCTACGCTGGGAGTACTTCACGCCGCTGCGCAACAAAGGCTCATTGATTAACTATCCTGTTCTCGGCACCGCAACGGGCCAGCAACTGAGTGGCATCACGCTGCAATTGCGCAACCACCTATGGAACGCGCAGCCGCATAACCTGGCTCCCAAGGTTGGCTTTGCTTACGCGCCATCCCTTTTTAGACAGAAGCTGGTGATCCGCGGCGGATTTGCCATGGCCTACAACCATCTGGATATTGCGCTCTTCAACAATGCACTCGAAGACGGACCCGGCGTAGCCAGCTTTGGCCTGTGCTGTGCGGGGAACGGCAACTCGGCGGGAGTGAAGTATGAAAAGGGAACCAGCACGTCGCCGTCGAGTTTCCCGATCAATCCCGCGCTAGCTCTCGGCGTTAATCCAGCAACCGGATTCCCTTGCCAGTACGGATCCACCGCGGGGCACTGCCTTGTCAATTCGGAGAGTAACGAGGTCTACGGCGCTTTGCCCAACACCAGGCAGCCGGTGAGCGATCTGTACTCACTGGATTTGCAGTATGAATTGCCCTACAGCCTCCTGGCAAGCGTTGGCTATACGGGTAGCGTCGGACGGCATTTTGCACGCCTCGTCAACCAGAACTTCATCTATTCACAGTGCTACCCCGCAACCGCGAATTGCAGCGGCACAACGGCAATCACGCCGGCCAGTGCCGCCTATTTTGCGCAGACCGACTCCAATCAGTCGTACAACGCGTTAAATGTCAATCTGACGCGCCACCTGGCCCACGGCCTGAACCTCTCGGCGTATTACTCCTGGTCAAAGTCTCTTGACCAGGTATCGAACGGCGACGGGGCAAATGCCAACGCCAACCAAACCAACCCGGCAAACAACGCCACGGAATGGGGACCGGCGGATTACGATGTGCGGCACCGCTTCACGGCAACAGGCGTGTATGAGGTTCCTCACGTGCACTCCGGCAACGCCCTTGTGAAGGCGGTAGCCAACGGCTGGCAGGCCAATGGAGTGGTGACCTGGCACACGGCATTCCCATGGACGCCGGTTACGTGGAACTTGCAGGCAAATGCACTGATCACCGGCGCGAACCTCGTGGGTCCAACGCGTCCACTGGCCTATTACGGAGGCGCCGGTTCCAGTTGCAGTAACGACGCCTGGAAAACGGGCTCGAACTTTCCCAACGGCGGTCCTGCCTACTTCAATACAACCCCGCCCACATCCGTAAACGCTCCGCTCTATGTGCCGGGCATCGGCCGCAACAGCTTCCGAGGCCCCTGCTATTTCGACACCGATATGAGCTTCGCCAAGGAGACGTCGCTCGATCGCTTTGACCGGCACATGCTTCTGCGTCTGCAGGTGAATGCCTACAACATCTTCAACATTCTTCAACTGGCGCCGATCACCTTCAACAGCGGCGGCTCCAACATTCAGAGCGCAACCTTCGGTGAATCGCAGAGTGGCAATGCAGGCCGCGTTCTCGAATTGACGGCTCGCATCGAGTTCTGAGCAGTCCCTCCTAGTGCTCTGACCGATTTTTTGTACCTACTGCGGGTGCCCCAGGTCCAGATTCTGGGACCTGGGATCGCATGAACCCAAAGTACGAAATTATGCGGACAGAGCCCCAGTGCTTTGGATGGAAGTCGTTTCCACCCAAAGCACCTTTCTCTTTCAAAGGAACCATGCAAACTTTTGGCCATGAAAGCCTGTCTGCTTCATGGCGCGCACAGCTTCCCGGTTGTGCATGAATGTCTTCCAAACCAGCCCGGAGCGAAGATTTTCAGCCATCAGAACCGATATCCCCTGGTCGATCCCAATAACATCGGCGTCGTACCAGTTAGCGGCGGGATGGAATGCATCGACAAAGCCGTATCGGCCCCATACGCGTTTTCCCCATTTCGCACGCATAGCTCGTAGAACGGCGATACACTCCGCCGGTAAGAACGGAAGCGAGCCCGCGGCGGCGCATGGAACAACCGTTCCGTCCAGTTGTCCCTCAACGGGAGGTCCGCCCCACACTGCATAACCATTCGCAGAATCCGATGCGGTGATTCCCCAATACTGCTCGTTGTACCATTTCGGATACGAAAGGCAGAACGCCTTGTGGGCGCGAGTGGCCTTTACGGAGTTGGCAAAATAATCGGCGTAGGCATCGCTCTTGTTCCTGAAGTCAAACCATGCCTGCGAATACTGATGCGTAAACAGCGAATCGACGCCGCTGATGTAGTCGAAGCCTGCGTAATGGACTACCGGACGGAGAATGATGTCCCATGCCCCCGGCGGCACGGCGTGGGTGGGCGAACCGATCGCAAGCAGATAGATCATCAGCGACTCGCAATAGTGGTTCCAGCGCGATTTGAGGAAGCCCGACTCTGGTTGCCAGCCCATGGAGAACGTCTTGCCGCCATTCAGCAACCATGGCCAATCCACGCGCTCGTAGACCTCTGTGGCCAATCGTCGAATCTGCGCGTCTTTGAAGTACTCGCGAGCCATCAGTATCCCGCACAGTAGAAGCGACGTGTCGATGGAGGAGATCTCCGAACCGGGCTGGCGCTTTCCAGTCGCAACATCGGTGAAGTGGTAGAAGAATCCGTGCACCTCCGGCAGATGATTCAGGTGCCAGTCCAGTGTGATTCGTACCCGTTCCACAATTTCCGCATGAGGCAAGTAGCGGCGATGATCGGCGATGCAGAGTGCTGTCAATCCAAAGCCGGTGGCGGCAATGCTTGCAGTCCACCGGGGATCGAGCGCGCCATTTAGACGATTGGAGGCCCTGTCAAGAACCTGCCCTGTGCCGGGGTGGCCTTGTTCCCAAAAATACAGGCAGCCTTGACGCACTAGATCGTCCAGGAAAGCCTGGTCTCCTTCGGCGGGGTGCCAGGAATCGCGTGCAAATGCCACGCCCCCAGGCGCCAGCGCACAGCCAATGGACGCTGCCATCGCTTTCAGTATCCTGCGCCGGTTGATCGTCTCTTCTTTGTCCTGCCCAGTCATCTGGTCCTTTCACTCACTTCGACACAGCTTGCGAGGGCAATAGGCTCATTGAAACAGACGACCACGATCACCTGCAGGCAGGCTCTGCTCGAGTCGATACGGAGAATGTTAGCCTCTGCCTCATTGTGGTGAGCGGCACTGAGCCCGTGCTGTTCTCATTTGACCATTCTTAACCGCGAAGGATGAGAGAATCATTGAGCGTAGCCGATTGCGCAACCGCCAGTAAGCCACCTATCCTATGCCTGCCAAGAAGGTCACTTACGCGTCGGATTTCATGAGTCCGATGGTCGCTTTCTTATTACCCTATGCCGAGTGGAAATCGGAGCGCGGTTTATCGGACGTGTTTTGGAGAGAATTTGTGCTGCGAATGAATTGGAATGGTTACCGTGCTGGCTGCTTCGTCAACACGCTCGACGCCGGTCTATTGACTCGCGCCTGCATCCGCTGCATTCTTGCCTGTGCCGCCCTCTTCCTGGTGACGACTGGGTGCGCATCGAGTGCAGCGGCGCAAACCACAATGCCTCCGTCCACTTCGCATCCGGCCAAAGCCGTGCGTCCATCGAACGCCCAGCTCGCCGGCGCAAATCTTGAAGCCCGCGTAAATCGCCTGCTTCGCCAGATGACGCTCGAAGAAAAAATCGGACAGCTCGTCCAATACAACGATAACGGGGACGCCATTGTTGCGCCGCCAGCCGCGGGCAAGCAAGGCGCGCTTGCCGCCGTAAACCCCGAGACCGCCAATCATGTGAACGCCATGCAACTGGCTGCCACGGGCCAGCTTGGTTCCATGCTCAACACCATCGGCGCGGAACGCACAAACACTTATCAGCATCTCGCTGTGGACAAGAGCCGTTTGCATATCCCTCTGCTCTTTGGTGCGGATGTCATTCACGGTTTTCGAACCATCTACCCAGTGCCCCTGGGTCTGGCCGCGAGCTTCGATCCTGATCTCGTCGTGTCCCTCTCCCACATGGCCGCCGAAGAGGCTACCACCGCGGGCGTTCGCTGGTTCTACTCCCCAATGGTCGACATCAGCCGCGATGCCCGCTGGGGCCGCACCGTGGAAGGTGCCGGCGAAGACGCCTATCTCGGCGCTGCGATGGCACGGGCCTACATTCATGGCTACCAAGGCGATAGCCTTTCTAAGCCGGATAGCGTTGCCGCTTCGGTCAAGCATTTCGCAGCCTATGGTGCTGCCGAGGCTGGACGCGAATACAACACGACAGATATGTCCGAGATCCGTCTCCGCCAGGACTACCTGCCTCCTTATCAGGCCGCAGTCGAGGCTGGCGCGGCCACCATCATGAGCGCCTTCAACTCCCTTAATGGCGTACCAGCAAGCGCCAATCCATTTCTGCTTACTAATATCTTGCGCGGGGAGTGGGGCTTCAACGGGTTCGTCGTCAGCGACTACACCGCCGTGATGGAACTAATGAACCACGGCATTGCGCTCGATCCCGCAACTGCAACCAGGAAAGCAATAACCGCCGGCGTCGATGTCGATATGATGTCGCACTTCTACGACACGCAGTTGCCTGCGCTCATCCGTTCCGGCCAGGTTCCACTCGCTGCCGTCGATGAGGCCGTGCGGCGTGTACTCCGGGTAAAGTTCGCAACCGGACTATTTGAGCATCCCTACGCTCAAGGCACCGAGGTAACTGCTGCCATCGCTGCGCACAGGCCGCTGACGCGCAAGGCGGCGGAAGAGTCCTTCGTCCTGCTTCAGAACGACAAACTTGCCGATGGTGTGCCGCTGCTTCCGCTTTTGCCAACGCGCAAGCGGATTGCTCTTATCGGGCCCCTCGCCGACGACAACAAAGACATGGTTGGCGCCTGGGCCGGTGCAGCTAACGACCGCGACATCGTCACCCTTCGGCAAGCGCTCGCACAACGCGCCCAGCAATCGGGAGTCACCCTGCTTTATTCCAGGGGAACCGACATCGACGATACTTCGCAGGCTGGTTTCGCCGAAGCCACTGAAGCGGTTCGCGCGGCAGACGTCGTCATTCTTGCGCTGGGAGAATCGGGCGCCATGAGCGGCGAGGCTGGCTCGCGTGCGCACCTTGATCTGCCCGGCAACCAGCAGCAACTTCTTGAAGCTGTTGTCGCGGCAGGCAAGCCGGTTGTTCTGCTCATCTTCTCTGGCCGTCCGCTGGTTCTCGACTGGGCGGCCAAACATGTTCCCGCAATCATGGAGGTCTGGTTCCCAGGAACAGAAGCTGGGAACGCCATCGCCAATGTTCTTTTTGGAGATGTATCGCCCAGCGGCAAACTGCCCATGAGCTTCCCCCGCGCCGTCGGTCAGGAGCCGCTCTACTACAACCAGTTCCCGACGGGGCGCCCGCCAACGGGGATTGACCTCTCGAAGCCACCAACGGACGGCACGCATTTCTTCTCTCGCTACATCGATGTCCCCAACAGTGCGCTGTTTCCCTTTGGCTACGGACTCTCCTACTCCAGCTTCTCCTACAAGGATGTCGAGGTATCCAAGAACAGCATCCCACTGCCGCAGGCCCTCGCGAATCGAACGAAGCCTCTCCTCGAAGCGTCTGCCATTGTGACCAACACAGGGGACCGCACCGCGACCGAGGTCGTTCAGTGTTACGTGCGCAACCTCGGAGCAAGCATTGAGCAGCCCGTACGAAGCCTCGAGGGATTTCGCCGCGTTACCCTTGCTCCAGGCGAATCGAAACAGATCAGCTTCCCTCTGGGTTTCAACGAACTTTCCTTCTTCAACGCGGAGAGTAAGCCAACAGTCGAAGCAACCCATTACACTGTCTGGATCGGAGGCAGTTCGCTGGCTAGCCAGGAAGCCACTTTCGAGGTGGTCTCACGCACACATGCGGCCGATTCGCACTAACGCGATGCGCATCATCGTCTTGTAATTTGCCCTGAATACCTACTTTAGCCGGCAAGTCAAACCCTTGGCGAATCGCTTGCTACTTCCGTCTCATAAGGCTTGCCCGTCCAACAGACACAATGTCCCTTCCGGAATCGAGAACTAGCTTCATTGGTTGCACCTGGATAACCGCCTCCACGTTTCCAACCCGTATTTTGTTGCGCCGCTCAAAGCGCAACAATGCTTATCTGCTCCACTTTGGGGCTATAGCAGAACCAGAGTTGGTGTATCCCGAAAGCAATGCACCCAAGTCCACGCGACCATCAGGAAGCGGCGACCTCGTATTCACTCAAAAGGACACAGGGACTCTGGTTCTGCTCTAGGATCAGCACGAGCCTCTCCTCTCTGCTTAAGCATAAGTAGGCCGTGACCTCAGTTCTGAAGTTACAATGAGTTGTGAGAAGAGCCATTGTTGTTGTCCTTGCGATTGCCGTGTGTTTGTCGATTGGCGTCCTATTTATGCGGTCGGCAACGCCCCTGGTAGATATGCCGGTTCCAACCTCGTCCCTTGGGCAGGTCACAACAGTCACCGTCCACGTGCTGGCCCCGCATGGCGTCCGCAAGGCCGCGGCCTTTGTTGAACAAAATGGAGCCCGATTCCCGGTGTGGGAACTGGCCCAACCATCGAGTGCGACCGACAGCACCTGGAGCTTTGTGGCCGGGATCAAGACCGCGCCACAACTTCGAGATGGCAAGGCGAGATTGATTGTTGAGGTTACCTCGAACGATCTGCGCCGGAAGACAACTCTCCTGGACCGTGATGTCACGGTCGTGACGCAGCCTCCAACCGTAAGTGTCGATTCGGATCAGCACTACCTCTATCTCGGCATGACCGACCTGGCAACCTTCAGCGTCTCCGGCAGTTGGACAGCGGCGGGCATGCGCGTCGGCGATCAGACCTATCGGGCCTGGCCCATGCCGGGCGGTAAACCTGGAATGTTTTCTCTCTTCGCTTTTGCATGGAATACGCCCGCTGACACGATTCCGAAGGTCTTCGCGGGCAATGGCACAGGGAACGACGTGACCAGTCCGATCGCATTTCAGTTCCCGAAGAAAGAGCAGCCGAGGTATACCGTTCACGACTTGCAGGTAAGCGATGCCTTCATACAAAAGGTCGTCGGCGAGCTTGATCCAAACGGCTCCGGCGATCTTGTCACACGTTTCGTCAAGATCAATAACGACATGCGCCGCGCCAACAACAAAACGCTTTCCGATCTGCGTTTCAAGACCGCGGACAGGTTCTTGTTTTCGCAATCGTTTGGCCGGCAGTCTCATTCGCAAGCAGAGGCAACGTTTGCTGACGTGCGTAACTATATATATCAAGGAAAGAAGATCGATCAGCAGGTCCACCTTGGATACGATCTCGCGGTCACTCAGCATGTAGGCGTGGAAGCATCCAACGATGGCCGGGTTGTCTATGCGGCGCCGCTCGGCATCTACGGCAATTGCATCGTCGTCGATCATGGCTACGGTTTGCAGACGATCTACGGCCATCTCAGCCATATCGAAGTGCACGAAGGCGACATGGTTAAGCGGGGTCAGGTAATGGGCCAAAGCGGCATGACCGGAATGGCAGGGGGCGACCATATCCACTTCGCCATGCAACTCGACGGCGTGCAGATCGATCCGAAGGAATGGTGGGATAGCCACTGGATTCAGGACCACATCGCTCGACGTGTAGAACTGCCTGGATTCAAACAGTGAGTCGACTGAGCTGCCTGAACGCCATAGGAGATCCCCCGGCTTTGCCGAAGGACACTTGCTTCCGGAGGCAGACGTATTCTACGTGGATCGCTCGGACGATAACGACCGAAATGAGGCCGTTGGAGTGGCAACCATCCGCATCCCCCGCGCAACCTCGGGAAGAGGCTAAGATCGAGCTTCCAACGCATGTTGTTGATTTGATTGGTGGCGGAGGGCAGGATCGAACTGCCGACCTACGGGTTATGAAAACGCCAATAACTTATACAATCAACTACTTACACGTCTTACAAGACCGCCTAAATACAGTTAAATACGTGTAATACGGGTCAATCATGGGTGGAGGAGTGCGGGTGGAGATTTTCTGCGGTGCGCGACGCCTTCGGAGCCCGAAGGGCGTTCTGTTACAGGCTTAAGTGCCTGGATCGAGAGTTTTTTGCGCCTGGGGCACGGCCTCGGTGGTGCCTCTGGCACCGATAGGCATCCAGATCCAGTCCAAGTTATAGGAATTACAAGTTAGGAAGGTCGGTTCTCAACCTCCAATTTGCTCCAAACTCAGGTTATGGCTCACCGTCGAGAGCGCGTTTTTTGTAGGGATCAACCGTTTTAGTAGACTAGAAGAATTCTCTTGACATTCATCTGCGCGTGGGTCTAAAACTTGCTCGGTAACAAAAGAGTGGACTCGCTTCTCCTCTTAATGGCAGGGTTTTCCCTCCACCGATTGGAGGAGCACGTTCCGAGGCGAAGTAAAGATGTGCTTGCTTGCTTCACTCTACTTAATCGTTTGAGCAGATGAATTTCAGAGAATGGCGATCGTTGTTCCCTTAGTAGATGTTTTACGAAATAGAATCCCCGATTTCCAGGAGTACGAGCCTTGAAAATGCTTGACAGCCACATCAGGGTAATGCTAATATCCCCGCCGATGCTGACCAGGCTATTTTTTGACGCGCAAACTAAATCACTTTACCCTCCAGGTGAAACGTTTTAGCATGCGCGCGGTTTACGGACTGGCTGAACGGCAGTTCGTGGACTGGAACCGCAAGCCAGAGTGTGACAGTGCAACAAGCCGGAGTTTCGGCGAAGTATAGTTGCTGTCGCAAAGCAAATCGACGGGTTTTCAGGATTTAAGGACAACATGTCGAGTTTTTCTCCGAATTGTTCGACTTTGAAAACCTTTAGTAAGGGTAGACTTCAGCCCTGAGACGTCACTTGGGAACCATAAGGCGCACTATCCCGCTTCATTCCTGCCAGGCAGGGGGAATGACGTAAAACGCAACAAGCACTAGCTGTAACAAGCACCAACTTTGGAAAGGAAGGTCAGATGAAAAACGCAAAATACAGGTTCTTCCTGATGCCGTTGCTCTTCCTATTGGCATGCGCAGGAGCATTTGCCCAGGCCAATTCGAGCGTCACCGGCATCGTCACAGACCAGACGGGAGCGGTCGTCGCGGGAGCGACGGTTACACTGGCCGATCCGGCCACCGGCGCGGCTCACACGGCTATCAGCGACGGCACCGGCTCATATCTCATCGCCGGTTTGAATGCCGCCACTTACAGCATGAAGGTCGCGGCCAAGGGCTTCGAAACGTACACTCGGACCGGAGTCACGGTCAACATTTCCGCGACTTTCCGGGTCGATGTCGCCTTGTCAGTCGGTTCCCAGGCAACCACAGTCACCGTACAGGCCGAAGCATTGACGGTGCAGGCAGATTCCAACGTTGTCAGCACCCTGATCAGCCAGCAGCAAATTGGAGAGCTGCCCATGAATGGGCGCAACGTGATTGCTCTGGCGACTCTGGCCACGGGCGTCAGCGGCAACCTGCCGGACATGGAGAGTCCCTTCTCCGTGAATGCCAACTATGCCATCAGCTTCAATGGGCTCAACCAGGCGCACAATATCTGGATCGTCGACGGCGGCGAAGCCTATGACCGCGGTTCCGGAGGCAAGATGTCAGTCATGCCTTCGCAGGACGCGCTCGACGAGTTCCAGGTGCTGTCCAGCAATTATGAGCCGGACTACGGCCTCGCCTCCGGTGGTGCGGTTACCATGTCCCTTAAGAGCGGCACCACTAGGTACCATGGTGAAGCCTGGGAGTTCATTCGCAATGACGCTCTGGATGCGCACAGCTACTTCGACACAAATCAATCGACCGGCGCAGTCTCCCCAAAACCGGAACTACGCTATAACGTCTTCGGCGCAAATGTGGGTGGCCCGGTCTTCATCCCTCACCTCTACAACGAGAGCAAGAAGAAGACCTTCTTCTTCTACAACGAAGAATGGCGCAGGATGGTCAATGGAGTGGCGACCAATCCTGTCAATGTCATGCCGGGGGCGGATGAAGTCACCACGGCATCGAGTTTTACCTACGCAATCCCCGTGGGGTATACCTCCGCGACACAGATGCTCGTCCCGAATGTCGGCGATGCAGCCTTCAACGCGAAGCTGAAGGGGGCTTGCCAGGGCGGCGTCAACTGCGTGCCCGGTCAGCCTTTCCCCGGCAACGTTATTCCAGGCGTTCTTCTGGATCCCAATGCACTGCTCTTCAACTCCACCAAGAATCTTCCTGCCGCGACAGACCTTACAAAAGACACCTATATCCCAAGTGGCGGCCATCTGCCCATCACCGTTCGTGAAGAACTCTTCCGCATCGACCACAACATCAATGACAAGTGGGCCCTGCTCGGCCACTTCATCCATGACGCGAACGACTCTGTCCAGGCCACTCCTGAATGGCAGGGAGACAACATTCCGACTGTCGGCTCCAACTTCAGCAACCCGTCCTATAGCGTAGTCGTCAAGCTGACCGGCTCTCTGGCGCCCAATGTACTGCTGGAAGCCACGCTCGCCTACGACGGCAACAAGATTGCGATTATTCCCGTGGCTGCGGGGGGCGCGAACTTCGTCAAGCCATCCGGCTGGAGTACTGGAACCTACTTCGCGTCGGCGAACGATGTGGGCAACCGTTTGCCCGACATCACATGGACAAGCGACGGTAAGGCACAATGGGGCCCTGGCAACGATCCATGGACCAACGGCGCCGAGGACATTTCCGAGAACTTGGCCTTGTCGGTTTCGCGTGGCAAACACACCATGAAGTTCGGCGCGGGGTACAACCGCTATACCAAGAATCAGGTCATCGGCAAGGACTCCGAAGGCGACTATACCTTTGACGACAGCAAGTCGACTCTGCTCACTGGCGATTCGTATTTGGACTTCCTGCTTGGATTTGCTACCAGCTTCAGCCAAGCGAACGCAAATCCCATTAACCATTACGTCAACAACAACATCTCGTTCTATGCCATGGACAACTGGCGTGTGAGCAACCGGTTGAGCCTGCAGTTTGGGCTCCGCTACGATGCCCTGCCGCACGTGTGGGAGCGCAACAACCAGGTCTCCAACTTCGATCCCACCCTCTATCAGCCCGCGCTTGCGCCGACGTTCAATGCCGACGGCTCCTTCGCATCCAACAGCGCTGGCTTGGTAACCAATTCCATCGGCACGTTCTATATGAACGGCATCGCAATTGCCGGTCAGAACGGAGTACCGCGCGGGCTAGCCAGGGAAGACTACAAAACGGTTATGCCTCGCGTCGGTTTCTCCTATGACATGTTTGGAACCGGCAAGACCGTCCTGCGCGCCGGATTCGGTACCTTCTACGAGCGCATCCAGGGCAATGACATCTACGATGCCGCGGGCGGACCTCCCTTCATCAGCCAACCGTCAGCCACCAACGTGGAGTTCACAAACCCCAAGACAAACTGGCAGTCCGGTGGCACCGCTGCCACGCCAACCTTCGTGCAAGGTTACAATTCACTCAATTCCTACTACCCAAATCCAGGCACGGCAGAGTACAGCTTGGGAGTACAGCATGAACTCGCTCCCGCGCTCATCCTGACCACACAGTATGTCGGCAATATCACATGGCACCAGAATACCTGGCTGCCGATCAACAACTTCCCGCTCAGCACTCCGATGGCGACCCGTGCTGCGTACGCAGCTGGCACGCTCTCGACAGCTGCTAGCCTGAATGCCGTAACGTATCCTGGCTTTGGCAACATTCGCTTGCAAGAGAATCCGCTAACGGGCACCTATAACAGCTTGCAGGTCGGATTGCGCCAGGAGAACAGGTGGGGTCTCAGCTACGGGGTCTTTTACACTTGGTCCCACCAGATCGACGACACACAGGGCAGCGTGGACGTGGACAACAACAACCCCTCTTACAACCCCTGGAACCTGAAGTACGACAAGGGTTCCGGAGCCCTGGATCGCCGTCATATCCTCAACATCAACTACGAGTACAAGCTGCCCATTTTCGCGCATAGTTCCGGTCTGACGCACGATACCCTGGGCGGCTGGGCACTTGCAGGGACGGTCATCACCGAGGCAGGCATGCCCTGGGCAGGCAATGTCGCTCCCGGCGACGGCGGCCCGGATACAGTTGGTTTGGGCGGCGATTATCGCATTCGTCCAAATCTCAGCGGCAAGCCAGTCTACCCCAAAGCGAAGGTCGCGGGCTCTGGATATCAATACCTCAGCTCGGCGAACTTCTCGATGCCCACACCGGCTTGGCAAGGCGGCGCGAACATGGGCTTCGGTAATGCCGGTAAAGATGCAGTTGTTGGCCCCGGCCGCACCAACTTTACCACTTCGCTTCGCAAGACCTTTGCCTTCGGTGAGCGGACTAACTTCGAGTTCCGCGCCGAAGCTTTCAACTTGTTCAACCACACGCAGTTCAACGCCTTCAACAACAACCTGAACTACAAGCTTGTGAGCGGCGTCTACACGCCCGCATCCAACTTTGGATTCGCCACCGGCACGCAGGACCCGAGAGAGTTCGAGTTCGGCGGCAAGTTCAACTTCTAACCGGAACCCTTAACCGGGGCGCGGCGGGACTCTCCTGCCGCGCCCCTTTTCTTTTGGCAAGCCCAATTCCCCGTTGTCACATAAAATGGACAAGGTGCAAGAGTGAGACCCGCAATGCAAACGCGAATCTGCCTGATAGGTGCGATGATGCTGGCCATAGCCGCCCCCCGCTGCGTGTGCCAGGCGGTTGCGGTGTCCGATCAACCCCGCCAGGCGGCTCTCGCGCTAGAGCAACAAGGCAATAATGGCGAGGCCGAGGCTGCATGGCGCACGTACCTGAAGGCGCATCCATCGAGTTCCGAGGCGTACGCCCATCTCGGCCTTTTGGAAGCGCGTCAGGAGCACTACAAGGAAGCCGTGCCTCTCTACCGGAAGGCCCTCGCGCTCAATCCCAGAATTCCCGGCTTGCGTCTGAACCTTGGTCTTGCCTTATTCAAGGCTGGGGAGATGAAGGATGCTCTGCGGGAATTCGAACCGCTGCTTAAGAACACACAGCAGTCCTCGCCCGACAGGCAACGCCTCGCAATCCTTATCGGAATGTCCTACTACGGCGTGGCGGAGTACGCCCAGGCGGCTCCTTATCTCAAGGAAGCGGCGGCTCGCGATCCGCAGAACCTGCCCTTGCGTCTGGCCCTGGCGCACAGTTGCCTGTGGTCCAAACAGTACCAATGCGTTCTCGACACCTATCACGAAATCCTGACGCTGAACGCCGAGTCGGCCGAGGCCGATATGCTGGCCGGAGAAGCTCTCGACGAGTTGAAAGACAGTTCCGGCGCAATTGAGCAGTTCCGCGCCGCAGTCAAGGCTGACCCCAAGATGCCCGATGTTCATTTCGGCTTAGGCTACCTTCTTCTGTCCAAGCATCGATATGAAGAGGCTGTGCCGGAGTTTCAGGCTGAGTTGGCCAACAACCCGAAGCACGTTCAGGCCATGGCTCATCTGGGAGAAGTGGAGATGAAGTTGAGCCATCCGGAGGCTGCCCTTCCGCTATTTAAGAACGCCATCAGCATCGACCCGGAGTTCGAACTCGCTCACCTCGATCTGGGCATCCTCTATGTGGCCGCAGGCCGCATAGACGATGCCTTGCGCGAACTGAAGATTGCCGCCAAGCTCGCTCCCAACGATGTGGATGTTCACTGGCGACTGGGGCGTCTTTACCGAGCCATGGGCAACAAGGAAGACGCGAAAGCTGAGATCGACAAGGCAAAGAGCATTACCCAAGCTGCCGATACTGCTCTAGTCGACAAAATGAACCCCCACCCCGCGCCGGAACAGACCCCTCCGGCAGTTCCGGGCGAGAAATAGCCGTATCGAAGGTGAAAGCTTTGCGGGCTCGCTGGTTCCCCTTCGATCGAGCCTTCAACCGCGCTGCCAGCGCGTGCGCTTGGGGATGGGCGGGCATGTCGAATCTCGAATTACAAGCTGCGGCAGAATTGGCGCCAACTGCGCAAGTGTTTCGTTCCCGCGAATCTGTTGTAACAGGATGTGCGCGGCCACCATGCCCATTCGATGCAGCGGCTGGCTAATGGTTGTCAGGCTGGGATTGAAGTACGACGCGCTCTCGATGTCGTCGAAGCCCACTACCGAGATATCTTCCGGTACTCGCAGTCCAAAATCCCTGATGGCCCTCATGGCGCCGATGGCGGCGACATCGTCGTAGCAGACCAGTGCGGTGAAATAGACGCCGCGGTTGAGCAGTTCCATGGTGGGGCCAAAGCCCAACTCCGGTGAAGCTTCCCGCGACAGCAATTGCACGGTCAATTCGGGTAGCACTTCCAAACGTAGTTCCGCGGCAACTGCCATCAGGAATTTCCAGCGGTCGTCGGCGTCGGAACTATGGCTGCCGCCGCGCATCAAGGCAATCTTCCGGTGCCCTAACTTGTACAAATGCCGCAGCGTCAACTCCGCCGCTCGCCGCTGGTCAAGCGCCACATTTGTGACGCCTTCAATCTTGCGATGCCCGGCCACCGCCACCGCCGGCAATTTCATGCCGTGTGTCAGCACAGTGTCGATCACTATGAACCCTTCAACCGACCGGTCCAATAGCATGAGCGGGTATTCCTCAATCAGGTCCGGCTTGCGGCGATGGCTTGCGGTCAGGTAGAAATACCCTTCCTCGATCAGGACGTCCTCCACGCCGGACAGCACCTGCGCCGTGTAGCTGTCGTTCAATTCCGGTACCAGCACACCTATCAGGAAGGACTGGCGCTTGCGCAGAGACCGTGCATAAAAGCTGGGCCGGTATTCGAATTTGGCTGCCGCCTCAATTACCCGGTCCCTGGTGTCCTGCGGAATCGAACGCACCCCTGGAGCGTTGTTCAGTACCAGCGAAATGGTGGCAGGCGACAGGTTCAGATACTCGCCCAATGTGCGCAGACTGATAGGTCGGTCCGACTGCGATTTGATCCCTGATTCTGCTCGTTTGGCCATACACTTCTGTTGTAACACCCTTGGCAACCTATGCAAGGTGATTCCAATGCCATAGGTGGTTTTCTGGTTGCGCACCCCCAAACATCCGCCAATGCCTGTCTGGCGCGGTCCCCGCATCCCCTGCGCGCCGCGCCCAAACGAATCTGATCCAAACTAGTCTACTTGTCGTCACCCTTGTCGTCAGCGGCAGCTTTGTCTGTTTCACACTCGCGCACGGCCAAATGGTCGTACCATGTGAACTTTAGAATGGCCGACGTTCCCAGAATGACCGCCAGTGTAGTAGCGGCGCGCTGGTATTCCTGGATCACGATATACAGCGGCAGCGCCACCAGGCTTATCTGCCATGCAATGCCCACCACTACATTGAACATATCGCGCAGGAAGTCCTTGTTAGGCTTGAAGCCAGGGTCCTCCGCCAGCACTTTCTGCAGCACCGGCCCCCAGAAACCCCATGGCCGGACGCGGCGATAAAAGTCCATGAGCACCTCGTCCGGCTCCGGCTTCGTCAGCAACGTGCCCGCGAAGCAGCCTATCAGCGAGATGGCCAGTACAAGCGGAAAGATAATCGACACATTCGGATTGACGGCGTGACTGCCCAGGAAGCTCTGTACCGCCGGAATGTTGTCAACAATCTTCGGCATCAGCAGCGCCGATGAAATGCCGGTGACCATGCCCCAGAAGTAGCCGTACCCGTTAAAACGCCACCAGTACCACTTCAGAACGTTGGAAGCCGTATAGCCGCCCCACAGGCCGGAGACGATCCACAGCACCACCGAGTTCACCGACGTAACGTTCCAGCCGAACAGAACGCCGATCACGATAACCGCAAATGAGCTGAGATAACTAAGGCGAACATAGGTCTTGGGTTTGGCATTCGGGTTTATGAACCGCTTGTAGATGTCGTTGACGAAATACGGCGGCGCCGCGTTCACCGTGGACGCAAAGTTCGACATGAACGCAGCCAGCAAGCCGGCAATCAGAAAACCCAATAGGCCGACGGGAACAAAGCGTCCAAGTGCGTAGGGCAACACGAGCTCAAAGTCCATGTTGGGGCCCATGGCGCGGAGGTTGTCGCTGAAAAACACAACGGCGAGCACGGTAAGTCCGGCGATAAGAATGTAACGAGGAAAGGTGAGTACGATGTTCACCCAGGCGCTCATCATCGACGCTTCGCGCGGATTCTTGGCCGCGAGCACGCGCTGCATATCGTAGTTGGGCGCAGGTCCGGCGGCGCTGACCAACACTCCCTTGAAGAACAGCATCATGACAAAGAAGCCGAACAGACCATAGCCGTCCTGAGCAATCTTGCCGCCGGCTGAGGGAAGCAACGTGGACCAATCCAGGTTCAGGTGCCAGCCGAAGAAGATCTGGTCCCACCCAGCGGGCACCATTCTGTGTAGAGTCCCCGGCGCTACCTTGAGCATGGCAATTATGCCCACGGCAAACGATGCGATCGACAGGATGAAAAACTGCATCACTTCGGTAATCACGACGCTGATCATGCCGCCCTTGATCACATAGATCGCGGTGATAGAAATCAGGATCAGGGCATACTCGTTGGGCGACAAATGCCAGGGCAGGAACGTGGCAGCAAACTTGCCGATGCCCTTGAAGCCATAGGTAAAGAACCCGATGATGCTGACAAACGCATAGATCACCACGATCAGGTGCGACAACTGCGCCCCACGTCCGGTGCCAAAGCGGGTCTTGATCCACTCCGCGCCCGTCATTACTTTCGAACGTCGCAACCATGCGGAGAGGTAGACCATCAGGAAAATCTGGTTGAAGGTCGGCCAGAGCCAAGGTATCCAAACGCTCTTCAAGCCGTAGATGAACATCCAGTAAACCAGCAGCATGGTGCCGCTGATGTCGAACATGCCCGATGCATTCGAGATGCCCAGCACGTACCAGGGCATCTTGTTTCCGCCTAGGAAGTAGGCCTGCATGCTGTGCGAAGCGCGGTGCGAAACCCAATAGCCAATGAGCACCGTGCTCATCAGATAGGCCACAATGATGGCGATATCCACAACGTGAAGGTGCATAGGATCTCCAAAGAATCTAAAGTTAGTGCCGTTTCCAGCTCTATGCGGAAAGCTCAATGCCTGCGTTCATGACGCTGACGACTGGTTGTATAACCGCCTTGCGAAGCCAAAGTTCAACCACTCCAGGCCAGGGCGATCGTGAGGCTGTCGCGCGGAGAGCCCGCTCGGTCCAGTTTGATCGCCGGCCCGGCACATTCGGCCCCAGGAGAGCGGGAAACGCTGGCCCCAAGTCCTGCAACGAAATCTGAAATCGCCAACTTCTTGCCAGATCGTATTTGAACGAAACTCAAAAACAAGAGATTTGCCATGTTGCGGTTTCCTCTCGCGGCAAGGCCCAAGACGAACGAAGAACGGAGAATCCTCTCACCTTTGTCCGAACTCAGGCAATGGTCCAGCCCAAACGTGTGACGCGTCTCACTCTTCTCGCGCAAAAATTCTTGCGAACCTGCCGCGATCAAGTATAATCGCCGTTCACCCTCCAGAGTAAGTAAAATACGTCTGGAAAAACGTTTGATCTGCTTTTTTACCGGGAACCAAGCTGGCAGCTGATTTGCCTCGAGGAAACCCTCACCATGAAGTTCGGATATTTCGACGACCTGAATCGCGAATACGTGATAACACGCCCGGACACCCCATTGCCATGGATCAACTATCTGGGCTGCCAGGCATATTTCGGAATCATTTCGAATACCGCCGGAGGCTACTCGTTTTATCGAGACGCTCGTCTGCGCCGCCTCACGCGCTACCGGCTCAACAGCGTGCCTTTGGATTGCGGCGGCCGCTACGTGTATCTGCGCGATGACGATTCGAAAGAGTTCTGGTCCCCGTCATGGCAGCCCACGCGGCATGAACTGAAGGACTACACGTGCCGCCACGGCATGGGCTACAGCGTGGTCGGCTCCAGCTTTAAAGGCATCGAAGCGCACACTCGATACTTCGTGCCGCTCGACGAAAACCTGGAAATCTGGCAATTGACGGTCACGAATCGCCGGGCGACGAGAGCGACCCTCTCATCCTTCGCCAGTATCGAGTTCTGTCTGTGGGATGCCCAGGACGACGCCACCAACTTCCAGCGCAACTTCTCGATCGGCGAGGTGGAGATCGAAGACGGTGTCATTTATCACAAGACGGAGTACCGAGAGCGCCGCGATCACTTCGCCTTCTTCGCCTGTTCCCGCCCCACCGCTGGCTTTGACACCCAGCGCGAGGCTTTTCTTGGCCCCTATCGCGGCTGGGACAAGCCCGCAACCGTGGAAGCCGGTCAATTGACCAACTCCGTCGCCCATGGCTGGTCACCCATCGGCGCGCATCAGGTCAGACTCGTTCTCGAGCCCGGCGAGACGCAGCAAGTCGTCTTCGTGCTCGGTTATCACGAGAACCCCAGGGACCGGAAATTCGATCCTCCCGGCTCGCAGACCATCAACAAGAGCCTTGTCAAGCCGGTGATCGCCAGGTACCTGGACGGCAAGACCGCCGATGAGGCCTTCGAGCGGCTGCGCCAGTACTGGGAAAGCGTTCTTGGTATCTTCCAGGTGAACACCCCCGACATCCACACCAACCGCATGGTGAATATCTGGAATGCGTATCAAT
>CAYQOQ010000084.1:0-21353 GCA_964419175.1 uncultured Occallatibacter sp. | reverse complement strand
GCATATCTGGATACCCCTCACACACCACGTCCATAGATCGTAAACAGGTTCTAAGGGAGCTATACCCGGTCCAACTCCGCGAACAGGTCGGCGAGAACGATGCGGATGGGTGAATCAGCAACGGTAACTTCACCAGTGCGAACCAACTCCAGGCCGTTCGCGGTGCCACGGTAAGCCACGCGCGCGGCAGGGTCGATCACCCACACGTGCTCGATCCCGAAGGCGAGATACTCAGCAGTCTTGGCCGCAGTGCGACGCAAGGTGTCTTCCGGCGACTGAATCTCAATCACCAGCAGCGGTGGATGCGTTAGGATTCTCTCCCGAGGCGTGCCAGCGCGCAGAACAGTTAGGTCAGGTACGCGGAAGCTGCTCGCCTTGACCTGAATTCGTTGTTCGGAAACCGCAACAATACCCCATTCAGCGCGATGGGCAACAAAGACGCTGCCCAGGAACAACTGTAGAAATGAATGCTCGAACTCGCCCAAGTCACGTTCCTCAATGACCCCGTCCACATACTCGCAGTCGTGCTCGTAGACGGTCGAGAGATACTCCTCGACGCTGATCGGCTTGTCGAAAACGGGCTGCGTTGCCATGAGGATAGTATCCTCCGATTGGGAAGATTTCGCTAGAGTTCCGTGGACTTCCCCGCCACCAGCGTCTGCGCCTTCGCAATGAAATCCTCGAGCGGCATCGATCCCTGGTCGCCCTTGCCGCGCGTGCGCACACTTACCGTATTCGCCGCCTCTTCCTTGTCGCCGAAGACCAGAATGTAAGGCGTCTTCTGGTTCGCGAGGTCGCGGATCTTCGCATTCATCTTTTCATTGCGGTCGTCCACTTCCACGCGCAACCCCGCATCCTTCAGCGCTTTTTCCACTTTGTCCGAGTAGGCCTTGTGCCGCTCGCTGATGGGCACCAGGCCCACCTGCACCGGCGCAAGCCACAGCGGAAACGCTCCGGCATAGTGCTCGATCAGCACGCCAAAGAAGCGCTCGACCGATCCGAATAGTGCGCGATGCACCATCACCGGCTGATGCCGCCCGCCATCTTCGCCCACATATTCAAGCTCGAACCGAGCCGGCAAATTGAAGTCGAACTGCACCGTCGAAAGCTGCCACAACCGCCCCAGCACGTCGACCAGTTTGATATCGATCTTCGGCCCATAAAACGCCGCCTCGCCCGGAATCGTCTTGTACGGAATACCTTTCCGCTTCAGCACGTTGTCCAGCGAGTTGATCGCAAGGTCCCAGTTCTCATTCGATCCCGCGTAGTGCGCCCGGTCGTTCGGGTCCCACGTCGAAAGCTCGACTTTGAATTCCTTGAAGCCGAAGGTATTGAGCACCGCCACGGCAAAGTCGATGCAGGCATCCACTTCGCTCTCAATCTGGCTGGGCATGCAGAAGATGTGCGCGTCGTCCTGCGTAAAGCCGCGTACGCGCAGCAAACCGTGCATCGTGCCCGAGCGCTCGTACCGGTACACATTGCCCAACTCGGCATAACGCACCGGCAGGTCGCGATAGCTCTTCGGCGAATTCTTGTAAATAAGAATGTGGAACGGACAATTCATCGGCTTCATGCGATAACTCGCATCGTCCAGTTCCATCGGCGTAAACATGTTGGCCGCGTAAAAGCCTTCGTGCCCCGAGGTCTGCCACAGATTCACCTTCGCCACGTGCGGCGTATACACAAGCTGATAGCCGCGACGCAGGCACTCCTCGCGCATCCAGTCCTCCATGATCTTGCGAATCATGGCGCCCTTGGGATGCCAGAAGATCAACCCCGAGCCGGCCAGTTCCTGAATGCTGAAAAGATCCAGTTGCTTGCCCAGCAGGCGATGGTCGCGCTTGGCCGCTTCTTCAAGCCGCGCAAAGTGAGCATCCAGTTCCTTCTGCGAGAAAAACGCCGTCCCGTGAATGCGCTGCAACTGCGGATTCTTTTCGTCGCCGAGCCAGTAAGCGCCGGCCAGCGCGGTAATCTTCACCGCCTTCACGCGCCCCGTCGAGGGCACATGCGGCCCGCGGCAAAAGTCTAAAAACTTGCCGTTGCGATAGAAGCTCACTTCCGCGCCCGGCTCGGTGAACTTGGTCACGAAGTGCGTCTTCATGAAGTCGCCGTCGCGGTCAAACTCGGCCAGCGCCTTCTCGCGCGGTTCGTGCTCGCGCACAAATTTGTCGTCGCGCTTCACAACCTCCGCCATCTTCGCTTCAATCAGCGCCAGGTCTTCCGGAGTAAAAGGCTTCTCGCGATAAAAGTCGTAGAAGAATCCGTTTTCAGTCGCCGGACCATGTCCGAGCTTCGTCTCTGGAAACAGCTCCAGCACCGCTGTCGCCATCACATGCGCGGCCGAGTGGCGCACCACCTTCAGCGCCTCCGGGTCCTTCTCGGTCACGAGCTCCAGCTTCGTATCGGCAGTCAGCGGCGTCGAAAGGTCCACAAGCCGTGGTGCTGCTGCGTCCTCAGCCGCGTACATCGCAGCTTCCGACGGCTCTTCGCCCGTAGTCGACTTCGCGGCCGCTCCGCTCAGCGGAGTCAGCCGCGCAACTACGGAAGCCGCGGCCAGGCGCGGAGAAATCGAGTTGGCAATCTCAAACGGTGTCGTGCCCACTGGCACTTCGCGAATCGCCCCGTCGGGCAGGTGTACGGCAATTGTTTGCGTGCTCATAATGTCCAGGAGTCCATTGGGGCCGCGAAAGAAAAAACACGGCCAACACTTCGAGGATACCGCGCCTCTCCAACTGCTGTACATGCACACCCTCACAGCCATCAGCCGTTTTCCAAATCAGAAACGCGCTTTGTGCAGTGCCGGAAATCGCATCAAATGCGCTGAAATCCTACGGAGAACAGGCGGCCCAGAGCCGAGTAGCCCGCGCTCTACGCCCTCCCCCGAATTAGCCATGCACTGCCGCCATCGAGGAATGTTCATCCATGCCAAAGCAGCAATATCGTCACCTTCGTGCCTGGGATCGCCCCAGGCGCACATGAGGTCGAGATGCAAGTACTCTGCAAGAGCACGGATGGGAATGCGGAAACCCATTGCTGTGTGTGTGGACAAGGTTTTGTCATGTTCTGGGACCGGCAGTCGCGCAGCGAAAGAACCGCGGCCCTGCACGAAATTCAGGAGGTGCTTCGCCACCATCACCGCAACGCGCCAGGCCCCGAGGCTCACCCCAGGGACAGCTTCCCGGTTCCAGAGTGGAGCGGCGAAAGTTCCTTCGCGTCCTGTGCAGTATCCGGCACAGCCTCCACTTGGGATCTTTAGCTCAAGAGCTTTGGCGCACATCAACGAAGGAGCCGTAAGCCACCGCGTACAATCGCTTATGCGCAAGAGCTTTGCGCCAGCTTGGCCGTTGCAAAGCTCTGTTGCGTACACGCCCGAGTCCCTCTCGTCGGTCCTGGGTCCCCAAGAAGGAAAAGGAGGCCGGAATGCGCTGGATTGCCTTGGTGTTCTGGTTCGGAATCTGCTTTGCCGTCGCTGGAATGGCCAGCTGGTGGACGGCAGGCGAAATCCACGAGTGGTATCGCGGCCTGGCAAAGCCTGCAATCGCCCCGCCGAGCTGGGTCTTTGGCCCCGCCTGGACGCTGCTCTACGCACTCATGGCCATTGCCGCATGGCGGGTCAGCCAGTCGCCGCCTTCGCCTTTACGCACCTGGGCCTTGGCGCTGTTTCTTGCGCAGTTGGCCCTGAATCTGGCCTGGTCCTTCATCTTCTTCCGTCTGCATGCAATCGGGGCCGCCCTGGCAGAGGTCATTCTGCTTTGGGCAGCAATCGGCTTCACTTTGCTGGCGTTTTGCCGGGTTGAGCCCGCAGCCGCGTGGCTCATGGCGCCCTATTGGGCATGGGTCAGCTTCGCCGCAATCTTGAACGCCGCATTCTGGCAGTTGAACTAGGGCCTGTCTCCGAAGTTCATACCATAATTGCGGCTGTCATTCTGAGTGAACGGAGCCCCAAACGTTTCTCAGTTTGGGGTGGTGAGCGAAGAATCTGCTTTTGCACTCCCCCGATTCTTACAAGAACTTCTGAGACACCACAATAGTTCCCCGCTTCTGCTTTATTTCGGCGCTCCGCCGTCCGCCGCCTGCTCCAGCGGAATCGCCTCGCCGCCGAACTGGGGCCGGCGATAGTAACTCTGCTTCAAGCTGCAGAGCAAATTGAAACGCAGTATGTAATAGGCCGCCGCCAACCCATCCCATCCGGTTATCTTCTTACCCTCTTCGTAGGTTCGGCCATAGTAACTGATCGGCGCCTCGTAGATGGCGCACTTGAGTTTGGCGACCTTGGCGGTCACCTCGATTTCAAACCCAAACCCGCGCGACTCTATCCTCATCTGGCGGATAATATCGCCGCGGAAAGCCTTGTAACAGGTCTCTACATCGGTAAGGTTGATGTTGGTCAGAAGGTTCGACAGAAAAGTTAGCAGCTTATTGCCGAGGTAATGATAAAAATACAAAACGCGTGCCGCTTTTCTCACCATGAAGCGAGAGCCGAACACAACATCCGCGCGCCCCTCGAGAATCGGAGCAATCAGATCGGGAATATCCTGCGGATCATATTCCAGATCGGCATCCTGAACGATCACAATCTCCCCGCGCGTAAGGCGAAAACCAGTCTTGAGCGCTTCCGTTTTTCCCTGATTTTTCTCATGCCGCGCGGCCCGAATCACTTCGTATTTTGCGCTCAGCCCGGCAAGAATCTCCGCCGTTTTATCGGAAGAGCAATCGTCGACAATCACAATCTCAAGCAACTGCGGCAAAACCAGCAGTTTGTCGACAATTGCCGCGAGAGTATCTTCCTCGTTGTAAACCGGAACCACTACAGACAAGCACTTTCCTTGCATAAGCTCTCTTCTGGTAACGCGATCGAGCGGCCAATTCCTCTTGATGCTATGCGCTCGCAGACTCCCGATCAAGCAGCCGTATCTTAGTAGGAACCCCTCGGACTTCTCTTGTCCAAGGCAGCCGCCATTGTGGAATTCTATATTTAACTGGATCGAGCGGCGCGGCGCAGCGCAGTGATACCTGCGCCCCTTGGCTCCGATCGATAGCTTGACCCTCATGCCGCTTCCCGCTATGAAGACAGAGAAAGGCTAAGAATGACAAGGACGCGGCTCGATGGCCTCTATCTGCTGGTGCTGGGATGCCTGGTATTTCTTCTTCTAGGCATAGCTCTGGAGAACGCAGGGCCAACTTCGCTGGCGGATTTCCGGGCGCTCTACTATCCCGCGCGCTGTCTTATCGAGCAGGGCGACCCCTACAACCAAAGCCAGGTCATGCGCGTATATCGGGCGGAGGGAGCAAGCCGCTTCCTCGATTCGGCGACGAACCGCCAGATCGCCACGCAGAACGTTTACCCGCCCACCGCGTTTCCGCTCTCGGTTCCCCTGGCATTGCTGCCTTGGGGGCCTGCTCACATTCTCTGGATAGCCCTCACTGCCGGCAGCTTTATCTTTGCTTCGTTTCTCATCTGGAATCTCAGCGAGATCTACGCGCCGACGCCCTCCGGGGCCCTGCTCTGTTTCTTTCTCGCCAACAGCCAACTGGTAATCATCTGCGGCAATGTCGCCGGAATTGTCATAAGCCTCTGCGTCGTGGCTGTCTGGTGTTTTCTTCGCGAGCGGTTCATCGGGGCGGGCATACTTTGCCTCGCGCTCGGTCTTGCCGTCAAGCCCCACGATGCGGGCTTGGTCTGGCTCTTTTTCTTGTTGGCTGGCGGTCTCTACCGCAAACGCGCGCTGCAAACGCTGCTCGCAACCGTAGCCCTGAGTCTGCCGGCGCTCGTTTGGGTCTGGCTGGTGTCGCCCCACTGGATGCAGGAGCTGCACTTCAATTTGCAGGCATTTTCCGCGCACGGCGGCATCAACGACCCCGGCCTTGCCTCAACCGGCGGTCACGGCCTTGACATGTTGATCAGCCTGCAATCTGCCTTCAGTTTCTTCTGGGATAACCCGAGCTTCTACAATCCCGCAACCTATCTTGTGTGTGCGCCGCTCCTGCTGGTCTGGGCGTTCGTTACCGTGCGCGCCCGTCCCTCGCCCAAAAAATTCTGGCTGGGCCTGGCCACCATCGCGGCTCTTTCCATGCTGCCTGTCTATCATCGGCAAATCGACGCCATGCTTTTGATTCTCACAGTCCCTGCCTGCGTCCTGCTTTGGGCCGAGGGAGGTTTGGTTGGGCGGCTTGCAATGCTGGTCAATGCGGTGGGGTTTGTGGTGATTGGAGATCTGCCGTGGGCAATTCTCCTTGGCTTTATCAACCATCTGCGCCTGCCCGTGACGGGGCTGGCCGGGCAAATCTCTACCGCCGTGCAGGTCTGCACGATTCCGCTTATCCTGCTGGCAATGAGCGTCTTCTATTTATCGCTTTATGTGCGCTGCTGTCCTGCGCCACAGCCCGCCAGAGTGAACCCCGAGAATTGAAAAGACTGCGCTTGGCGTGGCCGCAAAAATCCGCGTTCGCTATCGCAAAGCGCCATAGCGGTCTATCGAAACAAATGAGGGCAGGGATATCTCCTAGCCCTCGCTTGTGTTTGCTAGATTCTGCCGGAATCCGGCCTCACGGACTTAGAGAGGCTGTACGTCCGCAGCCTGCCAGCCCTTGGGCCCCTTCACCACGTTGAACTGCACGGCTTGACCTTCTTGCAGACTCTTGAAACCACTCGAGTTGATCGCAGAGTAGTGCACAAACACGTCTTCGCCGTTCTGGCGCGAAATAAAGCCGAAGCCTTTCGCGTCATTGAACCACTTCACAGTACCTTGTTCCATTTTGCTCGTATTTCCTGGATTGAATTGCGCTGGATGAATCGGAGCGACCACTGGCAGAATCTTGCTTGGTTGGGCGAGTTACTGCTCACGCCCGGTTCGACTCTAACGCTGGCAACAGTGTATCATTGCTGTCAAAATCCAGTGTATGAATTCTTCTTTATCGTCCAACTTCTGGATTCCAGCTTCCAGAAACCATTCACCAATATGGGCTTAGCGCCTACTTCTCGCCTGTGATACTGTGATAGGTCGCCATGCCTCACGATCCCGTACCCGCCCTGTTATCCCACGCAACTGAGCTGCTCGAGGCAGAGTTTTCGGCCTTGCCGACCTTCGACTCCGCCTTCGACCTTGCCCCGATTGAGCAGGTCCTCGCCTCTGTCGCCCACCGCCTCGCCGACAACTACCCCTACTTCCACCCCCTCTATGCCGGCCAGATGCTCAAGCCGCCACACCCCCTGGCCCGCGCCGCCTACGCCCTGGCCATGAGCATCAACCCCAACAACCACGCCCGGGATGGCGGCCGCGCCAGCTCCGAGATGGAGATCGAAGCCGTACGTCAGATCGCCGCCATGTTCGGCTGGACCGAATACCTGGGCCACCTCACCTCCAGCGGCACCATCGCCAATCTGGAAGCGCTATGGATCGCCGGACAGTCCCGCCCCGGCCAGCGCATTGTCGGCTCCGCGCAGGCCCACTATACCCACCGCCGCATCTCCGCCGTCCTCAAGCTCGACTACACAGAGATCCCCGCCGACAGCAGCAGCCGCATGTCCATCGAAGCCCTCGAAATCGAACTGCGCAAGGGCAATGTCGGCACGGTCGTCGCCACCCTCGGCACCACCGCCATGGCCGCCGTCGATCCGCTCGACCAGATCCTCGCTCTCCGTGAGCGCTACGGTTTCCGCGTCCATGTCGATGGAGCCTATGGCGGCTACTTCAAGCTCATTGCCAACACCCTCGCTGAGCCGGCCCGCCGCGCCTATGCCTCTATCTCTCAGGCCGACTCCATCGTCGTCGATCCCCACAAGCACGGCCTCCAGCCCTTTGGCTGCGGCTGCGTCCTCTTCCGCGATCCGGCCGTCGGCCGCTTCTACAAGCACGACTCCCCCTACACCTACTTCACTTCAAAGCAGTTGCACCTGGGTGAGATCAGCCTGGAGTGCTCCCGCGCTGGTGCCGCCGCCGTAGCCTTGTGGGCCACGCAGCAGCTCTTGCCCCTCACGCCGGAAGGCGAGTTTGCCCGCGGCCTCAGCCAGGGTCGTCGAGCCGCCCTTGATCTCGACCGTCGTCTGCGCGCCGACGCCCGTTTCCAGCCCCTCGCCACCCCTCCGGATCTCGATATCGTGGTCTGGAAACTGAGGGCTGAAACCCCGGAACAGTCCTCGAACCTGGCCCAAAATGTTTTTGACGCCTGCGCCGCGCGCGACCTGCACCTGGCTCTTGTACAATTGCCGCTGTCCTGGTTTGCGCCTCCCGCAGAGGTCGCAAACACGGCTGAGGCAAGGCTCGTCACCTGCCTGCGCTCGGTGCTGATGAAGCCGGAACACGAGGCTTGGCTCGACCGCATCTGGGAGAGATACACCGCAGCCTGTGCCGATACCATGGGAGAGTAGAGCGAATGTCTGAAACGTGCATGAGTTCGGCAAAGCAAGAAAACGTTCTCATTTTCGTATCCTGCCGTTCTGTGGCCCGTCCGAGTGTTGTTTTGAATTCAATCAAGAGGTTCTGACTGAAATGCATGATCCCGCCGTACTTCGTTCCATGCACCGTGCCCGCTTCAACGCGGAGCCTGCCGTCTTTGTCGCGCCCGGCCGCGTAAACCTCATCGGCGAACACACCGATTACGCCGAAGGCTTCGTCATGCCCGTCGCCATCAACTTTGCTACCCTGGCTGCCATCTCGCCCCGCAGCGACGGCAAAATCGTCCTCTACTCCGAGAACTACGGAGAAGAAAAGACCTTCGACGCAGCCGCAAAGCCTGTCGCCTCCAAGCACTGGAGCGACTACCCCATGGGCGTCGTCTCCATCCTCACCGGCGAAGGCCACAAAATCCCCGGCTTCAGCCTCAGCCTCTGGGGCGATGTGCCTCTCGGCTCCGGCCTCTCCAGCTCCGCCGCCCTCGAAGTAGTTACGGCCTTGGCCGTTCTCTCGCTTATCGGCGCCAGCTACCCCGGCCCAGTCCTGGCTCGCCTCTGCCAGCGCGTCGAAAACGAGTTTGTCGGCGCCAACTGCGGCATCATGGACCAGTTCATCTCTGCCAACGGCAAAGAGAACCACGCCCTTCTGCTCGACTGCCGCGACCTCAGCTACCGGCTCGCCCCCCTCCCTGCCAATGTAGCGCTGGTCATCGCCAACACCATGGTCAAGCACTCCATCGCCGGTGGCGACTACCCCACCCGCCGCCGCGAGTCTGAAGCCGCCTGCGCCGTCATCGCCAGCCATCGCCCCAACGTGCCCTTCCTCCGCGACGCCACCCTTGAAGACCTCGAAAAGTGGGGCGGCGAGATGGAGCCCAAATCCCTCATGCGCGCCCGTCACGTCATCAGCGAAAACCTGCGCACCGTTGCCGCCTCTGAGGCCCTCCTTCGCGGCGACATCAAGGAGGTAGGCCGCCTCATGGCCGAGGCCCACGCCAGCTACAGCGGCGACTTCGAAGGCAGTTGCGTCGAGGCAGACACCATGGTCGCCCTCGCGCAGGATATCCCCGGCCTCATCGGCGCCCGCCTCACCGGCGGAGGTTTTGGCGGCTGCACGGTCAATCTTGTGGAACAGAGCCACGCCGCCGCCTTTGCCAAGGAACTCGGCGCCCGTTACGCTGCCAAAACCGGCATCGTCCCGGAGATACACATCTGCCACGCCTCCGACGGCGCCCACCGTCTGGATTAGCAATGAGGGTTGGCACTCTGGATAAGTGTCCTGTCTCCGATATTCGCAGCAGAACACAGGTTGTGATCCTGAGCTCCCCCGAGAGGCTGTCGTCCTTGAGCGAACGGGGCCCCAAGCGCTTGCCGGGGTCCCCAAAGAGCGCTTTTGCTCTTTGGGGTGAAGCGTGGGAGTGGTGAGTCGAAGGATCTGCTTCTGTTTTTTCAATCAACTTCGCAGACAGGACATTAGAAACACCTAAGAATGCCCGACTGCCCGGCGGCGGTCTCAGCGCAAAGCCCGCCGCCCGGCAGTCCCTCACCAAAAAGTGGCAGCCGTAACCCATTCCAGGGGCAGGTTTTCCGCAAGGTTTAGCGCCCGCTAAGCCGTTCCTTGATAAAATCGGAGGATGTTGTGCCCATAACGACCGGGTGGATAGCTAGGCCGGGTCGGTTTCCATAAAAACTTCTATCCCCAGATCGTTGCTCCCGAAGGTGGAAGCAACGCGGAGTATCAGATCTCATGCAGCCCTCTATTCTCAAACCTTTTTCCTACGAGAACTTCCCCAGCTCCGGGCACGTCGCCTACTTCTCGATGGAGATCGCCATCCAGCCCTCCATGCCCACCTACTCCGGCGGCCTCGGTGTTCTCGCCGGCGATACGCTGCGCTCCGCGGCCGATCTCGGAATTCCCCTCGTAGCCTTCACTCTCGTCCATCGCAAGGGATACTTCCAGCAGCACCTTGACCGCACCGGCATGCAGAGCGAAGACGTTCAGCTCTGGGATCCGGCCACCTTCTGTACCGAAGAAGCGGCGCGGGTCACCGTCTCTGTGGAAGATCGCATCGTCACCGTGCGCGCCTGGCGTTACGACATGAAGGGCCGCTCCGGCCACGTCGTGCCCATCTACCTGCTCGATACCGACCTCGACGGCAACTCGGGCTGGGATCGCGGCCTCACCGATCATCTTTACGGCGGAGACACCAACTACCGCCTCCAGCAGGAAATCGTCCTCGGCATGGGCGGCTCGCGCATGGCCCACGCCCTCGGCTACCGGGTCAATGTCTATCACATGAACGAGGGCCACGCAGCCCTGCTCACGTTAGCGCTGCTTGAGCGCCAGTTGGGCGGGGGCCCGCTGGGCGCCGCCACTGAAGCAGACATCGATATGGTGCGCCGCAAGTGTGTCTTTACCACCCACACCCCGGTGCCCGCCGGCCACGACCGCTTCTCCATCGAGCAGTCCATTCGCATCCTCGGCGGAGACCGCACCGCGCGCCTTGAAAAGCAGGGCTGTTTCCGCGACGGCCTCCTGAACATGACGCTGCTTGCCCTGCGCTTCTCGCGCTATGCCAATGCCGTAGCCATGCAGCACGGCAAGGTCTCGCGCGAAATGTTCCCCGAGTTTCCCATCGACACCATCACCAACGGCGTGCACGCACCCACCTGGGTCTCGGAACCCATTCAGGATCTGCTCGACGAGCACATTCCCACCTGGCGGCGCGACAATCTCTACCTGCGCAACGCCATTGATCTGCCCGAGGCAAAGATCCAGGCAGCACACGCCCGCGCCAAAGAGGCATTGGTTACCGAAGTAGCCACGCGCACCGGCGTGGCTTTGAATCCCAAAGTGCTCACGCTCGGCTTTGCCCGTCGCGCGGCCACCTACAAGCGCGCCAACCTGCTCTTCACCGATCCTGAGCGGCTCAAGAAGATTGCCGCCGCCGCGGGTGGATTGCAGATCATCTACGCCGGCAAGGCGCATCCCCAGGACGAGCCTGGCAAGCGGCTCATCCAGGAAGTCGTCGAAGACGCCGCCAAGTTTTCCGGCGATTTGCTGCGCATCGTTTATCTGGAAAATTACGCCTGGGACCTCGGCGCTCAGCTTACCGCCGGCGTCGATGTCTGGATGAACACGCCCCAGCGCCCCTATGAAGCCTCAGGCACCAGCGGTATGAAGGCGGCCCTCAACGGCGTCCCCAGCCTGTCCATCCTCGATGGCTGGTGGATCGAGGGCTGCATCGAGGGCATCACCGGCTGGGCCATCGAAGACGGCCCCAACGATCAGGAGGAAGCCAACTTCCTCTACGAAAAACTCGAATCCGCCGTGGTGCCGCTCTACCTGGACGCACCCGAAAAATGGGCGCGCCTCATGCGCAACACCATCGCCTTCAATGGCTCCTACTTCAACACCAACCGCATGGTCAAGCAGTACACGCGCAACGCCTACTACCCCGTGCACCTTCTTGAACCCGCCAAGGTCCAGGAAGAAGTCTTCGCCGACTAAAGCATGTTCGCAATTGGCGTAGCGGCTTTGAAAGGTGCGGGCTTCAGTTGAAGGGTACGGGCTTCACAGGCTGCGGAAAAATTCCTACGGGCGGTAGGCCGGGGATTTATCCCCGGTATAAGCACAATAGAATGAACAGGGCTTTAGCCCTTGAGGTATGCTTTTCGGGCCTTTCCTCCAAAATGAGGCCTTTTTCCGCAGCCTGTTCAGCCCGTACATCCTATTCACCAATAGGAACGCGGGCTTTAGCCCCTGAGGGAAAGCCCATCGGTCTACACCATTTCCGAATCTGCGCTGATGTCCTGTTCCTAAAGTTCGTTTCATCATTGTAGCCATGCGGCACTCCCCCCCGAGGGGCTGTCATCCTGAACGGAGCGCGTCTGGGCCCCCGCGTTCGCTTTTTGAACGTGGGGTAAGCGGAGTGAAGGATCTGCTGTTGTTTTCAAGGTGGGACGCACGAGCCTCCGCCCTACTTCATCGGCTGCCGAATCACCGTCTTCAACTTCTCCGGCGCGGTCCTTCGCGGATCGCTCAGATAGATCTCGTGATGCTTCCCGCAAAGCTCTTTCCCGGCCGCATGAATGAAGTCGTGAATCCGCTGAATCGTCGGGCCCTCGTCGGCAAACGGCCCCACGTAGAGAATCTGCGCGGCAGTTCCCTCCGCCATCGTCTCCAGGCGCACCCGGTCCAGCGCCACCGGATTCTTCTTCTTGCGCACCTCGTCGAACGCGGCCTCCACCTGTCTGCGGCCAATGAACTCCGGCTGAAGAATCATCGCCGTCCACTTCCAGGTCGACTTGTCCTTGCGATGAAAGGCGCCCGGATCGTCGGCCCACCACAGGCTCTCCAGCGGCATCACGCCGTAGTCAACCGGCTGCGGGCTTTTCTTCAGCGTGAATTTCAGCGTATACGAAAGCGAGTAGAGCGCCTCGATGGCCTGCGCATAGGCCGGGGAAGTGTTGGGGTCGCCCTGGCCGTCCACCATCAGGTAGGTGAGCGCGGGCACGTCCACCGCCGTAACGGCCGTAGCCGTCGGCTGGTAAAGATGCTTCCACTGTTTCTTCAGATCGAGCTTTTCCATACCGACTCTCCGCAACGGCGGAACGCCGCTCCTGAGTATAGCTCCGATGCTCAGTCGGCGGCACCGATGCACTGAATTGGCAACAGAGAGGAATTGCAGGATGGTCCTGCCACATTCTGTCAGCCGTTCTGCCGATGCTGACGATCTGTAGCCCAGCGAGGAGTGTGGCCTGACAGTGTCGTAGTGGATGCGTCAACGTTTCGCCAACACTCGTAGTTAGCTCCGTGTCTGTATCACTCGCCGTTCCCACAAACCGATTCACATTGCGGTATACAGTCGCCCATGACAAAGTCAGGCCTGAAGTAGATAGACCTCATTAGCAACTTCGCTCTTGCACGCGTGATTGCAGAGAAATCTCGCAAAAAGCACTGCCGTTGCAGCTAGTAACTCCGTGGTTAATGTCGCACGTTACTTCATTACTTTTTAGCGAAAATGAGCGAGTATTGCTTGACACAAGAACGGCCATGATCAAATCTTATCTCGTGATCTTTCCCGTCCTTCCCAAAGCCCGTGGAAATAGATGAAGACCGATTTCCACACGACCACCGCCAGGGCAAGGTCTATGACGACAACATTTTTGCACATCATCTTCAAAGGAGAAACAGTATGAAGCTAGCATTTTTGCGCTGTCTTGGGCTGTTGGCCATTGCATCAGCGAGTCTATCGGGTTTTTCTCAGCAGTTAACTTGGCCCACGAGTCAATATGATCAAGGCACTACGAACGTAGGAGGGCAAACAGCGAGGCCTGGTGTCGCCTCAGCTTTCTTCAACAATCAGGTTTGGATTGCTTACCTCAACTCAAACACTTGCAGCGGAAATCTTTGCAACGTGGTTGTGAAGCAAAATTATAACTATGGCACCGCGTGGAGCAACGAACAATACGTTTGGTCGGCAGGCACAGGCACAAATGTTACCTCAAACGCAAATCCCACGCTCGCGGTGTTAAATGGCCTACTTTATATGGCGTACACTGATGCGCAGAACAATAACTGGATCATTGCCACTAATAACGGTACCAGTTGGACAGCTCCATACCAGATTGCATCTGGGTACAGCACATGGTACTCGCCTGTTATGGCTGTAGACCAAAACGGGACCGGCAACTCTCTATACATTGCTTTTGAATCTGGGGCTGCGAACCACTGGCCTATTCTGTGCCAAGTCGCTGCGGACTTTAGCAGCCAGACGTGCCAGCTTTCCTCTTCGTCCGCTGCATTAGGGTACAACCCAGGAATAGTAGTCAACAACGGGGTCATCTATGTAGGACTCGTCGATGGAAACGGATGCCTCGGGTTCTATCAGACGAGCAACCTGAGCCTTTTGGGTACAGCATGGTACCCGCTCGGGTGTAGCACTTACAAATCGAACGCGGCACCTTCTCTTGCAATCTATAATGGGAATCTCTACACCACCTTTCGTACTGGCGGAAATGCAAACACGATGACGGTCGCCACGTTACAGAACTTCACGTCTACATTTGGGAATACGACCCCATTGGTACAGACCTTATCATTTGGAATCGGGACAGGTCAGATGCTGCCGATAACGAACTCTGTTACCGGTATTCCGATAGGTGTTCTCAACCTCTTTACCTGGCAAAATAGGCTCTATTACACAGATGGATATTGAGGAATTAGAGCAATCCACTCCTTACCAGAGGGCGCCCAGCCCGGCGTCCTCACCTCAGAATTAAAGAGAAAGGTGTCCATGCCGAGATAAGTGAGGCGCGACATGACAGGCGCGTCCCAAATTCTCATTAGCGCCGATTGATGACGCTACTCGTCTCGTGGCCCGTCCGCGAAATCCGCATACATCCCAAACTTCCTAATTTCGCGCGGCAGAGTTTTCCGGGGCGGGTCGACTATCTACAAATGCGTAGGCAAGTCAGTGTGTTTTTTAGGGAGCAGGTCCCCGTCACGGCTTTCGCGATATGCTCGAATGTATGGAAAAGGGAAAATTGAGCGCATATGTGAAGCATGGAAATCACTTGGTGAAGGGATGGCTCACGCCGGGAGCGATTCAAGCTATTGTCAACCTCTCCGTGGAGCAAAGAAAGGCAAGTGTGTCGGGTGGAGTTGCGGAGATAGGCGTGCATCACGGTAGGCTCTTCATATTGCTTTACCTCCTTGGCGCTAGGGGTGAGTGGGCAGTGGCCATCGACCTATTCTCTCGCCAAGATCTCAACAACGACCATTCGGGCGCAGGAGACCTGGAGCGTTTCAAAAAGAACTTAAGACGCCACGTGGATACCGACCGACTTGTCCTTTATGAAGGAGATTCGATGAAGCTTGATTGTCAGCAGCTTATCGATCTTGGAGGAGGGCAATTGCGAATGATCAGCATTGATGGTGGTCATTCTCCCGAGGTCACTGCACACGATTTATATGTTAGTGAAGGTGCGCTGGCGAATGGCGGAGTGATAATTCTCGACGATTGCTTCAATGAAGCTTGGCCGGGAGTAGTTGATGGCGTCAAACAGCACTTTTCTTCACCTAGATCAATCGTTCCATTCGGCATTGGTGCTAACAAGACGTTTTTTTGTCACAATGTGTTTGCGCAAGGATACGCCGCGGTCCTTAGAGCAATGGACCCCAAAGCGGTTACGCACTCTTTCTTAGGTTCGCCTGTTGTCTGTTTTACGTTCCGCTCCAGGACACTTAGCGCGTGGATACGTAGAGCAGATGCCTTCCGCCTGTTCCGGAAAATTTATCATGATGCTATGTCACGTTGGTATGCGTGACATAGCGCCCCCCTCACGAATACAACCGAATCTCGCTCGACGTCCCGCCCGCCGCCGGAATGTAGCACTTCTGCGTGTAATCCATCACCATCCGATCCGCATTGAACCGCCATCCCAGCGTGCGAATCGTCCGCTTCATCCGCTTGATCCATCCCAGCGGCAGCCCATCCCGATTGCGCTGATAGAACAGCGGAATCACCTCGTCGCGCAGCACCCGGTAAAGATCCTCTCCGTCGCGGCTATCGTGTACACCCATATTCGAATGCGTTCTCCCCGTGCCGATAGCGAACCCGTTCAGCCCGTCGTACGCCTCCGCCCACCATCCGTCCAGAACCGAAAGATTCAGCCCGCCGTTCAGCACCACCTTCTGCCCGCTCGTCCCCGAAGCCTCCAGCGGACGCCGCGGATTGTTCAGCCACACGTCGACACCCTGCACCAGATACCGCCCCACGTTGATGTCGTAGTCTTCGATAAACACAAACTTGCTCTGAAACTTCTGGTCGCGCATCATCTCGGCAATCTGCTGCAACACCTTCTTGCCCGGCTCGTCGTGCGGATGCGCCTTCCCTGCAAACAGAAACTGCACCGGCCGCTTGGGATCGTTCACCATCGACGCCAAACGCTCCATATCCGCCAGCACCAGGTTCGCCCTCTTGTACGTCGCAAACCGCCGCGCAAAACCAATCGTCAGGGCATCCGGCGAAAGCAGCTTGTCCAGCTTCTTCAGCGTCTCCGCAGGCTCTTTGCGGCGTTCGGCCTGTTCTCGCGCGCGCCGCCTCGCAAAGTCGATCAGTTGCGCCTTCAGCGCCAGATGCGTCTCCCACAGCTCCCCGTCGTCCACGCTCTCAATCTTCCCCCACGTCTTCGCCGCGCCGCTGTGAAGCTGCCATCCAACCCCGAGATGCCGGTCGTACAAGCGGCACATCTGCGGAGCCAGCCAGCTCGGCACGTGTACGCCGTTGGTGATGTGCCCAATCGGCACCGCGTCTTCCGGCCGGTTCGGATAGAGCCCCTTCCACATCGCCCGCGAAACCTCGCCGTGCAAGGACGACACCGCATTCACCCGCCGCGCCAGCTTCAGCCCCAGCACCGTCATGCAAAACGTTTCGCTTTGATCCGTCGGATACTCGCGCCCAAAGCCCATCAGATTCTCATGCGAAATCCTCAACTCTTCGCGCAGTGGCCCCAGGTGTTCTTCCATCAGGTCCGCGCTGAATCGGTCGTGGCCCGCGGGCACCGGCGTGTGCGTCGTAAAAATCACCTCGCGCGGAATCTGGCTGGCCGCGGTTGTAAAGTTCATCCCCTCTTCCACCATCCGGTCGCGAATCGCCTCAAACACAGCAAAGCCGCTGTGCCCTTCGTTCAAATGCAGCACGCCAGGCGTGATGCCCATGGCCTTCAGCGCCCTGAAGCCGCCAATGCCCAGCAGCAGCTCCTGGCGAATGCGCGTCCGCGCGTCGCCGCCGTAAAGCCGCGAGGTGGTATCCCGGTCTTCGGGTGCATTGCCCTCCACGTTCGAGTCCAGCAGCAGCAGATCACATCGGCCCACCTTCACGCGCCACACCTTGGCACGGATCGAGCCGCCGCGCGTCGCAATCTCCACCACCACAGGCTCGCCGTTCACGCCGATGGCCGGCTGCATCGGCAACCGGTTCACATCCGTCTGCAGGTACTCTTCCCGCTGCCACCCGCTCTGGTCCAGCCGCTGCAAGAAATATCCCTGCCCGTAAAACAACCCAATCCCGATCAGCGGAATGTCCAGGTCCGATGCGCTCTTGATGTGGTCCCCAGACAGCACGCCCAGCCCGCCCGAATAGATAGGCAGCGACTCGTGCAGCCCAAACTCGGCTGAAAAATACGCGATCGGTCGCGGCCGCAGCACACCCGCATTCGCCGCGCCCCAGGTCCGGTCCGCATGCAGATACTCCTGTTGGCGGCGATAGACGTAATTGATCCTGCTATGCAGCACAAGCTCCGTCGCGCGCCGCTCAATCTCGCCCAGCGGCATCTCGCTTAGCAGTGAAATCGGATTCTGGTTCAGCTCGCGCCAGCGCGTCGGATTCAGGTCGCGAAACAGGCTGATGCAGTCGTGGTCCCAGCTCCACCACACATTGCGCGCCAGCGCCCACAGCCGCTCCTGTACCGGAGCGATAAACCGGTCCAGCGTCCGCGCCTCGCTCACCACCTGCGCCACCTGCGCGGCTGCCTCGGCCAGCATTTGGATCTCATTCTCCCGATAGGCGCGCGGCTCCCGGGTCTGCACCACCAGAACCCCCTGCAGAATCCCGCGGTCAATCAGCGGCACGCCCAAAAAAGAGTGGTACTCCTCCTCGCCCGATTCTTTGAAGTACTTGAAGCGTGGATGATTCCTCACGTCGTCAACAGCCACGGGAACCACTCGCTCCGCAACCAAGCCCGTAAGCCCTTCGTGCAATGGCATGCGCAAGGTCCCAATGCAACTCGGGTGCAATCCGAGCGTAGCCGCCAGAACCAGGTTCGACCGGTCCGGCTCCAGCAGATACGCCGAGCAGACATCGGTCTTGAACCGCTTGGCGATCAACGCCACCACATTCATCAGGGTGTCGGCTGCCTTGCCCCCCTCGGTGGCAAGGTTCGAAATCTCCTCCAATGTCAAAACAAAACTGGCGTCGGTTGCTTCATGGGTCTGGGGCATAGGAATCGGCTCGCCTTTCGGATGAGTTCAATAGAATCGTTCAGAAAAACTGTCCGCAAACGCAGTAGGTACACGTGTGCCGCGCCTCGAAAGAAGTGCAGTGATGCCTTCGGAAAAACTACCGAGAATCAATACCGCCCAAGGCAGGCTATGGGGTTTTAGGGAAAAATCCCGATCTTCGCAGCACAGGATTAATTCGACAATATCATCAATCCGTCGCCAATCGCGAATTGGGATATGAAGTGCGCGGCCACTCAATCGCGCTGTTCAGGTTTCCGCAGTCTTATGAGTGGGAACCGCGTCCGCCTGCAAGGAATTGCGCGGGCGTCAAAATCGGTATCTCGTGCCAGGGATGTAATACCAGCAAGTCTTCATCGCTGCTGACGATCGCATCTGCCTCGGCTGCCAGCGCAAGCGCCAGAAATTTGTCGTCCTCAGCATCGCGGCACGGCGGTTTGACGGCGGACAGATCGACAGAATTGACTGCGAACAAGAGTGAACATCGTCGGATCGTCACAACAAATGCGCTGCGGGACTCCCGATCACGATAGCGGTCGAACTTGCTGCGATCCAGAACCCGCTCCAACTCGGCCAGAGTCTCAACGCTCGCGCACAGGTCAAACAACGCCAACGCCTTCTTGAGAGCCTGATCGGGTACCGATCCACTGCGAAGTGCCGCGCTCACCAGCGTGCTCGTATCCACCACGACGCGCCGGCCATGGCTCATCGAAGTTTATGAACCAGTCGGTTTACATCCTCATCGGTCAACGTGGCCGCGGCAGCCTTTTGCGCTGTAGAGGTATGCGTCGCAGCCAGGTCGTGCCAAGCCTCAAGATCGGCTACGGCCTGGCTGCGCCTGCGCCGAACGTCCAGCAGTTCGTCCATATCCTGTGGCGAGACGACAAAGGCCGCTGCCCGTCCATGCCGCGTGATCGCTACGGCTTCGCGCTGCGCGGTATCCAGCAGCCGTCCAAAGCTGTTTTGCGCTTCCACCGATGTCATGATCTTCATGCGCAGACCCCCACAGGCTAGCTAATATGGATAATATAGCTATTTTAGCCAGCCTGCAAGGGTTAGTCGCCCGATGCATCGAGAGCCAAATCCAGGGAAAAGCCCGTGCAAGCAGCCAATGAGCAAAAAGCCGAGCAGCTAGCAGCTAAAAGCTGCCTTTTCAGTCCCCGTTCGCCTCTTCCAGCTCCGCCCCAAGCCTGTGCAGCTTCATCACCTTCCACTGCAGCTTGTCGAAGAACAGGTACACCACCGGCGTCGTAAACAGCGTCAGCGCCTGCGATACCAGCAGCCCGCCGACAATCGTGATGCCCAGCGGCCTGCGCAGTTCCGAGCCCACGCCCATCCCAATCGCCAGCGGCAACCCGCCAAACGTCGCCGCCATCGTCGTCATCATGATGGGGCGGAAACGCAGCAGCGCCGCCTGGTAGATGGCCTCGACCGGTGGCAGCCCCTGGTCGCGCTCCGCCTGCAAGGCAAAGTCGATCATCATGATGGCGTTCTTCTTCACAATGCCTATCAGCAGAATGATCCCGATCAGTGCAATGATGCTCAGCTCGGTCCCGGTAATCAGCAGCGCTAGAATCGCCCCCGCGCCCGCCGGCGGCAGCGTCGACAGAATGGTGAGCGGATGAATCAGGCTCTCGTACAGAATCCCAAGCACGATGTAGACGGCCACTACAGCCGCCAGAATCAGATAAGGTTCGTTCCGCAGCGAGTCCTGAAAAGCCTGCGCGGTGCCCTGAAAACTGGCGTGAATGCCAGACGGCATCCCCATCTCACGCTGCGCCTTCTCAAGCGCGGTCACCGCGTCGCCCAGCGCCACATTCGGCGCCAGGTTGAACGTCAGCGTCACCGCTGGGTACTGGCCCTGGTGAGCCACCGACAACGACGTCCGCTGATTCTCATAGTGCGCAATCGTCGAAAGCGGCACCATGCTCCCGCTCGACGACTTAATGAAGATGCCGTTCAGCGCGTCTGGACTGAGGCTATACTGCGGATCCACTTCCATTACCACGAAGTACTGGTTCAGCCCCGTGTACATGGTCGAAACTTCGCGCTGGCCAAAGGCATCGTAAAGCACGGAATCGATCATCGCGGCGGTGATGCCCAGCCGCGAAGCTGTGTCGCGGTCGATCACCAGGTTCGTGGCCAGCCCCTGATCCTGCTGGTCCGTTGCAACATCGCGCAACTCCGCCATGGCTTTCATGCGGTTTTGCAGTTGCGGCGCCCAGGTGTTCAGCTCCTTCAGGTCTTCATCCGAAAGCGTGTACTGGTACTGCGAAGCGCCTCCGCGCCCGCCGACCTGAATGTCCTGTTGCGACTGAAGAAACAGCGTCGCGCCCGGAACGCTCGTCAGCTTGCGCCGCAGCCGGTTCACCACCTGGTCGGCCGAAACGCGCCCCGGCCGGTCACTCAGCGGCTTCAGCGCGATGAACATGTTGCCCACATTGTTGCTGCCTCCGCCGGGGCCGCCGCCGCCCACAAAAGCCGTTACCGATAGGATGGCCGGGTCTTCCAGCGTCATCTGCGCCAGTTGCCGCTGCTTCACCCGCATCGCTTCGAAACTGATGTCCTGCGCCGCCATCGTCCGTCCGCCCATCCGGCCCGTATCCTGCTGCGGAAAGAAGCCCTTCGGCACGATGATAAAAAGGTAGACAGTCAAAACCGCGGAGCCCATCGCGATGCCCAGAACCGGCCACTGGTGGCGCAGAACCCAGCGCAGCGCCATGTCGTATTCGTGGTGCATCCTCTGGAAGGCGCCCTCGCTGAACCTGTAAATCCGTCCATGCTTGCTTTCGTCGCGCGACTTCAGGAAGCGCGCGCAAAGCATCGGCGTGGTCGTCAGTGAAACCAGCAGCGAAATCGCAATCGCCACCGAAAGCGTAACAGCGAACTCGCGGAAGAGCCTGCCCACAATCCCGCCCATCAACAGAATCGGCGTAA
>CAYQOQ010000083.1:0-21536 GCA_964419175.1 uncultured Occallatibacter sp. | reverse complement strand
TGGGAATTCCGCCAGAGGGAAATGGTGGCGAAGCACCGTTGAGTGACATGACCCTAATCCATGAATTGTTCGCATTAGTGAATGGAGACGCCGAATGCGATGAGACTCTGACCGATATTGGGACCGTGCCGAGCTATGAAACGGCTGATTTGCAATTTGAAGACGGCGACTTTGATCTGGAGCTGAACGGCCATCCCGATTTGGGAGCCTTCACAGAGATCCCGGATGGTATAAAAGATGGCCGAGCCATTGGGATTCCAAGGGATCTCAAACGTGGACAGGTCGAATTGCTATTGGAAAGTTTCGACGGATCTGCATCACTGGGAGATTTCTTGCGCCGCCTCGCCAAGATCAGAGGCTACCAGCGAGTGGGCCGAATTGTGCGAAAATCCCTACAATCGGAAATCTCGGCCCTGAGACGCAAAGGCAAAGTCACGATAGAGGATGGAATGATTCGGCTTCTATAGTGGGTTGCGGGCCATGCATCTACAGCCATTTACGACGATTGAGTGAACCCGATGTCCAACCCGAAGCCGATCACCTCTTCTTTATTCTTCAACAACTTACGATGCTCCTATAAGTCCTTCCAATCCATGTAAGTCATTGAAAGCAATAAGTGTTGCTGCTTTGACACGGAAGAGGTCGCTGGTTCGAGTCCAGTCGTGCCTACCATATTTATCAGCAGCTTAGATCAAAGATTTGTTCTACTTCCCCTGAAACAAGCGGTTCATGCTCTTGAAGTGCAAGCAGGCGCAATGCTGCTGTGGAGCAAGGATCAGTTATTTCCGTAGACCGGAATCGACGCTCCATGAATTGTGCCGGCCAAATCACTGCACAAAAACAGGATGACTTGTGCTATGTCCTGGGGCTTGGGCCATGCGGTGAAATCAGCGTCCGGCATGGCCTGGCGGTTTGCGGGCGTGTCGATGATGCTGGGGAGGATGGAGTTGACTCGGACGCCGGTCCCTATTGTGTCGGCGGCATGCGCAGCGCGGAAAGACTAGATCTCAATGAGCGGGCTGGAGAGGCGGGTGTGAGCGCGATCAAGAAACAATCTCATACGGAGGGACTCGGCGCGCTGGACGGCGACTAAGCGCATCTGGCGGCGGATGTGGTCTCCGTCGGTGAGGTGCTCGACGAAGGCTTCGTCGGTGGCGGCATCTCTTTCGAGCCGGGCGATGCGTTCTTCGACAGTGAGGCGGAACCTGGGACTGATCTCGTAAGTTTCGTTGGCGGTGCAGTTGGTCATCATGGCCGGCTCCTTTGTTTGGCGACTGAGGCTAAAGTTTTTTTTAGAAAAGGCCTCAAGTTTTTTTTGCTTGGGTCGATATTAGCGAAGAGGCATGAGTGTCGCCAGATTACGAAATTGCAGGACTTGGGTAACTGAGTGTCTGGAAACGGGACAGTAAGGGTGGGTTTGGGGCCGTGCAGTGCTCAAAACGGTGTGGGGGCACGCCGCGACGCAGGTTCTTTGAGGGAAAGTCTGTTTGCTGGAGCAGTTTCAGGAAGAGGGTGTAGGAGCCCGTGGT
Organism: uncultured Occallatibacter sp.; assembly: GCA_964419175.1. Taxonomy (GTDB): domain Bacteria; phylum Acidobacteriota; class Terriglobia; order Terriglobales; family Acidobacteriaceae; genus Telmatobacter. Next base: position 20,007 of record CAYQOQ010000083.1, on the reverse strand, counting down.
GAAAGTTGAAACGGTCTAAAACCATCCCTCACGGGCTTTACAGGTTGTGGAAAAACTCTTTGTCTGATGGCGGTCGCAGTTTTTTGGGGGGGTGATTTTATCCAAGAAGTATTCGTGGCGACGTACAGAAGCAGACGGCGATGTTCAGCTATTTAACCTTGGCTCAGCGGATACCGGGGTTTTTCAGCAGCCTATTTAGCCTCTGTAAAATTTTCCTCCACAAAGTATCAAATCCACTCCTCTTTCCGCAGCCTGCCGAAGCCCCACCTCATTTCCGTGCCCAAATGGTAGCCTTTCCTCTGGAGTTATAGGCACCGGAGGAACTATGCGTATTTCTTTGCGTCATTTTGCCTTGGTCATTCTTATCGCCGCATACAGTTTAGGATTACGAGCTGAACCGCCCGCGCCCGCAACCAAGCCGGTCCCCGCCGCAACCACGGAGGCGGCCTCTGATCCCATCACCAATCCGGTAGCCGACCCCAAAGCCGTAGTCGTCCTTGGCCACGCGCGCTTCACCATCCTCACTCCCCAGCTCATCCGCATGGAGTGGGCCTCCGACGGCAAATTCGAAGACCACGCCTCCTTCGTCTTCCTCAATCGCCGCCTCCCCGTCCCGAAGTTTGAAAACAAGGTCATTTACACGGATACAAACTTCAGACACGTGATCAAGACTGAAGCATTGACGATTCTTTTTGATGGGGCGGATACGAAGAAGGGATTTACGGCTGACAATCTCTCCATCACGATGACTGTCGCTGGCCAACCGGTAGTCTGGCATCCCGGCGATAAAGATCCAGAAAATCTTCAGGGCACCACCCGCACGCTCGATGGCGCCCGAGGCGACAAAACCAAAGAGCCCATTGAACCCGGCCTCGTCTCCCGTTCCGGCTGGGCCTTGGTCGACGACTCCACCCGCCCCCTCTTCGACTCCGCCGACTTCCGCTTTCTCCAGGGCGAAAAAAGCCCCTGGCCCTGGGTAATCGAGCGCCCCGCCGGCGATCGTCAGGACCTCTACTTCTTCGGCTACGGCCATGACTACCGTCAGGCCCTCGGCGACTACGTGAAGGTTGCCGGCCGCATCCCCCTGCCCTCGCGCTTCGCCTTTGGCGCCTGGTGGTCCCGCTACTGGGATTACAGCGATCAGGAACTCGATGAACTCGTCAGCGGCTTCCGCGAGAACGATGTCCCCCTCGATGTCCTCGTCATCGACATGGGCTGGCACACCAGCATGGAACAGCTTCAGGCCGCCGGCGAGACCGATCAGTCGGATCACAGGCTCGGCTGGACCGGCTACACCTGGAATAAGGTCCTCTTTCCCGATCCCGGCGACTTCCTCAAAAAGCTCCACGAAGAGGGCCTCAAAACCACGCTCAACATGCACCCCGCCTCCGGTGTTCAGCCGTGGGAGCTGGCTTATCCCGCCATGGCCAAAGCCATGGGCATCGATCCGGCAACCCGGAAATACATCCCCTTCGACATCGCCGACAAGAAGTACGCCACCAACTATATGGACCTTCTCCACCATCCGCTTGAAAAGCAGGGCATCGATTTCTGGTGGCTCGACTGGCAGCAGGAGCAGAAAACCTCCATGCCCGGCGTCATGCCCACCTGGTGGCTCAACTATGTCCACTTCACCGATCAGCAGCGCGAGGGCAAGCGCCCCCTGCTCTTCCATCGTTGGGGCGGCCTCGGCAATCACCGCTACCAGATCGGCTTCTCCGGCGACACCGTCTCCGTCTGGGATTCGCTTGCCTTCCAACCTTGGTTCACGGCCACTGCCGCCAACGTCGGCTACGCCTATTGGAGCCACGACATCGGCGGCCACATGCCCGGCGCAGTCGATCCCGAGCTCTACACGCGCTGGGTCCAGTTCGGCGCCTTCAGCCCTATCCTCCGCACCCACACCACCAAGAACCCCGATGCCGAGCGTCGCGTCTGGGCCTATCCCGAGCCCTACTCTTCCGTCCTGCGCTCCACCTTCCAGCTCCGCTACGCCCTCGAGCCATACACATACACTGAGGCGCGCCGCACCTACGACACCGGCGTAGCCTTCCTCCACCCGGTCTATTACGACTGGCCCCAGGACTCCGCCGCCTACCAAAGCAAGAGCGAGTACATCTTCGGCGACCAGATGCTCGCCGCTCCCGTCACCGCTCCATCCGATAGAGTCAGCGGCCTCGCCACTGAGCAAGTCTGGCTTCCCGAAGGCGAGTGGATCGAGTGGCCCACCGGCAAGCACCTCATCGGCCCCACCTCCGTTGAGCGCAGCTTCTCCATCGACCAAATCCCCGTCTATCTGCGCGCCGGCGCCATCGTTCCCATGCAGCCGCCCATGCTGTATACCGGCCAAAAGCCAGTCGACCCGCTCATCGTCAACGTCTGGCCGCTCGCCCCCGGCGCATCCTCCACCTACTCCGTCTACGAGGACTCCGGCGTCGCCGTCGAATATCAAAAGGGCGTCTTCGCCCGCACCCCCATCAAGGCCTCGCAAACCGCCGACACACTCCGCGTAGAAATCGGTCCTGTCCAGGGCAACTATCCCGGCATGTTGAAGACCCGCGCCTACGAGTTGCGTCTCCCCGCCGACTGGCCGCCCGCCTCCGTCACCGTCAACGGCGCACCGGTCAAACGGGCCGGACCCTCCGGCAAAGGCGGCTGGTCCTTCGTCGGCAACACGCTGACCACAGTCGTCCCCGTGCCCACCAGCAGCGCCGCCGCTAAAGTCACCATCGAAGTCCGCCGCGCCGCCGGCCTCACCGCCCGCCGCGCCGAACTCGACGGCTTTGCCGGCGCCATGACCCGCCTGCGCGGAGCCTACGACGCAATCCAGCAGACATGGCCCGTCGCCGCGCCTCCCGATCCGCTCACCGATGCCACGCAGACCGGCGATCGCCTAAGCTACCACCCCGAACGCGCAATCGAAGAGATCGCCCACTTCCAGGATTCACTCCAAAAAGCGCAATCCTCCGTTGAAGCGCTCAGTACAGACTTCGCCAAGCACCTCAACGACATAGCCAAACGCATCTCCGCCAACAGCCTGACTCCGGCCGAGTTGGCAGCCCAAAAACAGCGCCGCCTCGACGCTCTCAGCCGCGCCCAGCGCCTTGTTGCGGAAGCTGGCAAGTAAGGCCACGTTCTGAAAGCGCACTGCGCCGTGCCCCATGGCTTCCGTTCTTTTCTACGGAAAGCCTGGGGCACGGGCCGTCCGCGTCCGTTATAGTTTGCGCAAGGACATTCCCTCAGAAAAGGACCAACCGGCATGACTCTTGATCGTCGGGATTTTCTCGCCGCCTGTACCCGCGTCGGCATCGCGTCGCCGCTGCTTCCCGGCATCCTCTACACACTCGCCGCGCAGGCACAGCCTGCTTCCTCACCTGCAGCCAAGTCCCGCGAGCTGCCTAAGATCACTTCCGAGATGCTCGACCAGGCCGCCATTCTTGCCGGCGTCGGCCCCTTCACCGCCGAACAAAAGAAGATGATGCTCGACGGCCTCAACAGCCAGCGCGAAAGTTACGATGCCATCCGCGCCCTCAACATTCCCAACTCCGTTCCGCCGGCGTATGTGTTTCATCCGCAAGCGCCCGTCAAGGCTGGCGCCGCTATATCGCCAGCAACTCCAGCAAAAGTAGATCCGTTCGCATGGAAGCCAGCGCACGTTGTCCGCATTCCCGCCAACATTGAGGATCTCGCCTTCGCCACCATCTCCGAGTTAGCCAGCCTTTTCCTCGCCCGCCAGCTCACCTCCGTTGCTCTCACGAAAATGTACCTCGCCCGCCTGAAGCGTTATGACCCCAAACTCCACTTCGTCATCACGCTTACTGAAGACCGCGCCCTCGCGCAGGCCCGGGCCGCCGACGAAGAAATCGCGGCTGGCAAATATCGCGGCCCGCTCCACGGCATCCCCTGGGGTGCGAAAGACCTGCTTGCCGTCAAAGGTTACCCCACCACCTGGGGCGCGGGCGGTTTCGAACACCAGTCCTTCGACGAGGACGCGACCGTCGTCCAGCGCCTCGATGCCGCCGGAGCCGTGCTCGTTGCCAAGTTCACCCTCGGCGCACTCGCCATGGGCGACAAGTGGTTTGGCGGCCGCACCCGCAACCCGTGGAATCCCGAGCAAGGCTCCAGCGGTTCATCCGCCGGTTCAGCCAGTGCCGTTGCTGCCGGCTGCGTTGCCTTCGCGCTCGGCTCAGAGACGCTCGGCTCCATCTCCTCGCCCTCCACGCGCTGCGGAACCACCGGCCTCCGCCCCACCTTCGGCCTCGTCCCCCGCACCGGCGCCATGGCCCTCAGTTGGACCATGGACAAGCTCGGCCCTATCGCCCGCACCGCGGAAGACTGCGCTCTGGTTCTCGAAACCATCCACGGCCCCGACGGCAAAGATGCCTCGGTCTATCCCGCCCAGTTTCGCTGGGACCCGGGCCTCGACTGGAAGAGGCTTCGCATCGGCTACCTGAAAAGCGAATTCGACCCGCCCCCGCCACTCAAGCTCAAGGAAGCCCCGCCCAACGAAACCGCGGAAGATAAGAAAAGTCGGGAAAACCACAACGTCGCCGCGCAGGCCGCCCGCGCCCGCCGTGACTACGACCGCCGTTTCGACCTCGCCGCCCTCGACAAGCTCCGGGCCATGGGCGTTAATCTCATCCCAGTCGAGTTGCCCAAGCTGCCCTGGGATGCCATGACCCCGCTGCTCACGGCCGAGGCCGCCGCCGCCTTCGACTCGCTCACCATGACCGGCCGCGACAGCCTCCTGACCGAACAGGGCGTTGAGGACTGGCCTAACGACTTCCGCATCGCGCGCCTCTATCCCGCGGTCGAGTACATCCAGGCCAACCGCGCCCGCACCCTCGCCATCCGTCAGGTTTCAGGATTATTTGAGAAGGTAGACATCATCGTCACGCCATCCACCGACGCGCAATTGATCGCGACCAACCTCACCGGCCACCCGGCCCTCATCGTACCCAACGGCCTGCGCGGCGCCGACGCCCCCAAGCCTCCGGCCATCGACGACGGCGACCACGACGACATTGGCGGCCCGGGTACCCCGGTTTCGCTCACGTTTCTCGCCGCCCACTACCAGGAAGCCAAACTAGCCGCCTTCGCCAGCGCCTATCAGCAAGCTACCGGCTTCCACAAACTTCACCCCAGGCTGGACTAGAACCAGGAAAAGACTTCTCAAAACAGTCCTTTACGAGTCATCCCGCTCCGGTTCCCACTCGTCTCGCGGAGTGCGCTCAAGCCGGTCTTCGCGATCCTGCTGCTTTTCCAGCTCCCGCCGCTTCTCCCGTTCCGCGCGCTCCTCTTCCCCGTCGCTCATAACGCTCCCTACCGCCCTGCCCCTGTCATCAGCTCCACAAACATCTGCTGGAACCGCTCCAAGTCCAGATCCGTCTGCGCATGTACCAGCCGCACGCCCGTTGCCGGCTTCATGCTTTCGTTCCATGTCAGCGTATCGCCATAGCTCGGCCCGTGGCTCAGGTCCACGTCCATGTAGAGCAGCTTCTCTTTCGTGATCAGCTTGGGCTCAATCCACGCGCATGCCGCCAACTCGTCCCACAAGTAGTGGCGCCTCTGGCTCCATTCGACAATGTAGCGCGCCGACGGCCTGTCCGACTTCGCGATCTCCTCCACCATCTTTTGCGTGTACGGCGCCTTGATCGACACATCCGTCGTCGTCACGTCGATCCGAGGCCAATCCGCGCGCAGCACAATATGCGCGGCCTCCGGATCGAACCAGAAATTGAACTCGTGGCGCGGGTCTGTTGCAAACTCCGGATCGTCAGTCTGCGGATTCAAGCTCCCGCCCATCAACGCAATTCCCTTGGTCAGTGATGCAAATTCGGGATCGATCGCAATGGCCAGTGCAATATTGGTCAACGGTCCCGCAGCGTAGATCGTCACTTCGTGCGGATGCGCGCGCACTTGGCGAACAAGAAAATGCGCGGCGTCCTCGTCGATCGGCTTGATCGACGGCTGTCCCTCCGTCATCCGCGGAATCTCGTAAGCCCCATGCGTCTCCGGGTGTTTCACCGTCACCGGCTTCATCCCGTCCGGCGTCTTCTGGAGTATCGTCTGGCGCTGTCCCCATGCGCCCAGCCAGGCCACGTTACCGTCCAGCTCCGCGCTCAGCCGCGTCTCCTCCTCGGTGCGCACCAGCGGAAACACCGCTCCCCGCGCCACCGGCACATCGGCGTGCCCGGTCAACTCCAGCATGCGCAGCGTATGCAGCGTCTCTTCGTCCCGCCAGGCGTCGCCGGTCACCATCGTGATGCCCAGCACTTTTACCTGCGGCGATTCCAGCAGCGCCAACATCGCCATCTGGTTCGAGCCGCCCGGCCCGGACCCGTCTTGATCGATCAGCACCAGCCGCTTTTGCGCCGAAGACACCAATCCCGTCAGCGCCATCACAACAAATAGAATTGCAGTTCTCATAGTTCGTTATTTTGACACATCAAAGGCGTCAGCCCAACCATGTGGATATATCGCGGCTGCCCCATGTCTCACTTTTGAGAAAGGAGATTCAACCAAGCCTATCTTGCGCAAGGTCTTGGAATACTACCGAGCCGCCTACCTGCGCCCAAAGCTCCTGGGCTTCACTGGCGGCGTCACCAGCAGATTCGTCTTCCCCGTCGGATACACAGCCAGAAAGCGATCCTGTCCCTCGCCGTTGCTGGCCGTCTCCACCCCTTCAATCGACTTGAAGGCTAGGTGCATCAGCCTGCGCTCGCGACTGTTCATCGGCGGAAACGCATACGGAATCCCGCTTCTTATCACCTTGTCCGCGGCAATCTCGGCCTGCTGTTGCATCTCCTGCGCGCGCAGCGCCTTGAAGTTGGCGGCGTCAAAACTCACCAGGTCGTTTTCGCGCTGGTCCAGCCGCAGCATCTGCGCGGCAATCGTTTCCAACGCGCGCAGCAACTCACCGTTGTGCTGGGTCACCAGCGGCACATCGGGTCCGCCCAGTTCCACATAAATCTGGCGGGCCTCAATGCCCAGTGGGTCGCGCGCGCCTTCGCCCGCCGTAATGCGGTACTTCAGGCGCAGTCCGCCCTGTTTGTTGAGTAAGGCGAGAAATCCGGCAATCTTTTGGGCAGCTTGTTCCAGATCGGCAATTGGCATAACAAGTTAGTATCGCAGAGCCGGGCCCCGGATGGGGCGCCATTCGGGAAGAAAACTAGCGCTCGGTAAGCGGATGAACTCTGTCCAGTCTCGGGCGGCCGATCCCGGGCAGGCTCCTCTGTGGCCAGTTTTCTTGCAGGCTTTAAGCTAATATTCAGACGCAAACTGTATGCTTTTGTGTGTGACCATGCGGACCAATCTAAGGCGCGGCAAATTTCGGCGTCTCCTCGGACCTCTGCCCGGCGCAATCGCGCTTTTGCTCGTGCTGGCCGCAGCAGCTCCATTGGCCCGCTCGCAAACCCCGGGCGACGCCGCATCCCCCGCACCCTCAAACCAGCCCGAAGTCATCACTCTCGACGAAGCCATCCGCCGCGCCGAAGCCAATGAGCCCGCCTACGCCGCCGCGTCGGCCCAAAGCAAGACCTCGGCACTCGACCGCTCCATTGCCCGCAGTGGCCTTCTGCCCAGCGTCGTCTATCACAACCAGGCCCTCTACACGCAGCCCAATGGGGTCAAGGGAACGGCCACCAGCGCCGAGCCCATGCAGAAGTTCATCGCCAACAACGCCGTCCGCGAGTACGCAAGCCAGGCCTCCGTCAACGAGACCCTTGGCCTTGCCGGATGGGCCGGCGTCCGCCGTGCCGATGCCGCATCCGCCATGGCCACGGCCGAGCTTGAAGTCGCGCGCCGCGGCCTTGTCGCCGCCGTCACTGGCCTCTTCTACGGCTCCCTTGCTGCCGATCACAAGTTCGCTGTCGCCGAGCGCGCCCACCAGGAAGCCGCCGGCTTCACCTCTCTCACCGGCAAGCGCGAGCATGCCCGCGAAGCCGCCCACGCCGATGTGGTCAAAGCGCAACTGGCAGAGCAGCAGCGCCAGCGCGAACTCGAAGACGCCAAACTCGCCGCCGCAAAGGCGCGCCTCGAACTCGGCGTCCTGCTCTTTCCCGACCCGCGCACACCCTACACGCTGCAGGACTCGGCCGATGCGCCTCCTCTTGCCTCCCGCGAAGATGTCGAGCAGGCCGCAGCCAAAAACAATCCCGAGCTCAAGAGCGCCCTGGCCGCGTTGAGCGTCAGCAACGTCGACGTGCAGGCCGCCCGCGCCGCCTACCTGCCCGATCTCGGCCTCAACTTCACCTACGGCATCGACGCCCCGCAGTTCGCCGTCAACGGCCCCGATGGCATCCGCAACCTAGGCTATTCAGCCAGCGTCACGCTCGACATTCCCGTCTGGGACTGGCTTTCGACACAGCACAAAGTCCGCCAAAGCGTCATTCGCCGCGACGCCGCCAAGGTCGCACTCAGCGCAACGCAGCGCCAGTTGATCGCCCGGCTCGACGAGGCCTACGCCGAGGCCGAGGTGGCCCGCAATCAATTCGCCTCGCTCGACGCCAGCGCCGTCACCGCCGAAGAAAGCCTCCGCCTCACCAAGCTCCGTTACACCGGCGGCGAGGCCACCGTGCTTGAAGTCGTCGATGCGCAAAACGCCTATGTCACCGCCCAGAATGCCCGCGAAGATGGCAGAGTGCGCTACGAGGCCGCCCGCGCCGATCTGCAAACCCTGACCGGGACGATGTAAAGAGTATCCATGGAATTCAGGCAAAAACAGAAAGCTGATTAGCAGGCAGAAATCGAATGTTGAGCAACGGGCGGAAGCAAAATCTTGAACAGCGGACAGAATGTTGAGCAGAAGAATAATGGGTAGTGGCAGTGTGAAGGGTACGGGCTTTAGCCCGTACATAAATGCACCAAAATCGTCGCGGGCTTTAGCCCCCGAGGGAATGCACATTCAAACTGGCCCATTACTGGAAGACGAGCAAAATGCCGAATAGAATGAAAAGCCGCAATCGAACCTCGCACGCACTCCCCTTCGCGCCGCGCTTGCTTCTGCTCAGCGTCGTCGCACTGCCTCTCGCACTCCTCCCTGGCTGCAAAAAAGAACCCGCTCCCGAGATTCAAGTCACCGTGCAGGCCGAGCACCCCGAGCAGGGCCCCATCGCCGAGCACATCGTCGCCGACGCCATTCTCGCCCCCCTCGCCCAGGCCGCCATCGCGCCCAAAATCAGCGCGCCCGTGCGCAAGTTCTACGTCCAGCGCGGAACGCGCGTAAAAGCCGGCCAGTTGCTCGCCATCCTCGAAAACAACGATCTCGCCGCCGCCGCCATGGACAACAAAGGCTCCTACGTCGCCGCGCAGGCTGCCTATGACACGGCCACCAAAGCGCAGGTTCCTGAAGACACCCTCAAGGCCGAGTCCGATCTGACCCAGGCCAAAGCGAATCTCGATCTCAACCTCAGCATCGTCAAGAACCGCAAACAGCTCTTTGCCGAGGGCGCCATCCCCGGCCGCGATCTCGACACAGCCAGTGCAGCGCTCGTGCAAGCCCAGGCCGCCTACGACGCAGCCGCAAAGCATCTTGAATCCGTGCACAGCGTCAGCCGCGCAGCGGCGCTCAAAGCCGCGCAGGGCCAGTTGACCTCCGCCGAAGGCAAATATAAAGGCGCTGAAGCCCAAGTCAACTACTCTGAGATTCGCAGCCCCATCGACGGCGTCGTAACTGATCGGCCTCTGTTCGCCGGAGAAACCGCCGCTGCCGGCGCGTCGCTCATCACGGTGATGGAAACCACGACCCTGCTTGCCAAGACTCACATCGGGCAAAGTCTCGCCCAGCAGATGAAGATCGGCGATGAAGCGTCCGTCAACGTGCCCGGCCTCACCGATCCCGTTGCCGCCAAGGTTTTCCTCATCAGTCCCGCGCTCGACCCCGGCAGCACCACCGTCGAGGTCTGGCTCCAGATCGACAACAAAGCGGGCAAGCTCAAGGTAGGAACGCCGGTCAAGGCCGCCATCACCGGCAGAACCGTCGCCAAGGCATGGACGCTCCCCTCTGCCGCCATCCTCACCGCACAGGACGGCACAAAATCCGTCATGGTCGTCGGCAGCGACGGTGCGGCCCATCGCAAGCCCGTCACGCTGGGCATTACAAACAGCGGAGACGTGCAGATCGTCGACGGCCTCGCCGCATCCGACCTCGTCATCACCGGCGGCGCCTACGGCCTTGATGAAGGCACAAAAGTGAAAGTGGGTCCGGCAACCGATGAAGATACCCCTGCAGCCGGCAAGGCCAAGGGGGACGACTGATGCCGAACGGAGACCCCGGCGCGCACAACCAACACTCTCAGTTCTGGCTGGCCCGCTCCACGCGCACCATCTTCTTTTTCGCCGCGGTGCTCACCATAGCGGGCATTTACCTTGCCCTCCAGGTGCCGATCTCCGTCTTTCCCGAAACAAATTTTCCCCGCGTCGTCATCGGCGTCGACAACGGCGTCATGCCGCTCGAGCAGATGCAGGTCACCATCACCAAGCCCATCGAGGACGCGGTCAACGCCGTACCCGGCTTGGTCACTGTCCGCTCCATTACCAGCCGAGGCCAGGCCGAGGTCAGTCTCTTCTTCGACTGGAATCAGGACATGTTCCGGGAACTGCAATTGGTCGATGCGGCGCTCAGCAAGGTTGAGCAAACGCTGCCCGCCACGGCCAAAATCACCACCAACCGCCTCACCTTCGCCACCTTCCCCATTCTCGGTTACAGCCTCACCTCCGACACCGTCCCGCAGACCCAGCTTTGGGAAATCGCTACCTACGACCTCAAGCCACCCCTGAATCGCGTCGCCGGCGTCAGCACCGTGCTTGTGCAGGGTGGCAAAGTACCGGAGTTTCACGTCGTTCCCAATCTGGCTCTCATGCAGACAGCGGGCGTCACCATCCCCGATCTGGTCAACGCCATCCAGGCTTCGAACATTGTGGATTCGCCCGGCCTCTACGAAGCCAATCATCAACTGATCCTTGGCCTGGTGGGCGCGCAGGTCCACGACGCCGACGGGTTGCGCCAGCTCATCGTCAAGACCACGCCCGCTGGCGCTCCCGTGCGCGTCGCCGACGTTGCCACGGTCCAGCCGGGAACCCTGCCCATCTACACAACCGTCACCGCAAACGGCAAGGACGCCGTTCTCCTTACCCTCTCCCGCCAGCCCTCCAGCAATACTGTCGCTGTGGCCGACGCTGTGGCCGCGCAGGTCACCGAACTCCGCCGCAAGCTCCCGCCCGGCGTCAAGCTCAATCTCTTCTACGACCAGTCGCAACTTGTCCGCGACTCCATCTCCAGCGTCCGCGATGCCATCTTCATCGGCCTCATCCTCGCCTGTATCATCCTCTTCCTCTTCCTCCGCGACTGGACCTCTTCGCTCATCGCCGGCCTCGTCATCCCCGTCACCATTGCAATCACGGTGTTGGTGCTTTTCGCCATCGGCCAAAGCTTCAACCTCATGACGCTGGGCGGCCTCGCCGCCGCCATCGGCCTGGTCATCGACGACGCCATCGTCGTGGTTGAAAACATCGTCATGCACCGAGACTCCGGCGAGCACCGCGCTGAAGCCGTACGCAAAGCGCTCAAGGAAATCACCACACCGCTCATCGGCTCCACCATCACGCCGGTTGTTGTCTTTCTTCCTCTCGTCTCGGTCAGCGGTGTCACCGGCAGCTTCTTCCGCGCCCTCGCCATCACCATGGCCGCGGCCTTGCTCACCTCGCTCATGCTCGCCCTCACATGGACGCCCGGCCTCAGCATCATGCTGCTCAAAGAGCGCGAAAGCGATGAAGAGCAAAAAGAGCACCAGCCCAAGAGCGTGCTTACCCGCGTCCTTCAACTTCACCGCCGCGCCCTCGATTGGGCTCTCGCCAAGCCTCTCTGGGTCGGCGCAGCCTGTGTTGTGCTTGTCCTCGGCACCTGGGCCGGTTACCAGGCGCTCGGCTCCGATCTGTTGCCGGAGATGGACGAAGGCGGTTTCATCCTCGACTACATCATGCCCGCCGGCAGCTCCCTCAGCGAGACCAACCGCGTCCTCGAACACGTCGAGCGCATTCTCCGCGCCACTCCCGAAGTCGAAATCACCTCCCGCCGCACCGGCATGGAGATGGGATTCAACGCGGTGCACGAAGCCAACACTGGCGACTTTACCGTCAAGCTGAAGGCCAAGCGTAGCCGTGGAATCGACGAAGTAATGGAAGACATCCGCCAGCAGATCAGGACCACCGAGCCGGAGTTGGACATCGAATTCACCCAGGTCCTCCAGGACATGATCGGCGACCTCTCCAACGCGCCCGAACCCATCCAGCTCAAGATCTTTACCAACGACTCGGCTCTCCTCACTCAACTCGGCCCCAGGGTGGGCGATGCCATCGCGAAGATCCCCGGTGTGGTCGATGTGCAAAACGGCATCGAAAACACCGTGAGTGGCCCCGCCACTAACTTCCAGGTCGATCCCGTCGTTGCCGCCCGCCTCGGTTTCACTCCGGCTGAAGTCTCCGAGGACGCAACCGCCATTCTCGACGGCGTCGAAACCACTGATCCGCTCATCGCCAACGGCCGCCCTTACACCATCCGCGTTCGCCTCGGCGATGAAACCCGTTCCTCGCTCGACGCCATCGATAACACGGTCTTCAACAGTAGTTCAGGCCACACCGCATCCCTCGGCTCACTCGCAGACGTCCAGCAACTACCCCCGCAATACGAAATCCGCCGCGAGAATCTGCAGCGCCTAGTGGTCGTCACCGGCCGCCTCGAGGGCTCCGACCTCGGCACCGGCGTTGCCCGCGTCAAGCAGACCGTCGCCGGCCTCCACCTGCCAGCCTCGGTTCGCGTCGAGTATGGCGGCACCTACGAGGAGCAGCAGAAATCCTTCCACGATCTGCTCCGCGTTCTGCTTCTCGCTCTGGCCTTGGTCTTCGGCGTGCTCCTCACCGAGTTCCGCAACTTCCCCGCGCCCATCGCCATCCTCACCTCATCGGTGCTCTCCATCTCCGGCGTCATCGGGGCCTTGCTCGTCACGCACACCACCTTCAACGTCGCCTCATTCATGGGCCTCATTATGGTCATCGGCATCGTCGCAAAGAACGGCATTCTCCTGCTTGACGCCGACGAAAAATTCCGCACCGATGGTATGTCCGCGCATGACGCCATGCTCCAGGCAGCTCAACGCCGCCTCCGCCCCATCGTCATGACCGCCATCGCCGCCGTCTGCGGCATGTTGCCCCTGGCTTTCGCTCTCGGCGCCGGCTCGCAGATGCTTCAGCCCCTCGCCATCGCCGTCATCGGCGGCCTCACCATCTCCATGGTCCTCAGCCTCATCGTCACGCCCCTGGTCTACTTCCTCCTGACCCGCCACCGCCACATTCCATCGGAAGTACTGGGCCACTCCGGTGGGAATGGGTTCTAGGCCGCGGGCGTGGGCTTCAGTTGAAGGGTATCCAGACAGAATTGAGCGGGTACGTCAAAATGTGAAGTACAATTCGACTCAATCTGCCATGAGTTTGGAATTGTTGATACCTGCTGTCGCTTTCCGTTCCGGTCTAACAGCTGCGAGTGAAGGAGAAGGAAGTGCGATCTTTGTTACAGTTCATGGGGCATTGGGGCGGATTTGTGGCTATGTCGGCAGCTTATTTCGCGATCTTGATGTGGCTGCTCTCCGTCGATGATGATCCGAGAGACAAACGAGTGGCGTCCTCTCTCCTGTGGGCGATGTTTTGGCCAGTCGTGTGGCTCAGTTCGCGGTTCACGGCAAAAGAGTCGGCTGTTTCCGGTCTTCGCCGGCTTCGCTCGAGGAAATCCACGGGAGAGTCAAACGACAGCCCGGTGGGACGGGGTGTAAAGCGGTTCAAGACCGTCCGCGATGCAAAGGACTTTCTGGCAGGCAAGATTGTCGAGGAGGCTCAGCGGGAGGGCGCGCCCTTAACAGAGGTCGAAAGGAAGATGCTCTACTTTACCGAGACTGAATGGACGCTGCCGGACATGGAGCAGGTGAGCGCGGAGTTTGACCGGGGTTACGATCAGGGCGAATACGAGCAGAAGATTGGCGGATTGGCCACCAGACTTCAGAGTCGCTTTGAGGTTCAAGGCAAGCAAGGAAGGGAGACATGGGACCGGGCAATAGAGAAACTGAGCCAAGGCGATCATTACATGCTTGTGTTAGTCGATGCATTGAACACGACGCAGAAAGGGGCAAAGCATAACCTGAAGATGGTGGCAATTGCGCTGGTGCTCTTCGCGCTCGCTGCTCTGTCGGCGTGGCTGAGGCAATGGATGCGCGACCATTGAGGGGACTCCCACTCACTTTTAGGACGTGTAACCAAACTGGTCCAAAACTCGTCCGGAAGAACCCGCATTGACCGTGGGAAAATAGACTCATGCCCACCGACCCAATCCTCCTCACCCCCGCTCAGGCCCGCGTCCTCGGCGCTCTTGTCGAAAAGGAAGTCACCACCCCCGACTACTATCCCCTCTCCCTCAACGCCCTCATCAACGCCTGCAACCAGCGCTCCAACCGCGAGCCCGTCATGAACCTCGACGAGGAAGACGTCCGCCTGGCCCTGCGCGGTCTTGAAGACAAGCATCTGGCCGGCCGCGCCCGCTCCGCCGATGGCCGCGTCACCAAGTACGAACACTGGCTCGGCGAGGCCTTCAACTTCAGCCGCGCGGAGACAGCTCTCCTCGGCGTGCTTCTTCTTCGCGGCCCGCAAACCCCCGGCGAGCTCCGCGGCCGCACAGAGCGCCTGCATGTTTTTGATGAAATTTCAGACGTTCTCGCCGGCATCCAAAAGCTGATGGACCGCGACCCATCCCTGGCCGCCATCCTTCCGCGCCAGCCCGGCACCAAGGAAGCCCGCTACGCCCACCTGCTCTCCGGCCCCATCGAGAGTATTCAATTCACTCCCGCCGAATCTGCCTCAGCCCACGAGCCCGCCGCGGCCGGCAGCGCCTTCCAGCAGCGCTTCGAAACCATCGAAGCCACCGTTGAAGAACTTCGCCAGCAGATCGCCGCCCTCAATCAGAAGATCGACAGCCTCTTAGGCTAAGCGCCCCGCATCACCCGCCCACCGGCCCGCTGATGCGCTGATGATAGTTGTAGACCAGCAGGGTCAGGATTCCGAACAGCATCGCCACAAGGGCCAGCGGCGCGCCGTAGGGATAACCCTCCGTCAGCGCAAACCGGATCAGGATGATCGACACGATGAACGCCGCGTTGCGAAACACCATCTCGTATTTTCCCGACACGGCCAGCGACAGAATCAGGATCAGCACATCGGTGAAGATCATCACCGTGAACACGTCGTTATAGAAGTTAGTCGCGGTCTCGATCGTGCCCTGTCGGGTCAGCGCCATCCTGCCAACGGCAAAGCCAAGCAGGCCCAGGTTGTAGACGGCCATGGCGATCAGCAGCGTAGCCAGGCCGGCGGCCACCACCCTCTTCTGCGCAATGAACCGCAGCGTTCCCCGCGTCGGCATCGAAGTCACCGAGGCCCCCGTACGCATTTGAGCCACGTGCTGAAACACCGTCACCAGAAAGAACATCAGGAATCCTGCCCACATATCCATGAACAACGGCAGCGACTCCAGCGTGAGCTTCTGCCCGATCACCAGGTCCCCGGCTTTGCCGATGTCCCGGAAAACATCGCGAATAAAGATCAGCGAAACGATCTCGTACTGGCTCGCAATCGAGCGCGTTGTCGAGGCAGGCAGCGCCGCAATCAGCACCAGCACCTCGTAGAACAGGATGAAGTTGAACGGCGTCGAAATCGCCGTAAGATAGTTCTGGCCGGCCTCGGCAATCAGCAGCGGTGGATGCGCAAGCGTCGAGCCAGAAAAATCAGCAGCAGGTGAATCACGAAACCAGCAATGCTCAGCCGAATGGCCAACTGCCTCATTGCCGTCCTGTTGGCTTCCGAGAAGATCAGGTCATGCGCGGAATCGAGCCACTGCCATGCACGTGCGAACCCGCTCCCGGCGTCCCGTTCGGATTCAATGCGCTCGTTTGCCATAACGTCTCTCGCTGCGTATGGGTAGCTTACCCTACCCGGATGTCGCGAGATATGCATTTTCCGTTGCCAAACTCTATGGAGCGTGCATACAATTTCGCTGTAAATGTTTTCAGGAGATTCACGCTATGCGCCTTTCCGCCCCACTTTCTGTTGCTGTTCTTGCCTTGACCGCCATCACCGCCGCCGCGCAAACCGCTCCCAAGCCCTCGGCTTCTAATGCGCACCCGGCCAAGACCCACGCCGCATCTCAGATCATCGCCGCCACACCGCCCATGGGCTGGAATAGTTGGAACTTCTTTGCCGAAAGAGTAGCCGACAAAGATATTCGCGCAGCCGCCGACCAGCTTGTCTCCACCGGCATGAAAGACGCCGGCTACAACTACATCAACATCGACGACACCTGGGAAGCCGAGCGCGACGCGAGCGGTGTTCTCCACACCAACAACAAGTTCCCCGACATGAAGGCGCTCGCCGACTACGTCCACTCCAAGGGCCTCAAGATCGGTATCTACTCCGGCCCCGGCTCCAAAACCTGCGGAGGCTACGCGGCCACGCTCGACCACGAGGCCCAGGATGCGAATATGTACGCTGCCTGGGGTATCGACTACCTCAAGTACGACCTCTGCAGCTTCATTCCGGACGTGATGCAGAAGCAGGCGCCCAACGACGAGGCCGCGCAGATGCGTCTCATGGTGGCCGCCTACGTCAAGATGGGCAATGCCCTCAAGGCCAGCGGCCGTCCCATCGTCTACTCGCTTTGCCAGTACGGTTGGGATTCCCCCTGGGAGTGGGCCCCCGCACTCGGTGGCAACCTCTGGCGCACAACAGGCGACGTCGAGGCCAACTGGGGGAGCATCGTCGACATCATCAACCAGAATGCGGGCCTGGCCAAATACGCCGGTCCCGGACACTGGAACGATCCCGACATGTTGGAGGTTGGCAACGGCAAGCTGACTCTGGCCGAGAACCGCGCCCACTTCTCCATGTGGGCCATCCTCGCCGCGCCTCTCCTCGCCGGCAACGACCTGCCCAACATGAAGCCCGAGATCAAAGCCATCCTCACCAACAAAGATGTGATCGCCATCGATCAGGACAAACTGGGCAAGCAGGGAATTCGCGCTTACGTCGACGGCGAAGTCGAAGTCTGGACCCGGCCTCTCTCCGGTGGGGCGCTCGCCATCGCCGTCCTCAACGTCGGCTCCGACCGTGTCGCTACTCACCCCTTCCACCTCAGTCTCGCCAAGCTGGGCCTCAAGGGTCCCGAAGCCGGCAAAGACCTCTGGACCGGCAAAGACGTCACCCTCAACGACAACCAGTCCATCGAACTGCCCAGCCACGACATCCTGCTGGTAAAAATCGCCGCGCCCAAATAAACGAATCGAGCGCAACAAACGAAGCAGATTCAGTAGAAAGAACGGGTGCCCAGGTCCCGATTTTGGGATCTGGGATTCCAAAATTTCACCCAACAAAAATCGGGTGCCCCACCTTCACCGTGGCTTCATCGCGGTTAAGGTGGGATAGATCCACCTATCTCTAGCTTTTTATAAAACCCGGAACCTCGTAATCAGACCCGCCCCAAGCAAACCCCAAACCACCCACGCTCATCCGTCCAGCTTCCAGCCGCCCTAAACCCAGCCTCAGCCAGCAGCGCCTCCGCCTGCCCGACCCGGTACTTGTAGCTGTTCTCCGTATGAATCGTCTCGCCCTCGGCGAACTCCACATCCAGCCCCAGCGCCGCCAGCCTTACCGTCTGCCGTACCCGGCTCTCCAGATGCATCTCGATCCTCGACTCCGCCTCATTCCAAATCACCCGATGCTCAAAGCTCTCCAGATAAAAATCCGCCCCCAGCTCCCGGTTCAGACGGGTCAACAGGTTCAGATTAAAGTCCGCCGTCACCCCCGCAAAATCGTCGTAAGCAGCCAGCAGCGTCCCCTCGTCTTTGACCAGGTCCACACCCAGCAGCAGTCCGTCGCCCGTTTTCAGCCCAGCCCGCACGCGCCGCAGCAGCCGCATCGCCTCCGGCGGATCGAAGTTCCCAATACTCGACCCGATATACAACACCAGACGCCGCTCGCCCGCGTCTGCTGCTTCAAGTTCCAGCCCGTGCCCATGCGTGTAGTCCATCACCCGCGGAACCACTTCAACCCCGGCGATTTCCCGCTCGATCCGATCCCGCGCAGCAGCCAGCGCGCTCGCCGAAACATCCACCGGCTCGTAAACCACCGTCCCCTGCCGCTCCACCGCCGCCTTCAGCAGCAGCCGCGTCTTGTCCGCCGACCCCGCTCCCAGCTCCGTAATCCGCAGCCGAGCCCCATTCGCGGTCCGCGTAATCATCGTCTCCGCGTGCGCCGCCAGAATCCCGCGCTCGGTCCGCGTCGGGTAATACTCCGGCCGCTCCGTAATCTCGTCGAACAACCGTGACCCGGCGGCATCGTAAAACAGCCATGGCGGCAGTCGTTTGGGCCAGCAGACGAGCCCCTCTCGCACCGCCGCAGCCACCTGCGCGTCAACGGTTCGTTGTCCGCTCTGTTCAGCAATGTTGGGCAAGGCAAAAGTAGTCATGCGGTCCGTTGGATGCGTCTGCCCCTCGAAAGGGATGTTAAAAAGCCAGCCGGATTCCAGAAAACTGCCACCGCGTCTCCGGCGCAAAAAAATTCCGGTAACTTGCCCGAATATGCGCGGTAGGCGTTGCGCACGACCCGCCCCGCAGAACCATCTGTCCGCTCATGAACTTACCGTTGTACTCGCCCAGTGCCCCTGCCAGCGTCCGGAACCCCGGATAGCCCAGATAAGCGCTCGCCGTCCACTCCCAACAATCCCCAAACCACTGCTGCGCAGGGCCCTGGCTTTGGAGGAGTTCCTTGCTCGGGGAAGGCATAAGCAACCCCGAATCGAGCAAATTTCCTTCCACAGCCTTACCCTCGACCGCAGCCTCCCACTCAAACTCCGTCGGCAGCCGCCGCCCCGCCCAGCGCGCATAGGCATCGGCCTCGTAAAAGCTCACATGGCTCACCGGCGTCGTCTCCAACTCCTTCAGCGGCAACTCGCCGCGCAGAGTAAAGACGCTCCACTCCCCGGCTTCATTCGTCCAGTAGAGCGGTGCCTTCCAGCCCCTCGCCTTCACCGTGTCCCATCCCGCTGAAAGCCAAAGCTCGGCCCTCTGGTAGCCACCGTCGGCCATAAACTCGGCAAACTCCCCGCACGTCACCAGCTGCCGCGCCAGCGCATACGGGTCCAGCCAAACCCTGTGCCGCCCCAGCTCGTTGTCGTAGCAGAAGCCCTCGCCTCCGTACCCAATCTCGCGCATCCCGCCCTCAAACTGCTCAAACTCCAGCGGCCGTCTTCCGTTCTGAACCGGCGATTCCAGTTTCCCTCCACTGGCATAAACCGGCCGCAACGGATTGGTAAAAAACGCATGAAGAATATCGGTCAGCAGCAGTTCCTGGTGCTGCTCCTCGTGGTTCACCCCCAACTCGATCCGCCTCAGCGCCTCCTCCTCCGGGCCTATCTCAAGCAGCCGTTCCACGCCCCGGTCCACATACTCCCGGTAGAGCAAAATCTCCTCCAGCCCCGGCCGCGAAAACGACGACCGAAGCCGCTTCTCAGGAAACGCCGCAAACCCCTCGTAGTAGCTGTTGAACAGCCAGTGAAAATCCTTATGGAACGGCTGGTAGCCCTGCAAAAACTCCCGCAGCACAAACGACTCGAAGAACCACGCCGTATGAGCCAGGTGCCACTTGGCCGGAGAAGCCTCCGGGCACGACTGCACCATCATGTCCTCGGCCGTCAGTCCCGCGCACAGCTCCAGCGTCCTCCGCCGCACCGCGCCATACCGGACGCCCATCTCCACCTGCGCACTCTCCTCAGCCGTTCTCTTCATCGCCCTGCCTCCCGCACTGGCAAAAGTGTACCGCGCCGCCACTTCCGCTGCGCCCATTTGCGTGCCCTCAAAAGGATTCTTATTCAGGGCAAACGCATCTTATTTTCCCAGTAGGTGGAGCAGGTAGCCATTGTCC